>JAFAMV010000118.1 GCA_019233055.1 Curvibacter sp.
AGAACAGGGGCGGCAGATCGCCCTGGGGCTGCAGCGGCACCACGGTGTTCCAGGCCGGTGCTTCGGCGGCTTTCGGGGCTGGGGCGCTGGTCGTGCCCTTGGCGGGTGGCGCAGCGGTGTCGGCGGGCAGGTCCAGCATCGATCGCAGATGGGTGGCCAGGGCGCGGAGGGTGCCGTGCTCCACCAGGGCCGACAGCGGCAGGCGCAGGCGGTACTTCTGGTGGATTTCGTTGAACACCTGCAGGGCCAGCAGCGAGTGGCCGCCCAGCTCATAGAAGCTGGTGTCGGTGCGCACCTCGTCGATGCCCAGCGTGCGGGACCAGATCGCGGCCAGTTCGCGTTCCAGCGCGTCGGCCGGCGCCGCGTCGCCGATGCGCTTGCAGGCCTGGGCATCGTCCTCGGCGCGGCAGTCGTCCATCAGTTGCGTGCTCAACTCCTGCGTCCACGCGGCAAGCCATGGCAGGCTGGCCAGGTCGGCAAGCCCCCGGGCCTCCAGCCGCAGGCTGTCGCCGGCCTCGGTCAGGGTCAGGTCCAGCTCGGTCTCGATGGCCAGGCGCGGGATGCTGCGGTAGCTCAGCCCGGCCGCACCGAAGCTCAGCTCGCCCGGCCGGTATTCGCGCACATGGGTGAACACGGCGGCCATGGCGGGGCGGGCGGCACCCGCTTCGTGCGCCAGCTCGTCCAGGTCCAGGGCGGTGTGCTCGCTCGCCTCGAGGATGGCCGCATGGCAGCGGCGGCACAGTTCGGCAAAGGGTTCATCACTGCCCAGGCGCAGGCGCAGCGGCAGCACGCGCACCAGGCGGCCGACGGCGTCGCTCATGCCGGCTGTGGGGTGGTCGGCAAACGCGGCCCCCACGATCAGGTCGGTGGCGCCGCTGCGGTGCGCCAGTTGCCGCACCAGGCCGGCGAACAACACCGAGAAGAAGCTCACGCCCTGGCGTCGGGCAAAGGCCAGGAGGGCCGCCTGGGCCGGGCTGTCCAGGGTTTGCGCGGCGCTCTGGGCCAGGGCGCCGGGGGTTGCCGGGCGGGGGCGGTCGTAGGGCTGGCGGGCGGCGGCCGCAGGCGGGCTCAGTTGCCGATGCCACCAGATCCGGGCCTCTTGCGCCTTGGCCTGCCGGGCGGGGCTGGCACGCCAGGCCAGGTAGTCGCCCAGGCCGTGGCGCGGCAGTGTCGAGGGGGCCGATTGCGCCGACAGGCTGGCATAGAGGCGGCCCAGGTCTTCCAGCAGATTGTCGAGCGACCAGCCGTCGACCACCGCCGCATGGGCCGCCAGCACGATCCCGTGGTGCTGCGCCCCGGCGCGCAGCCAGGTGACGCGGCACAGCGGGCCGGCGTCCAGGTCGTAGGCGGTGCGGGCGTCGGCTTCGGCGGCCTGTGCCAGGGCGGCCTCGAGGCCGGCCGCGCCGATCTCGCCCAGCTCCTGGCGCCTGACGGGGATGGGGCAGGTCGATTCGATCACCAACTGCCGGCCTTCGTCGGCAAAGTGCACCCGCAGGGCCTCATGGACCTCTGCCAGGCCCTGGATGGCGCGGGCGAAGGCCGCTTCGTCCAGGGCGCCCGCGAGGCGGATGGCAAAGCCTTCGTGGAAGGCCAGGGCGGCGGCCGGGTCGCGGCGGCTGATGCGGTGGATGCGCTGCAGTCCGGCCGGTGCCTCGAGCCGCTTTTGCGGCGGCGCGGCCAGGGGGCTGGCCGAGGCCTCGTGTCCGCCGATGGGCGCCGGGCGGCCCAGAGGGCCTGGCGCGTACCAGCAGGGCCGGCCCTGGGCGTCGTGGCCGAGTTGCAGGCCGGCGACGGCTGCGCCCTGGGCGGCGGCCGGGGGCAGGCGTGTCGGCAGCGCATCGGGGCGGGGAGGTGCGGGCACGGCGGCGACTGTGGCGGCTGTGGCAGCAGGGGGGCGGTCGGCGGCAGGCGGGCTGCGAAGCACGCTCTGCGCCGGTTCGAGCCAGTGCGAGCGGCGCTCGAAGGGGTAGGTGGGCAGCGGCACCCGGCGCCGCGGCTGGCGGCCACGGTAGGCCGTCCAGTCCACCGGCACGCCCTGTGTCCACAGGCGGCCCAGGGCGGACGTGGCGGCCGCCAGGTCCCGGTCCGGGGCGCCGGCGGCATCGCCCAGCGAGGCCACGATCTTCTGCCGGCGTGTGCCCTGTGCCTGCAGCCGGGTGAGGGTGGCGAGGGTGTCGCGCGGCCCGACCTCCAGGAACACGGTGGCGGCTTCGCTGTCGGCCAGAAGCCGGCCCACCGCCTGCTCGAACAGCACCGGGCGGCGGATGTGCTGGGCCCAGTAGGCGGGGCCCAGGTCCTGTGCACGGCGTGCCCAGTCGCCGAGGCTGGTCGACATGAAGGGGATGGTGGGCTCGCCGATCGGCAGCCCTTGCAGGGCCTCGAGGAAGGGGGCCACGGCATCGTCCATCATGGCCGAATGGAAGGCGTGCGAGGTCTGCAGCAGGCGTGCGCCGATGCCCCGGGCTTCGAGTTCGCCGGCCAGGGCCGCGACCGCGTCGGTGGGCCCGGCGAGCACGCACAGCTCCGGCCCGTTGGCGGCGGCCAGTTGCACCTCGGCGGGCAGCAGCGGCGCCAGGCTGCCGGGTGCGCAGCGCACCGAGAGCATGGCGCCTGCCGGCAGGGCTCGGATCAGTCGCGCGCGCAGGGCCACCAGGGCCACGGCCTGCTCCAGCGTGAAGATGCCGGCCAGTTGGGCACCGACGAACTCGCCCACCGAATGGCCCAGCACCGCAGCCGGCTTGACGCCCAGGCTCATCCACCAGCGTGCCAGCGAGAGTTCGAGCGTGAACATCGCGGGCTGGGTGTAGCCGGTGTCCTTCAGGGCCTCGTCGGCCTCGTCCTCCTGCCCTTCGGGGGGCAGCAGCAGCGCGTGCAGGTCCCGATCGAGGTGGGGGCGGAACAGCGCGCAGCAGCGGTCCATCCAGTGGCGGAACTCGGGCTCTTCGCGGTACAGATCGCGGCCCATGTTGGCGTATTGCGCGCCCTGGCCGGGAAACATGAACACCACCGGCGCGTCCAGCGTGTCCAGGACGGCGGACGCCGGCCGGGGGGTGGCCAGTTGGCGGATGGCTGCGGCCAGGTCGGGGGCGACCACCGCGTCGCGGCAGGCCAGGGCCCGGCGCCCGATCTGCAGGGTGTGGGCCACATCGGCCAGGCTGGCCTCGGGGTGCTCGCCGAGCCAGACCGCGAGCTGCTGGCGCAGGCGCTCCAGCGCCGCCGGCGTCTTGGCCGACAGGGGCAGCAGCAACTGGCTGCGCGAGGGGCCGCCGGCAGTGGAGGCGGGGGCGGGCGCCTCTTCGAGGATGGCGTGCACATTGGTGCCGCCGAAGCCGAAGGAGCTGACCGCGCCGCGACGTGGGGCGAGGCCGCGGGGCCAGGGGGTGCGCCGGGCCACCACCTCGAAGGGGCTGCGCTCGAAGTCGAAGCGCGGATTGGGGGTCCTGTAGTGCAGCGTGCCCGGGATCTCCTCGGTCTGCAGGGCCAGGGCGACCTTGATGAAGCCCGCGATGCCCGAGGCGATGGTGGGGTGGCCGATGTGGCCCTTGATCGAGCCGATCCTGCAGAACTGTTCGCGTGCGGTGCTGGCACGGAAGGCCTGGGTCAGGGCTTCGAGCTCGATGGGGTCGCCCAGCGGGGTGCCGGTGCCGTGGGCCTCGACATAGCCGATGCTGTCGGCCTGCACATTGGCCTGCGCCTGGGCCAGCGCGATGACCCGCGCCTGCCCCTCCACGCTGGGCGCCAGGAAGCTGACCTTGCGCGCACCGTCGTTGTTCTTGGCCGAACCGAGCACCACCGCGTAGATGTGGTCGCCGTCGGCGATGGCGTCTTCGAGGCGGCGCAGCACCACGATGCCGGCACCGTCGGAGAACATGGTGCCCGAGGCCTCGGCATCGAAGGGCCGGCAATGGCCGTCGCGGGTGAAGGGGCCGCCGGCCTGGTGGATCTGGCCGCTTTTCTGCGGCACCAGGATGTCCACGCCGCCGGCCAGCGCCATGTCGCACTCGAAGGCGTTGAGGGCCTTGCAGGCGTTGTCCACCGACAAAAGCGAGGTCGAGCAGCCGGTGGTGGCGCTCACGCTCGGGCCGGTGAGGTCGAGCTGGTACGAGACCCGGGTGGCGATGTAGTCCTTCTCGTTGCCGTAGCCGACGATGAGCTTGCCCACGGTCTTGACCAGGTCGGGGTGGCTCAGCACGTTGTTGACGTAGTAGTGGTTGTCGCCCACGCCGGCGTAGACCCCGATCATGCCGGCGAAGCGGGCGGGGTCGTGGCCGGCGTCTTCCAGCGCGTGCCAGGCCAGCTCGAGGAACACGCGCTGCTGCGGGTCCATCACCTTGGCCTCCTGCGGGCCGATGCCGAAGAAGGTGTTGTCGAACTTGTCGGCGTCGTCGAGGATGCCCCGGCAGGGCACGTAGTTCGGGTCGTTGCGGGTCTCTTCGTCCACGCCCTGCGCCAGTTCCTCGGGGGTGAAGCGGGTGATCGACTCCACGTCGTCGAGCAGGTTGCGCCAGAGCTGGCGCAGGTCGCGTGCACCGGGGAAGCGCCCCACCATGCCGATCACCGCCACCGCGCCCGAGGGCCTGGCGGTGCCTGCCTCACCCCGGCTGCGGAAGGCGCGTCGGAAGGCCTCGTCGCGCAGCGGGTCGGCCGCCTCGCCTTCGAGGTACGCCGCCAGCCTTTCCACCGAGGGGAACTGGAACAGCTGCACCGCCGGCAGCTCGCGCCCCAACTGCTCGGCCGTGGCCGCCGCCGCCTTGAGCAGTTGCAGCGAGTGGCCGCCAAGGTCGAAGAAATTGTCGCGGATGCCTACGCGATCCAGGTCCAGCACCTGCTGCCAGATGGTGCACAGCGTGCGCTGCAGCGGGGTGCGCGGCGCGATGTACATCTCGGCCAGTTCGGGGCGCTGGTGCTGCATCGCCGGCAGGGCCGCGCGGTCGACCTTGCCGTTGGGCGACAGCGGCAGGGCGTCAAGGAACATGAAGCGCGCCGGCACCATGTGCTCGGGCAGGGCGCGTGTCAGGCCCTGCTTCAGGGTCGCCAGCGCCGGGGGCTCGCCCTCGGCCACCAGGTAGGCCAGCAACTGCTTTTCTTCGAGCCCGGCCTCGGTGGCCACGACCACGGCCTCGCGGATGCCTGCCTGCTGCAGCAGCACCGACTCGATCTCGCCCAGCTCGATGCGCAGGCCGCGCAGCTTGACCTGGAAGTCTAGCCGGCCCAGATACTCGATCGCGCCCGAGGGCAGTTGCCGGGCCAGGTCGCCGGTCTTGTAGAGGCGGGCGCCCGGTGTCGGCGAGAAGGGGTCGGGGATGAAGCGTTCCCGCGTCAGCTCGGGCCGGTTCCAGTAGCCGCGCGCCAACTGGACGCCGCCCAGATGCAGCTCGCCGGCCTCGCCCGGGGGCAGGGGCCGCAGCTGTGCGTCGAGGATCAGGGCCTGGGTGTTGGCGATCGGGTGGCCGATGGGCACGGTCTTCGACTCGCCGTCGGGCCGGCAGGGCCACCAGGTGACGTCGATGGCGGCTTCGGTGGGGCCGTAGAGGTTGTGCAGCTCCACCCCGGGCAGGCGCTCGAAGAAGCGGCGCGTCAGCTCGTAGGGCAGGGCCTCGCCGCTGCAGATCACGCGCTTCAGGCTGCCGAGCCGGTCGAGCCCCGGCGCGGCCAGGAACAGGCTCAGCATCGAGGGCACGAAATGCAGGGTGCTGATGCCCGCGCGGGCGATCAGGTCGACGAGGTAGCCGCTGTCGCGGTGCCCACCCGGACGGGCCAGGTGGATCGAGGCGCCGACCATCAGCGGCCAGAAGAACTCCCACACCGAGACGTCGAAGCTGAAGGGGGTCTTCTGCAGCACCCGGTCATCGGGGCCGAGGGCGAAGGTCTGTTGCATCCACAACAGACGGTTGGCCAGCCCCCGGTGCAGATTGGGCACGCCCTTGGGCCGGCCGGTCGAGCCCGAGGTGTAGATCATGTAGACCGCCGTGTCGGGGCCGCCCCGGAAGGCCGGGGCCGTCTCGTCCTGGCCGTCGACGGGGTCCGGTCCGGCCTCGTCCAGCTCGATCACGTCCACCCCGGCGGGGAGGGCGGGGTGGGCGGCAAGGGGCACGGCCGCATGGCCCAGCACCCAGCGCACGCCCGAATCGACCAGCATGTGCTCGAGGCGCTCGGGCGGGTAGTCCGGGTCGAGCGGCACATAGGCGGCGCCGGCCTTCACCACGGCCAGCAGCGCGACCACCAGTTCCACGCTGCGCTGCATGCAGACGCCGACGAAGCCGTCGGCCGGCACGCCAGCGGCGATGAGGCGGTGGGCCAGCCGGTTGGCGCGGCGGTCCAGTTCGGCGTAGCTGAGGCTGCGGCCGTCCGCATCGCTGTACACGGCCAGGCGCCCAGGGGCCTGGTGCACCTGGGCCTCGAAATAGGCGGTCACGGGCCGGTCGAGTGCGTCCAGCGTCGGGGCCGGGCAGGGCCCGCTCCACAGGGCGGCGGCGCTCATGCGGGGGCTTTCGGCGGGTGGCCGGGTGCCTTCGTCCCGGGGGGGGGCGGGCTTTGCCAGGCACTGCGGCGCTGCTCCAGCAGCCAGCGGTAGACGCCGGCCGCGAGGGCGGCATCCTGGGTGTCGTGTCCCACGTCCTTGACCAGGGTGTAGCGCGGCGCGCCACCGGCCTGGCGCAGCGCGTCCACCGTCTGCTCGCTGGTGCTGTGGGGCGAGACGGTGTCTCGCTCGCCGTGGAAGAACCACAGCGGCATGGCCGCCACCTGCGGCGCCCGCGAGGGGTCGTAGGCCCCCGAGAGCACGGCGGCGGCGGCGTAGGGCTGGCTGTCCGTGCGCGTCAGCAGATCCCAGCTGCCGGCCGAGCCGGCGGAGAAGCCCAACAGGTATTCTCGGTCGGTGTCGATGGGGTAGCGGCCCGGCAACAGGGCCACCAGCGCCCGTGTCGCGGCGATGGCGGCGCTTTCGGGCAATTGCTGCTGGCTGTAGTTGAGGTAGGGCGCGCCCGGGACGCTGACCCAGTTCTGGCCCCAGGGGGCCTGCGGGGCCAGGATGAAGGCGGGCCCGGCGGACCGGGACTGTTCGATCAGCCTGGCCACCAGGGGCCCGGCCTGCCGGATGTTGTCGCTGCCGTTGTCGCCTGCGCCGTGCAGGTAGACGATCAGCGGGTATTTGCGCGCCGGCTCCAGGGTCTTGGGCACATACAGGCGGTAGGGCAGGTCCAGGCCGGATCCCGGCGCCACGAAATGGTCGCCGACCATCCCGGCTGCGAGTCGGATGGACAGTTCGGTCGGGGGCGGAGGCCGGTTTCTCTGTGCCCGACGCCACGCGATCCCGGTGAGCAACAACGCTGCGGCCACCGTGGCGACCAGCCCTCCCAACACGAATTTCCTGGCATGCCTCACTTGAAGTGTTCCCTCGGCGGTGCAGATGTAATTATTTCTTTACATATCTTACAAGACGCATGTGTAAATCCAGACGCCAGACACCCGCCGCGATCGCCAGGGGCGCCGCCGCCGTCTTTCAGGCCGGGGAAACGATGAGCGCGCCGGCCAGGGCGAAGGGCCCCTGCAGCGCGTAGCGGAAGCGGCTGCGCCCCGCCCAGGGTTCCAGGCGGGCGTCGCGCACCGCCACCAGTTCCAGCGACCCTGAATCGGCCAGGGGGGCGGCCAGCCGCAGGCACACGTCGGTGAACTCGGGCACGGCGGCGCTCAGCGCGAACTGGCTCTTGAAGAGCGCCTCCTTGGCCGCGAACAACACGGTCGCCAGCCGGTCCTGGTCCGGGGGGCTCAGGGCCCGCAGGGCCGCCTGCTCGGTGGCATCGAACAACAGGGGCCACAGCCCGGGGCCCAGCCGTCCGCAGCGCTCCGCATCGATGCCGAGGCCGGCACAGGCCCGGGCCGAGGCCACGACCGCCGCACAGAAGCCTTCGGTGTGGGTGATGCTGCCCACCAGACCGGCCGGCCACAGGGGCTCGCGGTGCGGGCCGCGCCGCAGCGGGCCGGGGGTGTCGAGGCCGAAGGCCCGCATGGCGTCGCGGGCGCAGCGTCGGCCGGCGGCGAACTCCTCGATGCGCGAGGGCACCGCGCCCGCGATGCTGTCGCGCTCTTCGGGCAGCAACCAGGCCGGCAGGCCCCGGTCGCGCAGCTCCATGGCCTGTACCGGGATCGCAAACAGCGCGCGGACCAGGCCCGATTCGCAGGGCTGCGCGGTGGGGGGCGAGGCGTCGCCGGTGTGGGTCATGAGGCGGGTCGGGGCAGGTGCTGCGTGGGGCAGGCGACTATAGCCCTTGAGCCGCCTCCAGGAGCGCGCGGGTGGCACCGGCACGCGGCGTCGGCGGGCCGTCTCTTCTGTTTGTGAATGAAACGATCATGGAAATCACAAAAATCAGTGATAACCCTAGGATTGATTGACTGAATGTTTCTAGAGATCAAAAATAACGATCGAAACAATCATTTATTGATGGGTGCATGTCGGATCAAGGGCCATCGAAGGTGCAAGACGCGTCGCGGACGGAGGGCGGTTGGCTCATCCTGGCCGACGACCTGTCGGGCGCGGCCGATTGCGCCGTCGGTGCGGCGCGCAGCGGCCTGGAGAGCGTGGTGCTCTGGGGGCTCCAGACGCAGGCGCGGCCGGAGCAGGTGGTGGCCATCGACGCCGACACCCGCTATGCCCCGGCCGCCCGTGCCGCAGAGCGGCAGGCCGGCCTGTGGCAGCTCTACACCGGTGCCGGTGCGCCGCCGCGCCGGCTCTACAAGAAGATCGATTCGACCCTGCGCGGGAATTTCGCCGCCGAGATGGCCGCCTTGCGCGCTGCCGGGGTGGCCATCGTGGCGAGCGCCTATGTGGCTGCCGGCCGCACCGTGGTGGACGGCCGGGTCCTGGTGCAGGGGCGCCCGCTCGAGGCCAGCGAGGTCTGGGCCCATGAGGGCCTGCGCGGCGAGGCCCATCTGCCGACCCTGCTCGAAGCTCAGGGGCTGCGTTGCGCCCATCTGCCGCTGTCGCTGATCCGCTCGGCGCTGGCACAGCGGCTGGACGATCTGCTGCGTTCGGGCCAGGTCGACGCCATCGTCTGCGACAGCGAGACCGAGGCCGATCTGCAGGCGATTGCGCAGGCCACCGTCGGCCTGCCGGTCTATTGGGTCGGCTCGGCCGGCCTGATCGCCCATCTGCCGGTGGCCGCCGACGGGGCCGGGCAGGGCCGCCTGTTCCCGGCGAGGGTGACGGTGCAGGGCGCGGTGCTGACCGTGGTCGGCAGCCTGTCGTCGGTGTCGCGCACCCAGGCCGCGCGGCTGGCGGCGCAGGCGCCGGTGCGTGTGGTGTCGGTGGCCGCCGAACTGCTCCGGGTCGGCGAGACCCATGCGCTGTGGCCTGCCGTGGCGGCGCAGGTGGCCGATGCGCTGGGGCAGGGGCACGACCTGCTGATCCAGACCGAATCCGAGGCCCACACCGGCCTGTTGCACGGCCCCGCCCTGACCCAGGCGCTGGGCCGGTTGATCGGGCCCTGGGCCGACGCGGTCGGCGCCCTGATCGCCACCGGGGGCGAGACCGCCCACGGCCTGCTGCCCTTTCTGGGGGCGACTGGACTGCGCATCGTGCGCGAGATCGAGGCCGGCGCCCCGCTGTCGCTGGCCCTGGGCCCGCGCGCCTTCCCGGTGGTCACCAAGGCCGGCGCCTTCGGCCACCCCGACACCCTGCTGCATTGCCATACCGAGCTGGCCGCCCTGAGGCCGGCCGCGACCCCATCACTTTCTGAGCATTCTGAGGATTGATCCATGTACCGTCCCGTCATTGCCATCACCATGGGCGACGCCGCCGGCGTCGGCCCGGAAACCATCATGAAGACCCTGGCCGATCCGGCGCTGTACCAGCGCTGCCGGCCCCTGGTCATCGGCGATGCCGGCCGGCTGCGCGAGGCCGGCCGCATCGTCGG
The DNA here is from genome assembly GCA_019233055.1 of Curvibacter sp. Classification (GTDB taxonomy): domain Bacteria; phylum Pseudomonadota; class Gammaproteobacteria; order Burkholderiales; family Burkholderiaceae_C; genus Curvibacter. The sequence goes on from JAFAMV010000118.1 coordinate 9,912, forward strand.
GCGGCCGCTGCCGATCCACTGTGTCGACACGCCGCAGCAGGCCCGCTTCGAGGCCGGCAGCGTCGACTGCATCGACCTCGGCCTGATCCCGGCAGACCTGCCCTTCGGCCAGCTCTCGGCGCTGGCCGGCGACGCGGCCTACCGCTTCATCGCCAAGGCGGTCGAACTGGTGAGCGCCCAGCAGGCCGATGCGATCTGCACCGCGCCGCTCAACAAGGAGGCCCTGCATGCCGGCGGCCACCTCTACCCCGGCCACACCGAGATGCTGGCCAAGCTGACCGGCACGCCCGAGGTGTCGATGATGCTGGTGGCGCCCAGGCTGCGCGTCATCCACGTCACCACCCACATCGGCCTGCTCGATGCGATTGCGCGCATCGAGCCGGGGCTGGTGCAGCGCACCATCGAGCGTGGCCACGAGACCCTGGTGCGCGCCGGCATCGCCCGGCCCCGCATCGGCGTGTGCGGCATCAACCCGCATGCCGGCGAGAACGGCCTGTTCGGCCATGGTGAGGAAGCCACCAAGATCATGCCGGCGGTGGCGGCCTGCCAGGCCCGGGGCCTGGATGTCGAAGGGCCGCTGCCGGCCGACACGCTGTTCTTCCGCGCCGGGCGCGGCGACTTCGACCTGGTGGTGGCCATGTACCACGACCAGGGGCACGGGCCGATCAAGGTGCTGGGCATCGAGGCCGGGGTGAACATCACGGTCGGCCTGCCGGTGATCCGCACCTCGGTCGACCACGGCACCGCCTTCGACATCGCCGGCAAGGGCATCGTCGACGAGCGCTCGCTGCAGGAGGCGCTGCGCCAGGCCATCGATCTGGCCACGCGCCGCGACGGTTCGCCTGCCGCTGCCGCCACCACCGAATCCGCCCCTGCCTGAGGCGACCGCGCCTGTCCCTGCCCGGAGACCCCCATGTCCCAGAACGCCCGCCGCCGCCACGAAGCCCTGGTCAATGCCGTGCTCAGCGGAATCCGCGACACCGAAGCCCTCAGCGAGAAGCTCGGCGTCTCGGTCATCACCATCCGCCGCGACCTGACCCAGCTGGCCGAGCAGGGCCGCCTGGTCCGCACCTTCGGTGGCGCCGCCCCGGTCGGCGGTGCCGAACCCGAGCTCAACCCCACACAGCGCCGCTTTCTGCACAAGGCCCGCAAGGAGGCCATCGCCCGGGCGGCGGCCGAGCAGGTGCGCGCCGGCGAGACCCTGCTGCTCGACGGCGGCACCACCACGGCGGTGCTGGCCCAGCACCTTCGCGGCCGCCAGGACCTGCGCGTCATCACCAACAGCCTGCAGGTCTGGACCACGCTGGCCAATGAGCCGGGCATCGAGCTGATCATCCTCGGCGGCCATGTGCGCTCGGTGAGCTGGGCCACCTCAGGCCCGCTGGGCGAATGGTCGCTGCGCCGCCTGAGCGCCGACCGGGTCTTCCTGGGCGCCGACGGCGTGGTGGCCGGACGCGGCCTGTGCGAGGCCAGCCTGGAGCAGATCCAGCTCAAGGAGCTGATGATGGCCCAGGCCGGCCAGGTGCACATCGTGGTCGACTCGTCCAAGCTCGGGCGCTCGGCGCAACAGGCCTGGGCGCCGCTCGATCGGCCCTGGATGCTGATCACCGACAGCGAGGCCGACGAGGCCCAGCTCGAACCCTTCCGCCAACTGCGCGAGGTCGAGGTCGTCGTTGCGCCCGTCACGCCCTGAGGCACCGCCGTCGCCACCCGAATCCCGTCTGAACCCTGCCCCCAAGGACCTCCCCATGACCACCGCCTCCTACACCACCCCCATCGAGCTGCAGAGCCCGCCCAGCATCCTCTTTGGCGCCGGCGTCGCCCAGAAGGTCGGCGCCTGGATCGCCAGGCACGGGCACCAGAGGGTCTTCGTGGTCGCCGACACCTTCAATGCCGCCCGCGTCGATCTGCTGGGGCTGGCCGCCGATGCGGTGGTGTTCTCGGGCTTCCGGCCTGAACCCGACGCACATGACCTGGAGCGCCTGCTCGAGGCCGCCACCCAGGCCCGGCCCGAGGTGGTCATCGGCTTCGGCGGCGGCAGCGCCATGGACCTGGCCAAGCTGGCGGCGGTGCTGCCGGGCAGCGGCCAGCACTTCATGGACATCGTCGGGCCCGACAAGGTGCTGGGCCGCGCCGCCACCCTGATCCAGGTGCCCACCACCGCCGGCACCGGCAGCGAGGCCGGCACCCGATCGCTGGTCACCGATCCGCGCACCCTGGGCAAGCTGGCGGTGCAGAGCGAACACATGCTGGCCGACCTGGCGGTGGTCGACCCCGACCTGATGCTGAGCCTGCCGCGCGCCGTCACCGTGGCCACCGGGGTGGACGCCCTGGCGCACTGCGTGGAGGCCTTCACCAACAAGAAGTCGCACCCCACCATCGACCTGTATGCGCTGGCCGGCATCCGGCTGGTCGGCCAGTGGCTGCCCCGGGCGGCCCAGGACGGCGGCGACCGCGAGGCCCGTGCGGCCATGGCCCTGGCCTCGCTGTATGGCGGCTTCTGCCTGGGGCCGGTGAACACCGCCGGCGGCCACGCGGTGGCCTACCCGCTGGGCTCGCGCCACCACATTCCGCACGGTGCGGCCAATGCGCTGATCTTTCCGCATGTGCTGGCCTTCAATGCGCCGGCGGTGCCCGAGAAGACCGCCACCATCCTGCAGGCCCTGGGCCTGCCGGTGGCCAGCGAGCCGCGCGCGGTGTTCGAGGCCGCCCACGGCTGGTGCCTGCAACTGGGCTGCGACATGAAGTTGTCCGACTTCGACGTGCCGGCCGACGACCTGCCGCTCATGGCCACCGAGGCGCACGCCATCCGCCGGCTGCTGGACAACAACCCGCGCGACATCAGCCGCGACGACATCCTGGCCATGTACCTGGCCGCCGCCTGAACCCCTTTCGAAGAGAAGCCCATGAACCAGCAGATCACCGGCACCTTTGTGGCCATCGTCACCCCTTTCGACGAGCGTGAAGAGATCAACGAAGCCGCGCTGCAGCGCCAGGTGCGGCGTCAGGCCGAGGCCGGCAACGGCGTCTTCTGCGCCGGCACCAACGGCGAGTTCTATGCCCTGTCCTTTGCCGAGAAGGTCCGGGTGGCGGGGCTGTGCGTCGAGGCCGCCGCCGGCCAGGTGCCGGTGCTGGCGCACATCGGCGAGATCTCGACCCACCAGACCATCGCCCTGGGCCGCGAGATCGATCGCCTGGACGTGCGGGCGGTGTCGGCCATCACGCCCTCGTTCATCGCCTGTTCGCAGGACGAGCTGATCGCGCACTACCACCGCATCGCCGATGCCATCGCCAAGCCGCTGTACCTCTACAACATCCCGGCGCGCACCGGCAACACCATCACGCCCGAGACCGCGCGCACCCTGGCCGCCCACCCCAACATCGTCGGCATCAAGGACAGCGCGGGCTCGCAGGAATCGCTGGACGGCTTTCTGGCCGTGGCACGCGAGCGCGACGACTTCGAGGTGCTGGTCGGCCCCGACTCGCTGGTGCTGCATGGCCTGCGGCATGGCGCGGCGGGCTCGATCTCGGGGCTGGGCAATGTGTCGCCGCAGACGCTGCAGGCCATCTACCGCGAACACCGCGCCGGCCACGACGAGGCCGCCGCCACGCACCAGACGCGCTACTCGGCGCTGCGCCAGGCGCTGTACGCCCATGGTTTCCCGCCCACGCTGGTGAAGTGCGCGCTGCGCAGCGTGATGCCCGAGGTGGGGCGCAGCCGGGGCCCGGCCCTGCTGAGCGCCGAGGTGGAGGCGGCGGTGCGCGAGATCGCGCTGCAGTACGCCGAAGCCTGGCGCTGAGCCGCTGAGCCGCTGAGCCGCTGAGCCGCTGAGCCGACAGGCCCGGTCCGTCCGGCCGGGCCAGAAAAAAGAGCCTGAACCACCCAGGAAGTCAGGCCGACCTTTTCAGGAGACAAGACATGTCCGAACTCTTTTCCGGCGACAACGCGGTGGTCGCCGTGATGGCCCTCGCCTACATCGCCTTCACCGGCTGGCTGACGGTGCGCCTGCGCTCGCGGACCTCGGCCCAGTTCATGACCGCGGCGCGCTCCATGCCGCCGCTGGTGGTGGGGCTGTTGATGACCAGCGAATTCATCGGCGCCAAGTCGACGGTGGGCACCGCACAGGAGGCCTTCAACTCGGGCATGGCGGCGGCCTGGTCGGTGGTGGGGGCGTCGATCGGCTTTCTGCTGTTCGGCCTGGTGCTGGTGCGCCGCATCTACAACTCGGGCGAATACACCATCTCGGCGGCGATCACCGCCAAGTTCGGCAAGTCGACCTCGATGGCGGTCTCGGTCATCATGATCTGCGCGCTGCTGGCGGTGAACGTGGGCAACTACGTGAGCGGCGCGGCGGCCATTGCCACCGCCTTGCATGTGAACCTCATCACCGCCAGCTTCATGATCGCCCTGGTCAGCTGCTTCTACCTGGTCTTCGGCGGCATGAAGGGCGTGGCCTGGGTCACCATGCTGCACACCGGCGTCAAGGTGATCGGCCTGGGCATCGTGCTGGCGGTGGCCCTGTCGCTCACGGGCGGGGTGCAGCCCGTGATGCAGAAGATGCCGGCCTACTACTTCAGCTGGGACGGCAAGCTCGGCTTCTCGACCATCTTTGCCTGGACCTTCGGCACCGTGGGCGCGATCTTCTCGACCCAGTTCATCATCCAGGCCGTGACCAGCACCCCGAGCGCCGACGGCGCGCGGCGCGCCACCTTCTATGCGGCCCTGTTCTGCCTGCCCCTGGGCTTTGTGCTGGCCTTCATCGGCGTGGCCGCCCGGTTTCTCTACCCCGACATCCAGAGCCTGTACGCGCTGCCGGTCTTCATCGGCCACATGCCGGTGCTGGTGTCGGCCTTCGTGACCACCGCCCTGGTGGCCTCGAACTTCGTCAGCGTGTGCACGGTGGCGCTGGCCATCGCCTCGCTGGTGGTGCGTGACTTCTACGCCCCGATGCGGCAGCCCAGCCAGGAGCAGGAGCTGCGCGTGACCCGCTGGCTGTCGCTGGTGATCGGCCTGGTGCCCCTGATCTTCGTCTTCTTCGTGCCCGAGATCCTCAAACTGTCCTTCTTCACCCGGGCGCTGCGGCTCTCGATCACCATGGTGGCCATGGTCGGCTTCTTCCTTCCCTTCTTCGCCAGCAACCGGGGCGCCACCGCCGGCCTGCTGCTGTCGGCGGTGGTCACCACCGCCTGGTACCTGCTGAACAACCCCTTCGGCATCGACAACATGTACATCGCTGCGCTCACGCCGCTGGCCGTGATGGTGATCGAGCGCCTGCTGCTGCGCTCGGCCCCGACCACCCCTCAGGCCCGGCCGCAGCCCTGACAACGCCCCACCCAGGAGAGAACCCGCCATGAACCCGCCGACCCAACCCACCGAGACCCATCCCACCGAGGGCCGCATGGCGCTGCCCTTCGACACCATCCCATCGCCCTGCGTGCAGAACCATGCGGCCAACCTGATGCCGCTGGGCGACGGCTCGCTGGGCTGCGTCTGGTTTGGCGGCACCCAGGAGGGCATGGGCGACATCTCGGTGTATTTCTCGCGCCTGCCGGCCGCCGACCAACCCTGGGAAGCGGCCGTGAAACTGTCGGACGACCCGAGCCGCTCGGAGCAGAACCCCATCCTGTTCAGCGTGCCCGGTGGTGCCCTGTGGCTGATCTGGACCGCCCAGCTCTCGGGCAACCAGGACACCGCCTTCGTGCGCCGCCGCATCTCGCACGACCACGGCCGCAGCTGGGGCCCCATCGAGCCGCTGTTCGAGCAGCAGCCCGGGCGCGGCCTCTTCGTGCGTCAGCCGCCGCTGTTCCTGGCCGGGGGCGACTGGCTGCTGCCGGTGTTCCACTGCCCGACCGTGGCCGGGCAGAAGTGGTCGGGCGAGCGCGACACCAGCGGCGTGCGGATCTCGTCGGACCAGGGGCGCAGCTGGCGCGAGGTCGAGGTGCCTGACAGCGTGGGCTGTGTGCACATGGGCATCGTCGAGTTGGACGGCGGCCGCCTGCTGGCCCTGTACCGCAGCCGCTGGGCCGACCACATCCACCAGAGCCATTCGGACGACGGCGGCCACAGCTGGAGCGCACCGCAGCCCACCGCCTTGCCCAACAACAACTCGTCGATCCAGGTCACCCGCCTGCACAACGGCCACCTGGCCCTGGTCTACAACCACAGCAGCGCCGAAGACGCCACCCAGCGGCGGCTCTCGCTCTATGACGAGATCGAGGACGAGGCCCCGCTGCCCCAGGCCGGCCAGGCCCTGGCGGCCACGCCCGGTGGGCGCGCCGCCTTCTGGGGCGCGCCGCGCGCGCCGATGAGCATCGCCATCTCGGTCGACCAGGGCGCGAGTTGGCGCTGGCGCCACATCGAGACCGGCGACGGTCATTGCATGAGCAACAATTCGCGCGACCGCAGCAACCGCGAGCTGTCCTACCCCTCGGTCAAGCAGACCGCCGACGGCCGGATCCACGTCGCCTACACGCATTTCCGGCAGAACATCCGCCATGTCTGCCTCGACGAGGCCTGGGTGCTGGCCGGAGAACCGTCTTGACCCCGCGGCCGCTGGCCCTGGTGACCGGCGCCAGCTCGGGCATCGGCCTGGCGATTGCGCGGCGGCTGCTGGAAGACGGCTGGCAGGTCCTGGGCCTGAGCCGCACGCCGGCCGACCTTGGCGACAGCCCCCACCACGAGCACCTGCCGCTCGACCTGTCGCGGCCCGACGGCCTGGCGGATGCGGTGACCGAGGCGCTGGCGGGTCGCCCGGTGCAGGCCCTGGTGCACGCCGCCGGCTTCATGCGCGTGGGCCGCCTTGGCGAGCTGGACGGCGAGGACCTGCAGGCCATGTGGCGTGTGCATGTGCAGGCGGCCGAGGTACTGGCCAATGCCCTGGCCCCGGGCATGACCGAGGGCGGACGCATCGTGCTGATCGGCAGCCGTGCCTCGGCCGGTGTCGCCAATCGCAGCCAGTACGGCGCCACCAAGGCCGCCATGGTGGCGATGGCGCGGGCCTGGGCGGCCGAGCTGGCGCCCCGCCGCATCACCTGCAATGTGGTGGCCCCGGCCGCCACCCTCACGCCCATGCTGGCCGACCCGGCCCGCGCCGGTGAGCGCCCCCGCATGCCCCCGATCGGGCGCTACATCGAACCCGAGGAGGTGGCGGCAGCCGTCGCCTTCCTGCTCTCGGCCCAGGCCGGCGCCATCACCGGCCAGCAGCTCAGCATCTGCGGCGGCTCGTCGCTCTGAGCCTGCCCCGTTCTGCCCGGCGCTGCGCAGCAACCCACCGCCACCGAATCCCTCAACCACCCCGGAGACACAGAATGAACACAGACCGACGACTCACCCTCATGGCCGGCCTGGCGGGCGCCGCCCTGCTGGCCGAAGCGGCCAGGGCCGCTGCGCCGACCGAGGCCGATGGGCAGGCCGAAGCCGAGCTGGGCCGCCAGGTCGACGCCTTCCGCCAGGCCCAGTGGGACGGCGACGCCGCCCGGCTGGCGGGCCTGTGCCTGCCCGAACTGAGCTACAGCCATTCGGACGGCCACCTTGAAGACCGCGCCACCTTCGTGACCAACGCCAGCAATGGCCGCTACAGCTTCAGCCAGCTCGAATTCCGCCAGCGCAGCCTGCACATCGTCGGCCCGGCGGCCGTGGTCCGCTTCGAGTGGGTGGCGCGCCAGACCTGGAAGGATGGCAAGGTCACCGACACCCACATGGCGGTGCTGATGGTCTGGCTGCGCCAGGGCGAAAGCTGGCAGTTGTTGGCCAGGTCGGCCACGAAGCTGGGGTGAGGGAAGGGCAGGGCGCTCGTCCGCTTCGGCCGGGCAAGGCCTGTGCCCCTTGCCTGCGCGCCCGGCCACGACCCACCGCTCTAGCGATTCATTCACGCATCCCAGCATGGGTGCCGACCCGACGGCCCGTTGCGCCGCCGTAGTCCGCCGTGCTGTCTCGTCCTGCCGCGATTGCAGGCTCTGGTTCATGAGCCACAGCAGCGTGCTCAACGCCTGACCGTCTGGGGGGCTCTTCCACAGGCCCCTGGCTTCTGGCCAGTACCGCATCGCAGTGCGTGGCGTCGCGCAGGTGTTCAGGACGTCGGTGGCGTTGAGAAGACGGTCCGAGACGGCGCTTTCTGTTCCGGGCGGTGGCGGCGCAAGCCCTGAAAAGGCAGGGAAATCTGGAATGGGGAAGGGCCGCTGTTGATGGAGCGCCGGGTCGCTGGCTGACGCAGAGTGGTTCATGGTGGACCTCCTGTGGCCTTCGCTTTGACGTGAAGGGCCGCCGCCATCCCCACTGCATGAAGAAATGAAGGCGCGAACACCCAAGCAGCCCTGCCGCGCACCATTCTTGAATGAGCATCATCCTGCGGCTTGTGATGCTGCAAGGGTGTGACGGGAGAGCAAGTCCGACCGTGTCTGACGACATGGCGGGGGGAGGTATGGCGGTGGGGGTGGAAATCTCGTGGTGTTGACCGGGTGATCGAATACGTGCGAGTAGCTGAATCGATCCATGATATGCCACTTGTTACGATGTATTTTTTATGTATCATCTGAAAAATGGTGGTCGGCCGAAACGTCGCTTGATAAGACGCCTTTGACGGCAAGGCGCTATCTAAGCTATGAGGTTTCAAACGGCCATCCCAGGCAGGTTGTGGGCCCTGGGATCAGAGTTGTGAAGGCGCGCTGTCGGTCTGGAGCCGTGCCTTAGCGTTGACCTAATTTGCTTTTCTGGCAAGGTTTATCTATGTCTTTATTCTTGCGCACCATCCTGGTATTGCTGATTGCCTTTGCTGCAGGTTCCGTTGTCGCTGAGGACTTTTACATTAATGCTCGCCCCGTGAAAATAGAAGAGATCAGGGGGGGCGACATACGAGCCTTCTTGACTGACGATTGGGCTAAATTTGAAAAGTATGCCGGGGAGGTTTCAGACATGATGTCTGGAAAATCTGTACTTGTTTATTGGTACATGCAGATCACACCCCCTTTGCCGACAAACTGGCCGCCGCAGGAGCATCGTAGTGTGACTTATTATGCGTACGCAGAATATCAGGAATTGCTCAGGCATGGGCCGAGTCTGCATCGTTCAGCGCCTTGGGCAAAAGTTGTGCTAAACGAAGGGGTGCCTGCAAATAAGGAGATGTTGGCGGTTGCCATTGGTCCTGCGGTACACGGAGAAGGGAGTGTACTCATCAGCCCAGAAATGGCGCATCGAAAAATACAAATTATTCAAGATGGAGAGATGCATCTGTCTAGCTTTGTCAGCTGGAAAAAAATTCCTGATGATGAAATTGAGATAAAGGCAATTAGAGAATACTACTGTCAATGGGCGCTAACCAATCGAACGGCTGAATTGGTTAAAAATAATCACAGGGCCTACTTTGAATGGCTCTCTTGCCCATCTAATGTCAAAGCTCCAGTTCTTCCATAGATGGAAATCTGACTGTACTGCCAGGCTTACTCGAGGCAGCGCCGAGGACACCTCAGATGTGGATTTGCCACTGATTCCGAGGCGTTTTGCAGATATCATTTACGGCATGATTGTGTTTTCTGGCCTTGCGCGCTGACGTTGTATTTTTGGTCAGGAACATTATTTGGATCGTCACTCAACGGTTTATCTGCCTTTCTATCAAATCAATCGAATGCAGGGATTTCGCGCAGTTGTTGTCTTGCTTTTATCGCTGTTCACCGCGAATGGCGTGCTTTGGTTTGTGCTGATTCAAAACCAGGAAGCAGGAATCTACCCTCCTGAGGCGGATTCATTGAGCATCCCCATCATCGATACGGCATTAATTTCATTGCTGATTTTTGGAGCGCTCGGAGCCGAAATATTGCTGCCAAAGACAAGTCGACTGTGGATATTTATTCGATCAATTCCTGCTGCATTGTCTATAATGTTTTCATTGGCACTTGCCGTATCATGGGCTGACTTGAATCATTATTTGGTATCGATGGCCTTTTGGGGTGTATTTGCACTTTGCGTATGGGCTTCGCTGGCAGGCAAGAAGGATGGGAGATATTGATTTTATTGCCAGCTCACGCGAGGCGGATTTTTATTGGAAGAGGTCTGGTGGAATCGTTTGATTGATGCATAAGGTTGACTATGAATGGGTCTGAATTTCAGAGAATTTTCCACGGCCAGCGAAGGTTTCGGATTCCGATAGAAGGGCGTTTCTATCGATACGCACGACCGGCTTTGATTCGTGTTGTTTGTATTCACTGCGAATCGAACTTTGATTTCAACCCAGTTCTACAGTCCAATGCAATCTATGACCCCGAATCGGGAGGCTGGGCGGTACAGAAAGGTGAAATCGAAGGCGTAATTCTGGGTCGAGGCGCTTGTAAAAAATGCGGTGCCATCAAAAATAACATCGATTGGCCTGCTGATGCATACTTTTCAGTCGAAGTGCCCGAAGGCATCGTGTGGGCATGGAATCAGGATTACGTTCCGATCTTGCTTGCTCGCGTTGTCGGAAATCGAGTCTTATTACGGCAATTGACGATGTATAACCTGCATTTGACCAATTTTGTAGATCGTCTGCCAAAATATGCATTGCTGAAAAAGAATAGAATTCATATCGAGCGTAGAATGAAGAGATTGCTTGATGCAGCTTAGACAGTGACTTATTTTGAAGTTCCTATGGGGGTGGATTACGGGGCTGCTGATGTCGCATGAAAATACAAAAATTATCATTGATACCTTATCGATTTCCAGTATGTCTGATCTGCTTGTTTGGGCTGTGGTGAAGAGTAATTTTGGTTGGCATGGTCTATGATGCCATGGCATATAGGGGCGGAGAAGTGTTTGATCAATCGTTTGACGCGTATAAAGCAATTGAAAAATATGAATTGGTGGTATCTCAATTCGGGGCGTGGCCTTCTTTTCATGATGCGGAGGTTCATCGGATTGTTCTTGACCGGATAGCTACGAGCCGATCGAGCCTGTTGCTCCCTACGGTTGAAATTTGGATTCGAGACTGGGTGATGGAGGTGCGAGATGGACAATACGTTTGTGCCAAAGATTCAGTTGTTCACTTCTTGTTTGAAGGTGTCTCGGATGTTGAATTGGAGGGCTTCAATCAACAAAACGTATTGTCGGCTCTGAATATCTCAATTGTCTCGGATTTGATAAATGTTGAGTTGGAACATTGCTATCAATTTTGTGGTGCCTTCAAGGCACGCAAGGGCAGGATTTTAGGGGTTGAATTAATTGGCCGTTCAGGGTAAAGCATGCATTGAGTGTCATTCAAGATCCGTTCAAACTGGGCGGGGCGAGGCAGAATCAAAGCGGTGGCTGATTTCATTGAAGGAGCTAAATGGAAAACATCATCATTTCCGACGCCACACCCGAAGAGGTTCGATCTGGAGAACTTGGTCGGAGGCTGCGCCACTACAACTATGGCTTTGCTGGCGAGTATCCCGAGCAGCAGTACATCCGCCTCAATGCCAAGGATGCGGATGGCTGCTTGCTCGGTGGACTAAGGGGCTCTGTGTTTCTCTATTGGCTGACAGTTGATGTACTTTTTGTCGAGGCTGACGTGCGAGGCTTGGGCTTGGGCAGCCGCCTGCTTGCCGAAGCCGAAAGACGCGCCGTTGTGCTGGGGGCGAAAAGCGCCAGACTTGAGACCTTCGAGTGGCAGGCACCGAAGTTCTATCTGAAGCACGGTTATGAGGAATACTCCCGCATTGATGAGTATGCATCAGGCTATTATTTGGCTTGTATGAAGAAATCGCTTGTCTGATGAGGGGTGGTGTATGTATATTGTCACTTCGCCAGCAGAAATCAGTTGCGGGTGTCTGAAATACGGGGGCGATCTGGTGGATGTCTTCTTGCATTCATTCAAGAATGTGTGGTTGACGATTTAAGGTGAGTCTATGGATAAATCAGCAAATGAGGGCCGTCGAACGTCGCTTGCTGTCAATGCGAATGAGTGGTCGGCACAGAGTAAACGTTCTCCATATTTCTATCTAAAGCGTGTCTACATCGATCAAGTATATAAATGCTTTCACTGCGTTGTCGCTTGTATTTATACGGCTGATGAGCAAAAATACGAACTCGAAATCAAGAAGAATAGCATCTATAAGCGCCGCATCCTCTGTACGGCTTGTTGGGCTGAATTGCACCGGCTAAGAGCAGCTGTTGGTGTTTTTGAAAATCGCTGGAAGATGGAAAAAATAATACTGCAGACTGACAGAAAGTTTCTGGAAGAGTGGCTTGATTTAGTCGTTTCTTTTGGGAAATTTAAACCACACAAGCAAGACCAGGCTAAAGTCAACATGCTTCGCAAAATTCTAAAAACTTAATGATCAAAATATTGCCATTTGTTCAAAGATGACGGAAGTCAGTATTGATTAAAAATGACTTTCGATGTGGGTTTGAATATGGCTGGTGGTAATTTTGTGGCAAGACTATCAGGAGGCTGAAAAGAAAAATGCCGGTTGTATTGCCGGTGCAAAAAATAAATTTGCATATCGGCATGCTGCCGAATTGATCGCAACTGGTGTTGCACTAAGTGGACCGAAAAAATCCCCGATTGTTATAGCGCTGTATTAGATCTTTCGACTGGTATGAATGATGAGGTGCGTGCTTCAAGTTTGGCAAAACTGGTACTTATCCTTTGATAAGAAGATGAAATCAAAAATGCCGTTCCACTCTATCAAGAGGCATTGGAGTTGACCGATTCGGCGTACTGGGAATTGCATGACTACTATGGGCGATTCACCAAAATGTCCGTGGAATACGAACATTTATCGACATGCTTTCTACGAATGAGCGCTTGGATAGCACTGCGCTGCAAACTGTAGGTGAAAAGGGCTGGGACGGCTTGACGATTTCTATCGTCAAAAATTAGAAACTCGCCGTAATTATGCCGCCCATGACGGCCATGAATTCACGGTCAGTCTGATTTTTGCTTTATTTCATTTGTGAAAAATGGATTGATGGCTGGCAGGAAATAGAGCGTTGCTCCCTGGAGGGATGGGGTCTGGATCAATATTTTCCGAAGTGGGTTGAATATTTTGACTCCATTCCCAATCGGGATACGGCCTGTCGCCCCAGTTCCCCGGCATGCACTTGCTGGAGAAAGGGACAGTAGATTTTGTACGATTTGCTGACGTGTGCGGGTTGGGGGTTTCTGCAAAACCTCAGGTCCTGAAGCCTGACAGTAATCAAATCAATGACATTCGAGATGCCCATGTCGGATATCGATGGTTTTGCAGGCCAATCTTAGTTGCTCGGCATCTTCTCGAAATCGCTCAGGGCTGCCGCGCGGAAGGCGGGCAGAGTTTCGCAGTGTTCGGCCAAGGCGATCAGAGAGGCGTGGGCAGTGGATGACAGCACTTCATTCAGCCGGTCCCGCAAGTACCAGATCAGCGTGGTGATCATCACGTCGGCATGGGTGAGCGTTGCCCCGCAGGCATAAGGTGTGGCAAGACGGCGGCTCAGTTCATCAAGGCCCGCGCGGGCCTGGCCAAGGCAACGGTCAATCCAGTCCGTGCTTCGATGTTCCGGAGCATGGAAGTGTCTCTCGTAGACCACCGCCGCGACCTTTTCGAGGGTGCCTTGAGCCAGTGCCGTCGTCTGGAGGACGTGCCGACGTGCTGGACCGGATGCCGGGATCAGTGCCGCGTCAGCCACCTGCTCGTCAAGATAATCAAGAATGGCGCTGCTATCGATGAGAACCTCGCCATCGTCGAGCACGAGAGCCGGGATGCGGGTCAGAGGATTGATCTTTTTTATGGCCGCCGCCTCGCCAAAGATAGAACGGGTGTCACGAGTGAAGGGGATTCCGTAGTGATGTAGCGCGATGGCGACCCGACGGGTGACTGGGCTGTCATATTGGCCGACAAGAATCATGGAGGGGGTTCCTTGGTAAATAATATTCAAAATTACTTTCGATAGGCTTGAATGTGGGCTGATATTGCTTTGGCGGATGGGTGACCGCCTGTCTGCTGGCAGGTGCTCCACTTCTCTGCAAAAGATCCGAAATTCATCGATGCTCAGGTGAATTGTTCATAAAACAGCTCTATCTGACCCGTGGCAACCATGGCCTGAAGTGGAAAGACCCGCCAAGGCATTTCGACTTGCATGTCATCGAGGCGGGTCAATAATTGATCTTGCACCTTGGTTTTCACCTCCTGCCGCCAGTTCAATACCTGGCCCCAAGTTGAGCTCCCATTCAAATGCAACGGAAACCATGCCGACTGAACTGATGCGCTGTAAGGTCGTGGAAAGAGTCGCCTGTATGCGTGAAGGTTGTAGAGCCATGAAACACCGCGCACTGTTTTGACCTTCGACTCATGGTGCAGAACATGAGCGAACAAATCTCGCAATTCCGTCATCCTCGCACCGATGTTCTCAGATGCCAACGGACTGGAGTTGATTCCATTGGGCGGAAGAAAGTGGATGCGCAAGGTGCCAGTTGCATCGGGCGGGTCATAAGAAAAACAGCCGAACGACCTTTCGAGTCCGACCTCGAGCTGGGGGCGCTGGAAATCGGCACACCAGGCGGCTTGCTCGGCAGGGTCACTGCCTGTGTTTTGTATCCCGGCCAGGAGGCGATTCCACTGGATCTCGCCCGCATCACCCCACAGGTTCAGCCTGCGCCGGAGGTTGGTGCAACGTTCAATGGCCACGACATGCGGAACCGCCGCTTTCAGCGCGTAGTGCGCGGCAAATTTCAATTGCAGGGAAAAGTAGTCCTGAAGCATCAAATTTGACTTTGGAGCCGGCTTCCCAACTTCGTGCGAGCATGAGAGTCAGTCGTGACTGCGAGATACCGGCCATCGCCAATCGAGGACACATTCCAGTGGATAAGCAAGCTCCTGCACGGTGCCCTCTTGATTTCCCCCCAGGAGAATCACCTGGCGATCGGTTTGCCGGACGAGGAAACCGACATGGCCTTTCCAATTGTCGCGGCTCTCTCTCCACAGAACAGCAATGCAGCCAGGGCGGGGAGCCGAAAGCGACTCTCCCCACTCAAGCCAACTGCGTGCAAGTGCTGATCTGGTGCCTTGCACGCCAGCCTGGCCCAGACACCAGTGCACAAAGGTGGAACACCAGTTGATCTTGTCGTCGTATCCATCAACGTTCGTACCTGCGTGGTAATTCACAATACGCTGGTTGACCGCCCCGGGGGCAAATGGCCTGACCCCGAGTTCGGCCCGTGCAATGGCAATCCAGGGCGGGAATTCGGAGTCGGGGAACATGGACAACTGGCTGCAGAATCTACCGGCGCAATGATGCCTGAAAGCCATCTTTCACGACAGATTGCCCCTCGCCGAAATCCGGCCGCCACCTCACGGAAAACTCAACTCCAACCCAAGCACCCTCGCAAGATCCAGGGTGACGTAGCCCAGGCCCAGCAGCAAGAGCACAAAGACAGCCGCCGCCATGCCGCCCGCGCGCAGCACGGCGCGCATCTCCAGTTGCCTTGATTTCTCTTTCTGGCCCTGGTCGTAATGCCATTTGATGGCGAAGAACATGCCCGTGCCGAGCACGAGCAGCTTGAAGGTGACGAAGACGATTGGGACCCAGTCCATCATGTTGATTTCTTCCAGACGCTGTATCGCTGCTTGATCCGCAGGCCAAGGGGCATACTAGCCAAAAGCAATCTCCATACATCGAGGCAAATTGTCCCAGTCTGAAGCCATACAAGATGAGGGTCTTCCCCTCTGGTTGCCTCGATTGGCCCCGCATGGCGGGCCGCGTTTTCTGCAGGTGGCCGATGCCTTGCAGGCGGCGGTGGCCGAGGGGCGACTGAAGCCCGGCGACCGCCTGCCGCCGCAGCGCCTGCTGGCCGCCCGGCTGGGCGTCGATCTGACGACGATCACACGCGCCTATGACGAGGCCAGGCGGAGGCAACTGCTTGAGGGGCGTGGTGCCCGGGGCACTTATGTTGCCGCGCCGAAGGTCGAATGGAGCACGGTGCTCGACCTGAGCATGAACACGCCGCCGCCGCCCGAGGGCGTGGATTTCGACGACCTGCTCCGACAAGGTCTGTCGCAGGTGCTGATGCGGGCCGACAGCGATCGGCTGATGACCTACCACCTGGCCGGCGGCAGCGAGGCCGACCGCCAGGCCGGCGCCCGGTGGCTGGCACCGATGTTGGGGGCTGTGGAGGCCCGGCAGGTGCTGGTCTGTCCGGGGGCGCAGGCGGCGTTGGCCGCGCTGATCCTGGCGCAGACCGGGCCGGGCGATGTCATCCTGGCCGAACCCCTGCTCTACCCGGGCCTGCGTGCCGCTGCAGGCCAGTTCGGCCGGCGCCTGGTCGCGGTCGAAGCGGACGGGCAGGGCATGCTGCCCGACAGGCTGGAAGAGGCCTGCCGGCAGCACCAGCCCAGGCTGGTCTACCTCAACCCGACATTGCAGAACCCGACCGCCATCACCCTGCCTGAACGGCGGCGCAGGGCGCTGGTGGGCGTCGCGAAGCGCTGCCATGTGCGCATCGTCGAAGACGATCCCTACTGGCTGCTGGCCGAGTCCCCACCTCCCCCGATGGCCGCGCTGGCGCCCGAGCAGGTGTCCTACATCTCGACCCTGTCGAAATGCCTGACGCCCGGCCTGCGGGTCGCTTTCGTGCGGATACCCGACCCGCAGGAGCGCGAACGTTTTCTGGCCGCGCTGAGGTCGTTTGCGCTGATGGTCGCACCGCTGTCGGCCGCACTGGCCACCCAGTGGATCGTCGACGGTTCGGCCCAGGCGTTGATGCAGGGCGTGGGCCACGAGGCGCGCCAGCGCCACCGCATGGCCCAGGACCTGCTGGCCGGGCGGTACGGTGGCGCGGGTGAGGGACTGCATGCCTGGCTCGAGTTGCCGGGGTATTGGAACGGCCCGCAGTTCGCCCGCGCCGCCGACGGCGAGGGCATCGCGGTCACGCCGGCCGAGGCGTTTGCCATCGACGGGGTACCCGTGAATGCCATCCGGATCTCGCTGGGGGGGCTCAAGGAGCGCGCACGCCTGCAGGCGGGGCTGCAGGGGCTGTCGCGTCTGCTGGCGCGGCGGCCCGATTCGGTCGGGGCGGCGGTGGTCTGACGGCGGCGCCACGGTGGCGCGAGGGGCGGGTGCTCCATGGGCGCAAAAGGCCAGACATCAGGGTGACGGCTCCGCGCAATGGCACTTCCCTGCCGTGCTTGATTCGCAAGACGCCCGAGGCATCGGAGCCCTCTTGATCCACATCATTTATTTCTGTAAAGATCGTGCAACCATCGACTCCAAATGAGTTGACCGTCTGCCCGAGGAGCCCTTTGTATGAGCACTTCCCACTCTTCTTTGTCAATGGTCGGCTGGCGGGCCTTCGGGTGGCAATTCGTCAAGCGCCTGGCCACCCTGATCGGGTTGGCCGGTGTGCTCTGGCCAGCGACACCGGCGATGGCCATTCCTGCATTTGCCCGCCAGACCGGGCAGAGCTGCGTGGCCTGCCATGCTGGTGGGCAGTTTCCTGAACTCACCCCTTATGGCCGGATGTTCAAACTCACTGGCTACACCATCGGGGAACGGGGCAACCCGCTGGCTTTCATGGGTGTCGTCGATGCCACAAAGACCCGCAACAACAGCGATGGGGCCGGAGGGTTTCTTTCTCCGGAGGACGGCAAGGTGATCGCCGACTTCGCCAGCATCTTCGCCGGCGGAAAGATCAATGAGCACATCGGTGGCTTTGCCCAATGGACCTATGGTGTTCATGACCGACAGAGCCTGAGCGGCAACTGGGAAGGGCATCTGGGCTCGGACAACTTCGATCTCCGCTACACCGACCAGACCTCAGATGCAGATCGGAGCCTGATCTGGGGGCTGACGCTCAACAACAACCCGAGTGTCCAGGATGTCTGGAACTCAAGCCCGGCCTGGGGCTACCCCTACATCAGCTCTTCAACCGGCGCTTTCGCAGGGCTTCCGGTCAGCACCCTGCTGGAGGGCAGTCTGGCGCAACAGGTGGCTGGCATGGGGCTGTATGCCTACCTCAACAAATCCCTCTACCTCGAATTCAGCAACTACCAGACTGCCAAGGGGTTCTGGTCTTTTCTGAGTCTGGGCAATCGCACTGGCGATGCCAACCACCCACTGACCTATATCGCGGGCAGCAGTCCTTACGTCAGGCTTGCCTATACCCGGGAATGGGGCGCACAGAACATCATGCTGGGCGCCTTTGGTATGCAGGCCAGCGTGCTGCCCTTGGATGCCAACAATTTTCCGGTGTTCGGACAGGGCGGGACCCGCTACCGCGACCTGGGTGTCGATGCCCAGTATCAGTATCTTCTGGATCCGCACACCATCAGCGCGCAGGTCCGGTATATCCACGAGTCGATCCATGACGACACCCAGACCCTCTATTCGGGGCCAGCCACATTGGCGTCTTTCCGTGCCAAAGCCAGCTATGTCTACCAGGCTCGCTATGGCGTCAGCTTGGCGTTGACCGATCTGCGAGGAAGCGCCGATTCGATGGCCTATGCGGTCAGCGCCAACAATCTCCCCAACACCCGCTACTGGACACCGGAGATCTTCTGGATGCCACAGCAAAATCTTCGCATCGGCCTGCAGTACAACCGCTTCAGCAAATACCTCGGGGCATCGACCAACTTCGACGGCAACGGCCGCTACGCCTCAGACAACAACACGACTTTTCTGTACCTGTGGTTCGCGCTCTGAAAACAGGCCGGAACCCTGCAAGGACTATCACCATGTCGACCCAAGCCCGCTCTTTCCGTCTGGTGTTTCTCGCTGCGATGCTGCCCTTGATTCTGGGCGCTTGTGCCGTCGAGGACAGAACCCCATCGCAGGAACAGCTTGCCATGACCGGGCCGCAATTGGTTCAGAAGGTATGTTCCCAATGCCATGGGCTCACCGGCGAGTCTGAATCCCCGGGGTTTCCGAAACTGGCAGGCCAACAGAGGGCCTACCTCCATTTGCAGCTGACCGATTTCAAGGGGCATCTGCGCAGTGATTCGGCTGGGACCCAGTACATGTGGGGCTTCACCCATCTCAGCAGCCGCCAGATCGACGAGCTGAGTGACTATTTCTCGGCCCAGCAGCCCATGCGCTCTTCGGAGCACGGCAGTCATCCGCGTGGGGAAACCATCTTCAGGCAGGGGCTGCCCGAACTGGGTGTCGTGCAATGTGCCGCCTGCCATGGTGAGCGGGCTGAAGGTCGCGACGACATTCCGCGTCTGGCCGGTCAGCATGTGCAATACCTTGAACGCCAGATCGCCGTTTTCAAGCACACCGATCAACGCCCTCGTGGCGCAGCCATGAAGGCTGTCACCCATGCCTTGAGCGATGAAGACGCCCAGGCCGTGGCCCGCTACATTGCCAGCCTCGGTGCCTGACAGAGGCTGCTCGCCAAAGGGCTGTGGCGCTTCGCTTGGTGCTTTGCATGCAGCACCTCGTCGGGCGCAAGGGGGGGGCTGAGCATGGCTGCTTTGCAGGGGGGCGGCAGCGCCGACGGGCACATCACCAGCCTGCTGCCCGGGTTGGCCGCAGATGGGTGCAGCTCAGGCCGGGGTCGATGAAATCCGTTGGGAACCTTGCACTGTGCCGTGCGTGAACACGTTGGCACTTAGGCCGGCAGATGCCGCCGGGGCCAGCCGCTCGCGCCGCAGCCAGAGCGAATGGTGGGGACAAGTCTGACCTGCATGCTTCACCATCGATGGCCGGCCTGTCATGCCGGCGTCGCTCACAACACCGGCAGCAGCTTCCCCGGGTTGAGCAGTTGCTGCGGGTCCAGGGCCCGCTTGATCTGCCACATCAGTTCGAGATCGACGGTGTTCTTGTAGAGCTTCAGGTCGTCGCGTTTGGCCACGCCGATGCCGTGTTCGGCCGAGATCGAACCGTGTCGGCGGTGCACCAGGCTGTCGACGGCGGCCGAGACCTGGTGGTAGTGGGCGTCAAGGTAGGTGCGGGCCGGCACCTCGGCGGGGCGCAAGGGGTTGAAGTGCACATTGCCGTCGCCCATGTGGCCGTAGATCACCATGCGGCTGCCGGGGGCCAGTTGCTGCACGCGGCCGCTGGCCTCGGCGATGAAGGCCGGGATGTCGGACAGGGGCACCGACACATCGCATTTGATGCTGCCGCCGGTGCGGGTCTGGGCATCCGAGATCTCTTCGCGCAGGCGCCAGAAGGCCTGCACATCCGACAGGCTGGCGGCCACGGCCGCATCCTGCACCCAGCCCTGTTCCATGCCGGCTTCCAGCACCGCGCCGAGGCTGGCATCGAGCCCGTCCTGGGCGCCGGTGCCGGTGAATTCCATCAGCACCATCCAGGCCGGGGCGCCTTGCAGCGGCGCTCGGGCGCCGCCCAGGTAGTCGCAGACCAGGGTCATGGCGTCGGCCGAGACCAGCTCGAAGGCGGTGACATGGGGGCCGGCCATCTGCTTGGCCAGGCTCAGCAACTGCAGTGCGGCGGCCGGGTCCTGCACCGCGATGAAGGCGGCCGACACGGCGCGCGGCTGCGGGTAGAGCTTGAGCACTGCAGCGGTGATGATGCCCAGGGTGCCTTCCGAGCCGATGAACAACTGCTTGAGGTCGTAGCCGGTGTTGTCCTTGCGCAGGCCGCGCAGGCTGGAGTAGACGCGGCCGTCGGGCAGCACCGCCTCGATGCCCAGCACCAGGTCGCGCATATTGCCGTAGCGCAGCACTGCGGTGCCGCCGGCATTGGTGGCCAGGTTGCCGCCGATCTGGCACGAACCTTCCGAGCCGATGCGCAGCGGAAACAGGCGGCCCGCGCCCTCGGCGGCGGCGCGGGCCCCGCTCAACGTGACGCCGGCCTGCAGGCTCAGGGTGTCATTGATCGGGTCGATGCCCAGCACCCGGTTCATGCGGCGCTGGTTGAGCACGATGGCGCCCGAATCCTTCTCGGGCACAGCGCCTCCCATGAGCGAGGTGTTGCCGCCCTGGGGCACCACCCGCACCTGGTTGCGGTGGCACCAGCCCATCACCTGGCTGACCTCGTCGGTGCTGGCCGGCAGCACCACGGCCAGGGCGTCGCCGCGGTAGAGCTTGCGGTAGTCGGTGGTGAAGGCTTCGGTGTCGGCCGTGGCGGTGAGGCAGTGGGCGGCACCGACGATCTGGCTCAGGGCCTGGACGGTTTCTGCGGAGGTGGGCATGGCGAAAGGCGTTGAAATGCGTTGCAAGAGGCAGGGAAGGGCGCCAGGACTCAGTAGGCCGCGCCGGGGGCGGGGGCTGCCACGGGGGCGGTGTTCAGGAAGCTGGCAGCCAGGCGGCGGGCGGCCTGGGCGTACAGCAGCACATCGACGCCGGTGGCGACGAAGGTGCAGCCCAGCTCGAGGTAGCGCCGTGCCAGGGCCGGGTCCGATGTCAGGGTGCCGGCGGCCTTGCCGCTGGCGATGATGGTGCGCATGGCGCCTTCGATGGCAGCCTGCACCTCGGGGTGGCCCGGGTTGCCCCGGTGGCCCATCGAGGCGGCCAGATCGGCTGGGCCGATGAACACGCCGTCCACGCCGTCGACCGCACAGATGGCTGGCAGGTTGCTGAGGGCGGTGACCGATTCGGCCTGCACCAGCAGGCAGACCTCGTGGTCGGCCACCTGCAGGTAGTCGGTGCGCGCGCTCCAGCGCGAAGCCCGGCCCACGGCGCTTCCCACGCCACGGATGCCCTGCGGCGGGTAGCGGGTGGCGCTCACCACCTGGGCCGCCTGCTCGGCGGTGTCGACCATGGGCACCAGCAGGTTCTGCACGCCGATGTCCAGCAGTTGCTTGATCAGCGCCGTGTCGGCCTGCACCGCCCGCACCACCGGCTGGGCCCGGTAGGGGGCCACGGCCTGCAGCGCGGCCAGGGTGCTGCGCAGGTCGTTGGGGGCGTGTTCGCCGTCGATCAGCAGCCAGTCGAAACCGGCCGTGGCGCTGACCTCGGCCAAGTAGGGGGCGGCCATCGACAGCCACAGGCCGATGCGGGCCTGGCCTTGTGTCAGGGCCTGTTTGAAGGGATTGCCGACAGGCAAGGGGGTTGGGGTCATGGGCTGCAAGGGATTGGAGGATCTGAAAGGCGGTGGGGCCTGGCGACTCTGGGGTGGCGCGCTGGCGGGCTCAGCCCAGGCCGCCCTGGCACAGGTACTTGATGTGCTGGTAGTCGTCGAGGCCGTGCACCGAGCCCTCGCGGCCGTAGCCCGAGGCCTTGACGCCGCCGAAGGGCGCGGCCTCTGCCGCCAGGGCGCCTTCGTTGATGCCCACGATGCCGCACTCCAGCGCCTCACCGACGCGCCAGATGCGCGCCGGGCTCTGGGTGTAGAAGTAGGCGGCCAGGCCGTAGGGGGTGCCGTTGGCGGCGGCGATCACCTCGGCCTCGGTGCAGAAGCGGGTGATGGGCACCACGGGGCCGAAGGTCTCTTCGCAGGCGCATTCCATGTCGGCTTGCGCCTCGGTCAGCACAGTGGGCGCGTAGTAGGCGGCGCCGGGGGCGTCGTCGCGCTTCAGGCGTCGGCCGCCGGTGCGCACCACGGCGCCCTTGGCCACGGCGTCCTGCACATGGCGCTCGATCTTGGCCACGGCACGCTCATTGATCATGGGGCCGATCTGCGAGGCCGGGTCGCTGGCCGGGCCTACCTGCAGCGCCGCCACGCGGGCCACCAGTCTGCCCACGAAGGCCTCGTGCACGGCCTCGTGCACATACACGCGGTTGGGGCAGACGCAGGTCTGGCCGCCATTGCGGAACTTGGCCACCATCAGGCCTTCGACGGCGGCGTCCAGGTCGGCATCCTCGAACACGATGAAGGGGGCGTTGCCGCCCAGCTCCAGCGACAGCTTCTTGAGCGTGGCGGCCGATTCGCGCGCCAGATGCCGGCCCACCGGGGTGCTGCCGGTGAAGCTGATCTTGCGCACGCGCTCGTCGGCCAGCCACACGTCCACCACCTCGGGCGTGCGCTCGCGCGAAGCGGTGACCAGGTTGAGCACGCCGGCCGGCACACCCGCCTCCTGGGCCAGCTTGGCCAGGGCCAGGGCGGTGAGCGGGGTGTCTTCGGCGGGCTTGCCGACCACGGTGCAGCCGGCGGCCAGGGCCGGTGCGATCTTGCGCGCGATCATGGCGGCCGGGAAGTTCCACGGCGTGATCACGGCGACCACGCCCACCGGCTCGCGCACCGCCAGCAGGCGCTTGTGGCGCGCCGGGGTGGGGATGGTCTCGCCGTTGCTGCGGGTGGCCTGCTCGGCAAACCATTCCACATAGCTGGCCGCGTAAAGCACCTCGCCCCGGCCTTCGGCCAGGGGCTTGCCCTGTTCGCGGCTGATCAGGCGGCCCAGGTCGTCCTGGTGGGCCACGATCAGGTCGTTCCAGCGCTTGAGGATGGCGGCGCGCTCGCGTGCCGGCAGGGCCTTCCAGGCCGGCCAGGCGGCCTGGGCGGCGTCCAGGGCGGCGCGCGCATCGGCCGCTCCGCCATCGGGCACGGTGGCGATCAGGCTCTGGTCGGCCGGATCGTGCACCGGCAGCGGGGCGCGGTCGCCCTGCAGGCCGGCGCACCAAAGGCCTGCAATCAGGTGGCGGGTTTCGATCAGGTCGGTTCGGTTCAGGGCCAGCGGATGGGGCACGGTCATGGGGTCTTGTCCGGAAAAGAGGGCAGGGCGGTGGGGACGGTGGGGCAGCTCAGCTCACGATGCCCAGGTGCCAGGGCACGAACTCATGGTCGCCCAGGCCCAGCAGTTCGCTCTTGGTCCGCTCGCCCGAGGCGTGGCGCAGGATGGCTTCGAAGATGCGCTGGCCCATGCCGGGCAGGTCGACCTCGCCGTCGAGGATGGCACCGCAGTTGATGTCCATGTCTTCGCTCAGGCGTTGGTACATGGGGGAGTTGCTGGCGAGCTTGATGGTGGGGGCCGGCTTGCTGCCGAACATCGAGCCGCGCCCGGTGGTGAAGCAGATCAGGTTGGCGCCGCTGGCGATCTGCCCCGTGGCCGAGACCGGGTCGTAGCCCGGCGAGTCCATGAAGACAAAGCCCTTGCGGTCGATCGGCTCGGCGTAGGCGTACACGCCCTGCAGCGGGGTGGTGCCGCATTTCATGGCCGAGCCCAGCGACTTCTCGAAGATGTTGGCCAGACCGCCGGCCTGGTTGCCCGGGCCCACCACGCCATTGAACTGGCCGTTGTGGCCGCGTGTGTAATCGGCCCACCAGGCCAGTTGGTCGAGCAGTTTCTGGCCCACCTCGGGCGAGACGGCGCGGCGCGTCAGCATGTATTCGACCCCATGGATCTCGGGCGTCTCGGACAGGATGGCGGTGCCGCCATGGCGCACCAGGATGTCCATGGCCGCGCCCAGGGCCGGGTTGGCGGTGATGCCCGAGAAGCCGTCCGAGCCGCCGCACTGCAGGCCGACGCTGATGTGGCTGGCCGGCACGGTGCGGCGCCGGTAGGCATTGGCCAGCGGCAGCATCTCTTCGACGGCGCGGATGCCGGCCTCGATGGTGGCACGGGTGCCGCCCACGTCCTGCATCACCATGCTGCGCAGGAGGCGGCCGCTTTGCAGGCCTTGCGAGTCCATCAGGTCGGCCACCTGGTTGCGTTCACAACCCAGGCCGACCAGCAGCACGCCGGCCAGATTGGGGTGGCGTGCGTAGCCGGCCAGGGTGCGGCGCAGCAAGTCGAAGTGCGGGCTTGGCGAAGACATCCCGCAGCCGGTGGTCTGGGTGAAGGCGACCACGCCGTCCACATGGGGGTAGTCCTTCAGGCGCTCGGGCGTGAAGTGCGCGGCGATGCGGCTGATGGCAGTGGCCGAGCAGTTCACCGAGGCCAGGATGCCGACGAAATTGCGCGTGCCCACGCGGCCGTCTTCCCGCACATAGCCCTGGAAGCTGGCCTGTTCGGCCGCGCTCAGGTGCTCGACCGGGCGCACGTCCTGGCCGAAGGCCGGGTCGCGGTCGAATTCGATCAGGGCCAGGTTGTGGGTGTGGACGTGGTCGCCGGGCTCGATGTCGCGTGCGGCCACGCCGATCACCGCGTTGTACTTGCGCACCGGCTCGCCCCGGGCAATGCGGCTGGCCGCGATCTTGTGGCCGGCCGGCACCTGGGCGCGGGCGCGCTCGGCCACGCCGGGCAGAGCCTGGCCGAGCGCGATCGGGGTGCGGGCGATCAGGATGTTGTCGGCGGCGTGCAGGCGGATCAGGGGGGCGGCAGAGGCGGCGGTGGGGTGGGGTGGGGTGTTCACATTCAACCTCGGGTTCAACCTCGGGCCAGCAGTTCCTTGAGCTTGAGGCGCTCGATCAGGGCGGTGTCGTGTTGGTAGACCTCGGCCACGTACTTGCGGTAGTCGGGGCCGTCCAGGTACATCAGGGGGGCGTCGATGCGGGCGGCCACGGCCTTGAATTCATCGCTGTTGACGGCCTGGCGGAAGGCATCGCGCAGCTTCATCTCGATCGCCGGGGGCAGGCCGGCCGGGGCGCCGATGCCGTTGGGGGCTTCGACCACCACGTTGAAACCCAGCTCCTTGAGGGTGGGGGCGGATTTGAAGCGCGGCGTGCGCTGCTCGCCCCAGGTGGCCAGCAGCAGCAGCTTGCCGGCCTCGACGTGGGGCGCCCAGGAGCTGGAGTCGGCCAGCATGTCGACCTGGCTGCCCAGGACGTCGTTGAGCGCGGCCGCGCCCCCCTTGTAGGCGACCGCGTTGAGCCGGATGCCGGCGGCCAGGGCGAATTCCTCCATGCCCACATGGGTGGCGCCGCCGGTGCCGGCGTGGGCATAGCTGAGCTCGCCGGGATGGGCCTTGGCGTAGGCCACCATCTGCTGCAGGGTCTTGAAGCGTGACGCGGCGGGCACCACGATGCCGAAGGTCTGGCCCGAGGTGCGGCACAGAAAGCTGAAGTCCTTGAGCGGGTTGGCCTGCACCATGTCGAGCTGGGCGAAGCGGGTCACCGAGATCGGGATCTGGCCGATGGTGTAGCCGTCGGGTTTGGCCGAGGCCAGGGCCTTGACGCCGATCATGCCGGCCGCACCGGCCCGGTTGTCGAGCACGATCGACTGCTTCAGCACCCGGCCCGCGACCTGGCAGATGGCGCGCATCGACTGGTCGGCCGTGCCGCCCACCGGCCAGGGGCAGAGGAAGGTGATGGGGTGCGCGGGGAAGTCGTCCGCAGTGGCCAGTTGGGGGGCCAGCAGGGCGCTGCCGGCGCCGGCCAGCAGTTGCCGGCGGGTGAGCAGGGGCTGTTGCAAGGGCATCGATGTCTCCAGGACTTGTTTGCCTTGGATGATCGTGACGCCATGCATAACTGTCTAATCAATTATTAGAATCTTTCCATGAGTAATGGGTTATGAAGGTCGAGGATGGTTTCGATTGATCGCGCCTTGCGTTCCAACATCAAGCTGCGCCACCTGCAATTGCTGGTGGCATTGGATGAATTCCGCCACCTGGGGCGCACGGCCGAGTTCCTGTCGGTCAGCCAACCGGCGGTGTCCAAGATGCTCGGCGAGGTCGAGGAGATGCTGGGCCTGCAGTTGTTCGACCGCTCCCGGCGCGGCACCGAGCCCACGCTGGCCGGCCTCTCGCTGCTGCGGTTTGCGCGCGGGGTGCTGGCCGACTATGAGCGCACCCGCGACGAGGTCGATGCCCTCGAACGCGGTGCGGCCGGGCGGGTGCGCGTCGGCTCGATGGCGGCGGCGTTGCCGACGCTGTTGGCGCCTGCGGTGGCGCAGTTGAAGCAGGACGCGCCCAAGGCCACGGTGCTGATCGAAGAGGGCGACCTGACCCGCCTGCTGCCCCGGTTGCGCCTGGGAGAGCTGGATCTTTATGTCGGCCGCCTGGAGCCCGGCTATGCCGCCCCCGATCTGGTGACCGAGGTGCTCTACGAGGATGGCATGCAGATGGTGGTGCGTCCGGGGCACGCGCTGCTGCAGCAGGCCGTGCCGGGCTGGGCCGATCTGGCCGGCTGCCGCATGGTGGTGCCGCCGCCCTGGGCGTCCATGCGTGTCAAGCTCGAGCAGCAGTTCTTCCGCCACGGCCTGGTGCCGGCGGTGGATGTGGTCGAATCGGCCTCGTTCCTGGTGCAGCTGAGCCTGGTGCGCGACCAGGAGGCGGTGGCGATCATGGCCGGTTCGGTGGCCCGGCATCTCATTGTCCAGGGCCTGCTGGCGGCCTTGCCGGTCGATTTCCTGGACGCAGTGCCGCCGATCGGCCTGATGACCCTGCGCGGGCGGCCCCTGACCGCCATCGCCGAGCGCCTGGTGCAAGAGCTGCGCGCGGTGGCGCAGGCGCGGCCGGAGGGGGCGACCGGCCCCGCCTCTATGCCCGCCTGAGCACTGGGCAATGGCCTGGGCAGCGCCTAGACTCCCGCATCAGGGCTGGGCGGCCGGTCCGGGCGCCGGGCGCGTGATCCAGGAGGTGGGGCGATGAAGGCTTTTCTGGTGTGGGTGCTTCTTCTGGGCCTGGGCTGGCTGGGTTGGCGGCGTCGCCGACGCGGTGGGGCCGGGGGCGACGATGGCTCGGGCGATGGCGGTGGGGATTTCTTCGGCTCGGATGCGTCGGATGGCGGCAGTTGCGGGGATGGCGGCGGTGACGGTGGTGGTTGCAGCGACTGAGGCCTGAACTTCAGTCAGGATCATGTCGGCTGCCCGTCATTGACGACGCCCGGTCGGGGCTTGGCGACCGCCTCGGGCATTCCGTCGCAAAAGGGCTGATCGCCGGTCGCGCTTCGAAGAAAGTCCGGCCGGTCGCCCACCTGGACTGAAAGGACATCCGATGCGCCCACTCACTTCGATCTGCCTGAAGGGCGTGGCCGCCCTGGCACTGGCCGGCACCATGGCCTGGGCGCAGGCAGCCGGCTACCAGCATGGCCATGCCGACGACCCTCAGGGGCCGGCGCTTGAAATCAGCATCTGGTACCCGAGTGCGACGCCTGCGGGCAGCCTGGACCTGGGGCCCTACACCCTGAAGGTGGCCCCCGACGCGCCGCTGCAGGGGCGGGGTCTGCCCCTGGTGGTGGTGTCGCATGGCAACGGCGGCTCGATGATGGGGCACCAGGACACCGCCATCGCCCTGGCCGATGCCGGCTTTGTGGTGGCTGCCGTGACCCACACCGGCGACAACTACGCCGATCAGAGCCGTGCCCTGGACATCCTGGACCGGCCGCGCCAGATCAGCCGGGTGATCGACCACATGCTGTCGCGCTGGCCGGGGCATGAAGCCATCGACCCGGCCCGGGTGGGGGTGTTCGGTTTCTCGTCGGGCGGTTTCACGGCCCTGGTCGACATCGGCGGCCGCCCGGACCTGTCGCTCATCGCCGGCGTGTGCCGCGAGCACCCCGAGGATTACGCCTGCGGCCTGATCGCACGGTCCCGACAGCCGGTGGCGCTGCCGGCGGTGCCGGTGTCGCTGCATGACGAGCGCATCCGCGCCGCCGTGGTGGCGGCGCCTGCCTTGGGCTTCACCTTCACCGCCGAGGGCCTGAAAGACGTGAAGGTGCCGGTGCAACTGTGGCGGGCGGAAGACGATCGGCTGCTGCCGCAACCACGCTACGCCGAGGCGGTGCGCCTGGCCTTGCCGCAGGCGCCCGAGTACCACGTGGTGCCCCTGGCCGGGCATTTCGACTTCCTCGCCCCCTGCAGCGCCCTGCTGGCCCAGCATGTGCCCGATATCTGCCGCAGCAACCCAGGTTTCGACCGGGCGGCCTTCCATGAGCGTTTCGATGCCGAGGTGGTCGGCTTCTTCGAGAGGACCTTGAAGGCGGCAGACTGAGTCGTTGCCGGTGTTCCAAGGGAGCACAGACAGGCCGGCAGCACCCTCAAACCGAGGCGAGCGGCAAGGGGAGCCACGCGACCGGCTAGAATATCGGGTTTCGTGCGGATTGGTCCGCGCGGGGTCTGCTGTGCTTCACCGATCGGTCGTGGGGCGTCGGGTGGCCGGGTCGGTGCAAACCGGCAGGTTGCCTTCGATGCGCTGTGCCGTGCCTGCGCGCCCCGCCAAGCCCGTCAGGCCTCTGAATCGTTGCCCCAGGACGGTTTTCGACCTGCATCCGCATGCAGAAACAGACTTTTAAAAGCCAGGTGGCGCGGTCTTCCAAGCGCTGCCTGCGATTTGCCATATCAGGAGAAAACGATGGCTGTTACCGTTGAGACCCTCGAGAAGCTCGAACGCAAGATCACCTTGACGTTGCCCGTCACCGCCATCCAGGCCGAGGTCGATTCGCGCCTCAAGCGCCTGGCCCGTACCGTGAAGATGGACGGCTTCCGTCCCGGCAAGGTGCCGATGAACGTCGTGGCCCAGCGCTATGGCTACTCGGTCCAGTACGAAGTGATGAACGACAAGCTGGGCGAGGCCTTCAACGCCGCCGCCAACGAGGCCAAGCTGCGCGTCGCCGGCATGCCCAGCATCGCCCAGAAGGACAGCGCTCCGGAAGGCCAGATGGTCTTCGACGCGACCTTCGAGGTCTGTCCGGAAGTCACCCTGGGTGATCTGTCGGCCGTGGAACTGGACCGCGTCAGCAGCGCCGTGACCGAGGAAGCCATCGACAAGACGGTGGAAATCCTGCGCAAGCAGCGCCGCACCTTCGCCCAGCGCGCCAGCGGCGAAGCCGCGGCCGATGGCGACCGCGTGACCATCGACTTCGAAGGCAAGATCGACGGCGAACCCTTCGCCGGCGGCAAGGCCGAGGCCTTCCAGTTCCTGCTGGGCGAAGGCCAGATGCTCGAAGCGTTCGAAAAGGCCGTCCGCGGCATGAAGTCCGGCGAATCCAAGACCTTCCCGCTGGCCTTCCCCGAGGACTACCACGGCAAGGATGTCGCCGGCAAGGAAGCCGACTTCCTCGTCACGTTGAAGAAGGTCGAGGCCCAGCATCTGCCGGAAGTCAACGAAGCCTTCGCCAAGAGCCTGGGCATCAAGGACGGCACGGTGGAGGCCCTGCGCGCCGACATCAAGAAGAACCTCGAGCGCGAAGTGAAGTTCCGCGTGCTGGCCCGCAACAAGGCTGCCGTGATGGACGCCCTGGTCGGCGCCGCCGAGCTGGACCTGCCCAAGGCTTCGGTGCAGGCCGAAGTCGGTCGTCTGCTGGAAGGCGCACGCGCCGAGCTGCAGCAGCGCGGCATCAAGGATGCGGCCAAGGCCGAGATCCCCGAAGACATCTTCCTGCCCCAAGCCGAGCGCCGCGTGCGCCTGGGTCTGGTGGTCGGTGAGCTGGTGCGCGGCAACAACCTGCAGGCCAAGCCTGAGCAGCTGCAAGCCCATATCGAAGAGCTGTCGCAAAGCTACGAGAAGCCGGCTGAAGTGATGCGCTGGTACCTGTCGGACCGCGAGCGCATGGCCGAAGTGGAAGCCGTCGTCATCGAAAACAACGTGACTGACTTCGTGCTGGCCAAGGCCAAGGTGACCGACAAGGCCCTGCCGTTCGACGAACTGATGGCTGCCGGCAACTGATTGCCTGAGCAGTTGATCTGAAAAGGGCTGCGCAATGCGCGGCCCTTTTTTGTTGCGGGCATTGGGTGTCGGCAAGAGGCTTGCCTCTTGAGACGACATAATCCACCCCCATTACAAGCTGGTAACGAGCAACGAG
>JAFAMV010000182.1 GCA_019233055.1 Curvibacter sp.
AGCGTCTGCGGGTGCTGCGGACCAGTCCCGCCGAATTGTTCCGCTTTTGACGGTCGCCAGGGCGGTGGTGGGCGCGGGGCGATCAACACACAGCGGTCGCATGCATTGCCGATGACTGAGGGGCTGCTCCGCCAGGAGGGTGGGGGCCACCGGTGCCGGGCCGGCTTTGCGTTGCCTTGCCACGGCCCGCTGTGCACAAGTTCACATCTGACGGCGGTTTCATTGATCGTCAATGCCCTGGCCAATGCGGATTTTGCGTCTGCGGAGCCGGTGGCGCGTCAAAGTGGAATGGCGGGATTGGCTTCGGTCCCCAAGTCCATTCCCGCGAAGACCCCGGCTGCGTTCAAGGCGCTCGCCGGCAGCATGCACAGGAGGTTTGACGAGATCGCCGATGGCATGTCCCAGCATGCGCCTGTTCCCCTGCTGCTTTCGAAGCCGGGGCCATTGACACAGAATTGCGTGGCCTGCCATTCTGCGTTCCGCATCGAGACGTTGAAGTAGCATCCGGGCGCATTCTCGGGCTGTCCTGGCCAGACCTGTGTCTTGCTTTCGAATGTCGGTGGGCGCCAGGCATGAGGTCAAATCATTCTGCGATGACAAAAACAGTCGCGGGCAGGCCGATCACTGAATTCCCGGCGCCCGGCGCATTGGAGGCGTTCACCATGAATCCACTTGTCAGTCAGGTCCATGACCGCGAAGCGCGTTGGTCTGAAGAATTCAAGGCCTTGCGCGGGGTCTGCCTTGCCACGGGGCTCACGGAATCCCTGAAATGGGGGCAGGCTTGTTATGGGTTCGAAGGCCGCAACATCGTGTTGATCCACGGCTTCAAGGCCTATTGCGCGCTGCTTTTCATGAAGGGTGCCATGCTCAAGGATCCCGCCGCAATCCTGGTCCAGCAGACACAGCATGTGCAGGCTGCACGGCAGATCCGATTCCAGTCGCTGGCCGACATCCTCGAACAGGGTCCTGCCATTGAACGCTATCTCGAAGAGGCGATCGCGCTTGAGAAATCTGGCGCCAGGGTGGTGATGAAGACGGTCGAACAATATGAAGTGCCGAAAGAGTTCCAGGCTCTTCTCGACAGTGACCCGGCATTGCTGGAAGCCTTCCGGGCGCTCACCCCGGGCAGGCAGAAAGCCTATCTGATCCATTTCGCGACGGCCAAGCAGTCGTCCACACGGGTGTCACGCGTGCAAAAGCAGGTGCCGCGCATCCTGGCCGGTCTGGGTCTGGACGACTGAATGTGAAACGTGCCATGGCCACGGGCGCAGATTCCATCCCATCCTGAATGGCGGCTTGTGAGGCTGTATATAAATACAGTATTATTGTGAGGCAGACCGACCCCCCAACCCACTGCAGGAGTGAATCCCCATGCTTGACCACATGACCTTTCGCGTGACCGACATCGCCCGCGCCAAAGCCTTCTATGCCGCGGTGCTGGCGCCATTGGGCTACAGCATGTGCTTTGAAGGGAATTTCGGCATGAATGTCGTCGGTTTTGCCTACCCGGAACCTGCGGAAGCCGACGGGAAGAAAGCCGACGTCTGGTTTGTGGATGGCCCTTCGCCCTATGGGGGGCCGCCACAGACCTCGGGCTGCCACCTCGCCTGGCGGGCGCAAAGCCGTGCGCAGGTCGATGCCTTCTATCAGGCCGCACTGGCAGCCGGCGCCAAGGACAATGGCGCGCCTGGTTTGCGGCCCCACTACCACCCCCATTACTACGGGGCATTCGTCATCGATCCGGAAGGCAATAACATCGAGGCGGTCTGCCATCTTCCGCAATAGGAAGGTGAAGCAGCCATGCCTGTTCGGCTGTTTTCAGGGGGTTTTACTTGAAAATCAAAATAATCTTCATCGTCCTGCTGGGATGCCTGTACTTACAGAAATCCATGTCTTTCGCGAATGCCGGCAATGGCAGGAATCTCTATTCGGCCAGATGCGCCATGTGCCACGGCGCGGATATCCGAGGCACAGGCCCTTTGGCCAACAAAAGCCAGCCGCCGACCCCCGACCTGACGACTGCCGCCTTCAGAAAGCGCCTGAATGACTACCCGGGTGTGATCGTGGCCTCCGTCGTCCTGCGGCCCAACGGCGATTTGATTCCAAGGACGCTGCAGGAGAACGGCGTCAAACTGCCGCCCTATGCCTGGACCGCCAGGGATCTGCGTGATTTGAATGAATACATGACAGGCGTGATTTCAAAGCAATGAAGGGTTGACGGATTTTCGACGTGCAGGGCCGGCGCTTGGGCCGCTGCGGGCGCGACGAGGCCTGCCTTCTCAATCCATGTCGAACGGCTCCGCCGGGGTGCCCTGGTGAAAGCGCATCTGCCAACCCTGGCCGGGACTGTGTTGCCACAGGGATGAGCGCAGCACCGGATGGTGCAGATCCCCGTTCGCCAGGCGCTGCGCCGAGCGATAGGTCAGCAAGACGTTGTCCGCGCTCAGGGACTGGGCCAGAAAGCGGTCGGCCACGATGCTGGGGTGTTGTGTGGCGGACTGCAGCGCGTGGATCATGTCTGCCTTGGTGTAGGCCTTGCCCGAGCGGCCGAATTCGCAGAAGTCGTCATGCAGCAGTTCGTCCAGGCGGCGGGCATTGCCGCGCGCTTCGGGCTGATGAAGTTCGATCTCGAGTGATTGAAGCTCGATCAGCAGAGATGGCTGTTCGCCTGGCTGCATGGTGGTCTGCCTTTTTCAGGGGTGAGGGGGTGGTCGGACAGGGGGCTCGCGCGGCTTTTCAAACAGGGTCGTGGTGCCCATGGCCCTGGTCGCGATGGGTGGGCCCAGGCCGCAGCTCGAAACACCTCATCGGGATGGGCCATCGCCGGGATCCGGCTGCAGCAACCAGTTCGCCACGGTATCGACCACCACGGATTCGATGCCATTGAAGCCGTGGTGGGCCCGGGCCTTGCATGGGTTGCCGTAGGCGCTTCCCCCCGAGACCTCGATATAGGCCTTGCGCGGCGAGGCCTTCAGCGCCTCGATGATGGCGGGGCCCGCGCCGGGGGGCGTCAGACTGCAGCCGTCCTGGGCATGGCTGAGGTCGAGCACCGGGATCGACAGCCCGGCCAGTCCCGGTGTCGACACGACTTCCTGCATGGTGGACGTCAATGCCAATCCACGCACCCGCGTGTCGGGCAAGCGGGCTGCCGCATAGGCCGCGCTGATCGTGCCGCGCGAGGTGCCCACCAGGTAGATGGGGGAGGGGTCTTGCGCCTCGATCCACTGCAACACGGCCTGGATGTCGGCCATGTGCTGGGTCGAATGGCGGTCGGCGTGCAGGTCGCCGAAGTAGGCGACGTTCAGACCCTTGGCGCTCCAGAGGTCCATCGTGCGCACCAGGAAGTTGTCGCTGCCCGGCCGGTTGTTCCACACCGAGCCGAATCCTCCGTCGCCGCCTGAGAACATCAGCACGGTGCCGGCCGGTTCGGCCACCGGCTGCCAGAAAAGTTGGACCTCGCGTTGGCCGTTCTGGACGGTGTGCACCTCGCCCGCCGTGACGGGCTGGCTCGCGCACAGAAGTGAGGCCATGAACAGGAAAAGCCGGAATCCGAGCTTGGGCATGAAGAGGCCTTGTGGGCAGGTGAAGAGGATCGGAAGTCATTTTGACAAAACGGTGCTCAAGAACAGCGTCTCTGCGCCCCGTCCACCCGCCTCGATTCAAAATCCACGCGTCGCCCACAATATTTCCGGCGCCCATCCGTCTACAAGACATGGACGCTCTTGCAGCTCAACGCCACCCACCCACCATGCCCGCCAAGGCCAGACGCTTCACCGATGTCGTGGCCCGCGAGCGTGCCCGGCTGGGGCACTTCATCCGACGCCAGGTGCGGGATGCGGCCGAGGCCGAAGACATCCTGCAGGACGTGCTGCTCGAGTTCTATGCCGCGGCCGATGCGATCGAGCAGGCCGGGGCCTGGCTTTTCCGGGTGGCACGCAACCGCATCATCGACCGGGCGCGCAAGCGCAAGGAAGAGGCTCTGCCGCAGGGCGATGCCGACTCCGGTGACGATGAAGGCCGCAGTTGGTTGGAGGACAAGCTGCCCGACCCGGCGGCCGGCCCCGAAGCCGCCTATGCCCGTTCGGTGATGCTGGCCTCGATCCAGGCCGCCCTGCAGGACCTCCCCGCCGAGCAGCGTGAGGTCTTCCTGGCCCACGAGATCGACGGCCTGTCGTTCGCCGAGATGGCCGAACGGTGGCAACTGCCCCAGAACACCCTGCTGGCGCGCAAGCGCTATGCCGTGCTGGCCCTGCGCGCCAGGCTGCAGGCCGAATACGGCGACCTCATTGTCTAGCGGGCCCGTTCCGCATCCTTTCTTTGGAGAACCACCATGCGCATCTTTCCTCTGGCCCTCATCGCCGTCGGCGTGTTCGGTCTGCTCAAGCATTTCGGCCTCATCGATCCGGCCTTCCTGCATCTGTTCTGGCCCCTGCTGCTCATCGGCATCGGCGCGGCCATGCTGGTGCGCGGCCCGCGCTGGCGTGCCGACCTGATGGACCGCCGGCGCTACCGTTGGGAGCGTCGCATGCACCGCCATTTCGGCCCTGGCTGGGCCAAGCTGAGCGAGGAAGAGCGCGAGCGCTTCCGTGCCGGCATGGGTCGGTGGCACGGGTCTTTCCGGGATGAG
Organism: Curvibacter sp.; assembly: GCA_019233055.1. Taxonomy (GTDB): domain Bacteria; phylum Pseudomonadota; class Gammaproteobacteria; order Burkholderiales; family Burkholderiaceae_C; genus Curvibacter. The sequence goes on from JAFAMV010000182.1 coordinate 4,628, forward strand.
CAGGGGGCGCAACCGCCCGTGCCGCCCGCTGGCCCCGGCGAGCCCCGCTGACCTTGCCCGGCCATCCCTTCTTTCGTCGACATTCGTTCCATCCGGAGTCCCTCATGAGAATCTTTCCTGTTGCACTCATCGTCATCGGCTCGCTGGGTCTGGCCAAGTACCTGGACCTCATCCCGGCCGACATGTGGCCGCTCATCGGTCCGCTCTTGCTGATCGCCCTTGGCGTGGCCTTGTTGTTCCGTCGCTCGCGGCGGGGGCGCTGCGATGGGTTCAACCGCCCGTCGGAGCCTCAATCGCCGGATCGCTGAGGGCGCTGAGATGCCCCGCTCTCAGGCTGAGGACAGGATGGATGTAGCATTCAGTTACATCCACTTCCGTTCCTGTCCATGCCCGCATTTCTGCCATTCCGATCCGAGAGCGTCCGCAAGCGGAGCCAGAAGTCCCCGCAGCGGTCGCCACTGGCGGGCGCTTCCCTGCTTTTTGCGGGCGCAGGCCTGCTGACCCTGGCGCCGGGCATCAGCGCCGGGAGCGGCAGCTGTGCATTTCAGCAGACCTACTCGGTCAATTCGCCTCGGACGCAAAACGGCACGGTGCAGACCTACACCTTACCGGCGGACGGCCGGGTCACCCTCACGGCGCAGGGGGGAGCGGGCTCGGACAGCTACAACCTGGGCGTTGATGGCGGCGCCGGCGCCGGGGGCGTCGGTGCCCAGGTCTCGGCCAGCTTCCAACTGGGGGGCGGGACGGTATTGAACCTGTTGGTGGGCGCACAGGGCGGGCAGAACACCGGTGACGACAACCGAGGTGGTGGTGGTGGCGGCGGCAGCTTTGTGTTCACCGGGACATCCACCACCTACAGCCCGGGCAGCTCCGGGCTGCTGATCGCGGCGGGCGGCGGCGGCGGCGCGTCGGGTCAAACTGCGCCAACCGGCAATGGCGCCGCTGCGCCGCTGAGTGGCCTGAGCTTGGGCAGTTCGGGTGCGGTGGCCGGTACTGCAGGTGGTGGCGGGGGCAATGGCGGCACCGGTGGCACCGGCGGAAGTGGTGGGGGCGGCGGAGGTGGCAGCGGCGGCGGAGGTGCCGGCGGCGGCATCTCCAGTGATGGGGCGGCTGGTGCGGCAGGGATCTTCAATTTCAATGGCGGTGGAGGCGCTTCTCTGCCTGACGGGGCCACGGGGGGCACAGCGCCCAACAATGGGTCCGTAGGGGGCGGCACCGGCGGCTATGGCGGTGGCGGCGGTGGCGGCAACGGCGGTGGCGGCGGTGGCGGTTACAGCGGCGGCGGCGGTGGTGCTGCCAATGGCTATGGTGGTGGTGGCGGCGGCTCGTTCGTGGCCCAGAGCGCCCTGAACTTCTCGAGCGCCTCAGCTGCTGCGGGCGACGGCCAGATCACCCTGTGTTTCAACCCGGGCGGTGGCCCGGCATCGGTGCCCACGCTGTCCTCGCCCTTGCTGATGTTGTGTGCTTGGGGCTTGCTGCTGGCCGGGACAGTGACCTTGCGCCGTCGGAGCGCCTGAGAATGTCCTGGGTCTCCCGGGGCATTTGCCCCTCTTCATGGGTTGTCTGAAAAAAATGCATATGCCTGAAAAACAGGCATGTGAGATGTATTTAATTTGGACGTTTTTGCTGGTTTTATGAAAAACTCCTTTTAAATCAAGGCTTTGCAGCCTGGCACGCGCTGTGCAATCATGGTGCCCGACAGCCCACCATAAAAGGAGACCTCCATGCACCGTCGTGCTCTCATCGCGCTCGCCTCGCTGGCCTGCAGCGTCCTGGCCAGCGGCCCGGCCCTGGCCGGCGCTCCGGACATCCGCATCGCCCACATCTACAGCAAGACCGGTCCGCTCGAAGCCTATGGCAAGCAGACCCAGACCGGCTTCATGATGGGCCTGGACTACGCCACCGGCGGCACCATGACGGTCGAGGGCCGCAAGCTGGTGGTGCTCGAGAAGGACGACCAGGGCAAGCCCGACCTGGGCAAGTCGCTGCTGGCGAGCGCCTATTCGGACGACAAGGCCGATCTGGCGGTGGGCCCGACCTCGTCGGGCGTGGCCCTGGCCCTGCTGCCGGTGGCCGAGGAATACAAGAAGGTGCTGATCGTCGAGCCGGCGGTGGCCGACAGCATCACCGGCGACAAATGGAACAAGTACATCTTCCGCACCGGCCGCAACAGCTCGCAGGACGCGATCTCGAACGCGGTGGCCCTCGACAAGCCCGGCGTCAGCATCGCCACACTGGCGCAGGACTACGCCTTCGGCCGCGACGGCGTGAAGGCCTTCAAGGATGCGCTCAAGACCGCCAAGCTGGTGCATGAGGAATACCTGCCCACGACCACCACCGACTTCACCGCCGGGGCCCAGCGCCTGATCGACAAGCTCAAGGACCTGCCGGGGCGCAAGGTGATCTTCATCATCTGGGCCGGTGCCGGCAACCCGTTCAAGATCGCCGATCTCGACCTCAAGCGCTATGGCATCGAGATCGCCACCGGCGGCAACATCCTGCCGGCCATGGCGGCCTACAAGAATTTCCCCGGCATGGAGGGCGCCACCTATTACTACTTCGGCATTCCGAAGAACCCGGTCAACGAGGCCCTGGTGTCCATGCACTACAAGCAGTTCAAGGCACCGCCCGATTTCTTCACCGCCGGCGGCTTCTCGGCGGCGATGGCCGTGGTGGCGGCCCTCAAGAAGACCCATGGCGAGACGGCGAGCAACAAGCTGATCAATGCCATGGAAGGCATGGACTTCGACACGCCCAAGGGCCGCATGACCTTCCGCAAGGAAGACCACCAGGCGCTGCAGAGCATGTACCACTTCAAGATCAAGGTCGATCCGGCCTTCGCCTGGGGCGTGCCCGAGCTGGTGCGCGAGATCAAGCCTGAAGAGATGAACGTCCCGATCCGCAACAAGCGCTGATCGGCCACGGCGCCGCCCTGGTGGCGGTGCCGGTTCCCGCGCCACACCGCCCCGGGCCAGGGGCGGCTCCCGGAACAATCAATCCCCTATGCTGCAAACCCAAGATCTCACGGTGCGCTTCGGCGGACACGTGGCGGTGAATGCCGTCACCTGCCGCTTCGAACCTGGCACCCTGACCGCCATCGTCGGCCCCAACGGGGCAGGCAAGACCACCTTCTTCAACCTGGTGTCGGGTCAGATCCGCGCCAGCAGCGGCTCGGTGCACCTCAACGGGCAGGACCTGAGCCACGCCCCGGTGTCGAAGCGCACCCGTGCCGGCCTGGGGCGCGCCTTCCAACTGACCAACCTGTTCCCGAATCTCACGGTGCTCGAGAACGTGCGCCTGGCGGTGCAGGCCACGCGCAGCGGCGCGCACCAGCGCGGGCTCAACCTCTGGAGCATCTGGAGCGACCACCGCGCACTCACCCGGCGTGCCCACGAGATCCTCGACGCGGTGGCCATGCACCATCAACAGCAGGTGCTGGTATCCAGCCTGCCGCATGGCGATCAGCGCAAGCTCGAGGTGGCGCTGCTGATGGCGCTCGAGCCCCAGGTCTACATGTTCGACGAACCCACCGCCGGCATGAGCCACGACGAGGCCCCGGTGATCCTCAACCTGATCCGCGCCCTGAAACAGGACAAGAGCAAGACCATCCTGCTGGTCGAGCACAAGATGGATGTGGTGCGCGAGCTGGCCGACCGCATCATCGTGCTGCACAACGGCACCCTGGTGGCCGACGGCGAACCGGCCAGTGTGATCGCCCTGCCGGTGGTGCAGGAGGCCTACCTCGGCGTGGCCAGGGAGGCGGCATGAGCGAAGCGCAGAACCTGCTGGAACTCCGGGGCGTGCACACCCACATCGGCGCCTACCACATCCTGCACGGCGTCGATCTGGCGGTGCCCCGGGGCGAGCTCACCATGCTGCTGGGCCGCAACGGTGCAGGCAAGACCACCACGCTGCGCACCATCATGGGCCTGTGGCAGGCCTCCGAGGGCAGCGTGCATTTCGACGGCCGCGACATCGGTCGCCTGCACACCCCGCACATCGCGGGCCTGGACATCGCCTATGTGCCCGAGAACATGGGCATCTTCGCCGACCTGACGGTCAAGGAGAACATGCTGCTGGCGGCCCGCCGCGCGCGCACCGCCGCGCAGATCGACGAGCAACGCCTGCAGTGGATCTTCGGCCTGTTCCCGGCGGTGCAGAAGTTCTGGAACCACCCGGCGGGCAAACTCTCGGGCGGACAGAAGCAGATGCTGGCGGTGTCGCGCGCCATCGTCGAGCCGCGCAAGCTGCTGATCATCGACGAGCCCAGCAAGGGCCTGGCACCGGTGATGATCAACAACATGATCGACGCCTTCGCCCAGCTCAAGGCCAGCGGGGTCACGATCCTGCTGGTCGAGCAGAACATCCATTTTGCCAAGCGCCTGGGCGACAGCGTGGCGGTGATGGACGATGGCCGCGTGGTGCACGCTGGCCGCATGGCCGAACTGGCCGAAGACGAGGCCCTGCAGCGTTCGCTGCTCGGATTGGCACTATGAAGACACTCTCCGATTTCGACTGGAAGCCCCTGGCCGGGGTGCCGCTGCTGGCCTTGCTGGCGCTGCCCCTGGTGGGCTCGCCCTCGACCTGGCTCACGCTCACCGTGGCCGGACTGGCCATGGGCATGATCGTGTTCATCATCGCCTCGGGCCTGACCCTGGTGTTCGGCCTCATGGACGTGCTGAACTTCGGCCATGGCGTGTTCATCGCCCTGGGGGCCTTCGTCGCCACCAGCGTGCTGGGCGCCATGGCCGACTGGACCGGCTCGGCCGAGCTGTGGCGCAACCTGGTGGCGGTGTTCCCGGCCATGCTGGCGGCCATGGCGGTGGCAGGGGCCCTGGGCCTGGCCTTCGAGCGCTTCATCGTGCGCCCGGTCTACGGCCAGCATCTCAAGCAGATCCTCATCACCATGGGCGGCATGATCATCGGCGAAGAGCTGATCAAGGTGATCTGGGGCCCTGAGCAGATCCCACTGCCGCTGCCCGAGGGCATGCGCGGCGCCTGGGTCTGGGGCGATGCGGCCATCGAGCGCTACCGGGTGGTGGCGGTGGCGGTGGGCCTGCTGGTGTTCGCCGCGCTGTACTGGACACTCAACCGCACCAAGATCGGCCTGCTGGTGCGCGCCGGCGTGCAGGACCGCGAGATGGTCGAGTCGCTGGGCTACCGCATCCGGCGGCTGTTCGTCGGCGTCTTCGTCGTCGGCAGCGCCCTGGCGGGCCTGGGCGGCGTGATGTGGGGCCTGTACCAGCAGAACGTGGTGCCGCAGATGGGAGCGCAGGTGAATGTGCTGATCTTCATCGTGATCATCATCGGCGGCCTGGGCTCCACCGGGGGCGCCCTGATCGGGGCCCTGCTGGTGGGCCTGATGGCCAACTACACCGGTTTTCTGCTGCCCAAGCTGGCCCTGTTCTCCAACATCGCCCTGATGGTGGCGGTGCTGCTGTGGCGCCCGCAGGGCGTGTACCCGGTGAGCAACCGTTGAGGAGCCCCACCATGCTGAACCGATTGCTCTCCCACGACACCCCGCGCAGCCGCCTGCTGGCCGTGCTGCTGCTGGCCCTGCTGCTGGCCCTGGCCTTCGCCCCCTTTCTGTTCCCGGGCGTCAAGGCGCTCAATGTGGCGGCCAAGGTGCTGGTGTTCACCGTGCTGGTGGCCAGCTTCGACCTGCTGCTGGGCTACACCGGCATCGTGAGCTTCGCCCACACCATGTTCTTCGGCATCGGGGCCTATGGCATCGCCATCGCCACCACCCGGCTGGGGCCCACCTGGGGGGCGCTGGCGCTGGGCCTGGCCGCCTCGCTGGGGCTGTCTTTGCTGCTGGCGCTGGCGGTGGGCCTGTTCTCGCTGCGGGTGCGGGCCATCTTCTTTGCCATGATCACGCTGGCGGTGGCCTCGGCCTTCCAGACCCTGGCCTCGCAGCTGTCGGACTTCACCGGCGGCGAGGACGGCCTGACCTTCAAGGTGCCCGAGCTGCTGTCACCGAGCTTCGAATGGGCCGACGAGCCCTTCCTGGGGGTCTCGCTCGACGGCCGCCTGATCTGCTACTACCTGCTGTTCGTGGCGGCGCTGGCCCTGGTGCTGGCCCTGCTGCGCATCGTCAACTCGCCCTTCGGCCGCGTGTTGCAGGCCATCCGCGAGAACGAGTTCCGCGCCGAGGCGATCGGCTACCGCGTGGTGCTGTACCGCACGGTGTCGAGCATCCTGTCGGCGCTGTTCGCCTGTGCCGCCGGGGCGCTGCTGGCGATCTGGCTGCGCTACAACGGCCCCGACACCTCGCTGGCCTTCGAGATCATGCTCGACGTGCTGCTGATCGTGGTCATCGGCGGCATGGGCACGGTCTATGGCGCGGCCATCGGTTCGGCCCTGTTCCTGGTGGCCCAGAGCTATCTGCAGGATCTGCTGCGCCTGGGCAGCGAGGCCAGCGCCGGCTGGCCGTGGCTGTCGGCCCTGCTGTCGCCCGACCGCTGGCTGCTGTGGCTGGGCCTGTTGTTCGTGCTCTCGGTCTACTACTTTCCCACCGGGGTGGTGGGGCGCCTGCGCGCCCGCCGCCGTGCCTGAAGGAACGCTTCACCATGACAACCCGCATGACTTCCCACTACCTGCGCTGTGCCGGCCGCGAGATCCACTTCACCGAGTGGGGCGCCGGCAACGGCCCGACGGTCATCGCCTGGCACGGCCTGGCCCGCACCGGCCGCGACATGGACGAACTCGCCGCGCACCTCAGCGACCGCTACCGCGTGATCTGCCCCGATACCATCGGGCGCGGCCTGAGCCAGTGGAGCCCGGCGCCGCGCGATGAATACACCCTGGCCTTCTACGCCCGCATCGCCGCCGACCTGATCGATGGCCTGGAGCTGCCTCAGGTGCACTGGGTGGGCACTTCGATGGGCGGGGCCATCGGCACGGTCTGCGCCTCGGGCCTGTTCGAGCCGGGCCTCAAGGCCCACATCCGCAGCCTGGTGCTCAACGACAATGCGCCGCAACTGGCCGATGCCGCACTGGCGCGCATCCGTTCGTATGCGGGCCATCCTCCGGCCTTCGATTCGGTGCTGGAGCTGGAGGCCTTCTTCCGCCAGGTCTACAAGCCCTATGGCTGGCTCAGCGAAGCGCAGTGGCGGCGCCTGACCGAGACCTCGACACGGCGCCTGCCCGACGGCCGTGTCACGCCGCATTACGACCCGGCCATGGCACAGCAGTTCGTCCACCACCCGGACGACTACCTGATCTGGCCGCACTACGACGCGCTCGAACTGCCGGTGCTGTGCCTGCGCGGGGTCGAGTCGGATCTGGTGCTGCCCGAGACCACCGCCGAGATGCTGCGCCGCGGCCCCGGCGTGCGGGGGCAGGCCACCGTGGTCGAGGTGCCGGGCTGCGGCCACGCCCCGGCACTGAATGTGCCGGCGCAACTGCAACTGGTGCGCGAGTTCATCGACCGGGCCGAGGCCGGCTGAGCGACGGCGCGGCTCAGCGTCGCGCGGCCGCGCGCTGGCTGGCCCGGCGGTAGGCCTGCAGGCTGCGCCGGGCGCGTGCCAGCACGCTGCTGTGGCCGTCTTGCTCGAAGGCCGTGCCGGTGAGCAGGGCCATGCCTTCGGCGGCCTGGCGCATGGTGTAGACCTTGAACAGGCCCTGTTCCACGGCCTGCAGCAGTTCATGCGACAGCATCAGCTGCCGTTCATTGCGCTGCGGCAGCAGCACGCCCTGGCCGGCGAGGCCGGCGCGCTGGCAGACCTTGAACCATGATTCGATCTTCTCGTTGAGCCCCCCGACGGGCAGCACCTCGCCGTGCTGGTTGAGCGAGCCGGTGACCGCGATGTCCTGGCGCAGCGGCAGTCCCGACAGCGAAGACAGCAGGGCGAACAGCTCGGCACAGGAGGCCGAATCGCCTTCCACACCGTCGTATTCCTGCTCGAAGACCAGCGAGGCCTTGAGGGCCAGCGGCGCCTGCTCGCTGAACAGGCCGTCGAGGTAGCCCTGCAGGATCAGCACGCCCTTGTCATGGATGGGGCCCGAGAGCTTGACCTCGCGCTCGATGTTGATCACCCCCTGGTGGCCGGCCAGGGTGCGCGCCGAGATGCGCATCGGCACGCCGAAGCGGTGGTCGCCGGTGTCGACCTGGCTGAGCGCATTGATCTGTCCCACGGCCTCGCCGGCGGGGCTGAGCAGGCGCTCGCCTTCGCTGATCGAGTCGAGCACCCCCTGCTCGGCATAGTCGTGGCGCCGGGCGCGCAGCTGCAGGGCCTCGGCCACATCGGCGGCACTGACCTCGCGGCCCTGGCGGGCGCGACAGCAGGCCGCACTTTCGAACAGCAGGCTCTCGATCTGGCCGAAGAGGGCGCTCTGGTAGTGCTGGTCGTCGGCTTCGCGGTGGCTCTGTTCGAGCAGGGCGGCCACGGCGCCGGCCTCATAGTGGGGCAGGCCGCGACTGCGGCTGCGGCAGGCCACCCACGCGCCCAGGGCGCGGTCGGTGTCCGGCGTGGCCGCGAAACGGTCGACGAACTCGACCTTGACCCGGAAGCGCCGCGCCATCTCGGGGTCTTCGTCCTGCAGCTTGTAGTACTGCTCGGGTGATCCGATCAGCACCAGCTTGACCTCGACCTGCACCGCCTCGGGCTGCAGGCCGGCGCCGGCCGGGGTGCCGCTGCCACCGGGCTCCTCGATCTGTACCTGGTGCGAGCGCAGGAAGCGCCGCAGCCGCTCCCACAGCAGTTCGTCGTCGAGCAGGTCCTGCAGATGCAGCATGAGAAAGCCGCCGTGGGCCTGCAGCAGGCCGCCGCCGTGGATGGCGTTGTGGTCGGGCGGGCCCGCGTCCTCGCCACCGACATGCTCGATGCTGCCGAACAGGCTGCGCACCTGGGGGTTGTTGTCGATCACCACGGGGGCGCCGGACTGGGCGCCATGGTCCACCAGCAGGTTGGCCTGCAGCCGGGCCAGGGCCAGGTCGAGTTCAACCCGGCGGTCTTCGTCATCGGCCTCCTGGGGCAGGAACAGATCGATGTGGGCCGCGATGTCCTCCTGGGCCGCCTGCACCCAGGCCGACAATCGGCTGGCGGCCGCAGCTTCGGAGACGGCCCGCAGCACCGGCGCGAAAGCCCGCTCCAGCAGGGGCTTGAGGCGCTGCTGCTGCAGTTGCAGCAGGTCGCGGTCGCGCGCCTGCTCACGTTCGCGCAGCTGGGTCAGCACGCGGATCATCTCGGCATGGACCTGGTCCTGGGCCGGCGTCCGGGCCCCGGACGGGGCGCTGGCCGACGGCACCACCAGCTTGAGGCGGTCGCCCTCACGGTTGAGCTGGAAGCCATGTTGTCTGGCCAGGGTCTCGAGGCCGCGCAGGGCGGCGCTCTCCTCGGTCTCGAAGGCGTGTTCGATCTGGTCGGCCTCGAGGGTGAATTCGGCCGATTCCAGGCATTGCGGGACGTCGTGCGGCAACTGCCGCTGGAGCTGTTGCAGGGCCTGGCGCAGCGCCCGGCCCTGGCCTGGGGGCAGGCGCAGGGCCAGCGGCTGGCGCGGTGCCTCGAAGTGGTGCAGATAGCACAGGTCGGGCGGCGTGGGGCGTTCGGCCGCCGCCTGGTGCAGGGCCTGGCGCAGCAGCGAGCTGCGACCGCTGCCCACATCGCCGAGCACGAAGAGGTTGTAGTCGGGGGCGGCCATGGCCAGGCCGAAGCGGGTGGCGGCCTCGGCGCGCGGTTGGCCGATCCAGCCGGGCTCCTGGGCCGACAGCTCGGCGGTGCTGGCAAAGCCCAGGCTGGCAGGGTCGACGTGGCGGCGCAGGCGCTGGGCGGGCAGGGCTTCGAGGGACGGGGGCAGGGTCATGTCGGAAGAATGGAAGACTGGGGGCGCCCCGCCGGCAGGCCGGGGCGCAAAAAGACGGTCGTGGGGTGTTCAGCGCTCGGCGCCGGCGGCCAGGGCGCGCTCGCGGCTCAGCGCCGCAGCGGCGGCATCGGGCGGGTGGGTCGGCCAGCCGGCCAGGTGGCGCTGCGCCAGGGCGCTCAGGGCGCTGATCCAGACCGGGTTGTCGTTGACGCAGGGGATGTAGTGGAAGGCTTTGCCGCCGGCCTGCAGGAAGGCATGGCGGGCTTCCTGGGCGATCTCTTCAAGCGTCTCGAGACAGTCGCTGGTGAAACCCGGGCAGACCACGTCGACCCGCTGCTGGCCGGCCCTGGCCAGCGCCACCAGGGTGGGCTCGGTGTAGGGCTCGAGCCATCGGGCCTTGCCGAAACGCGACTGGAAGGTGAGCTTGTAGCGGTCCGGGCGCAGGCCCAGGCGTTCGGCCAGCAGCCGGGCGGTCTTGTGGCATTCGCAGTGGTAGGGGTCGCCGAGCTGCAGGGTGCGCTCGGGCACGCCATGAAAGCTCATCACCAACTGGTCGGGTCGGCCATGCTCGGCCCAGTGGGCCTCGACCCGGCGCGCCACCGCGTCGAGGTAGCCGGGATCGTCGTGGTAGCGGTTGACGAAGCGCAGCTCGGGCAGGCGGCGCTGGCGCCGGCCCCAGGCGGCCACGTCGTCGAAGATGCTGGCGGTGGTGGTGCCCGAGTACTGCGGGTAGGCCGGCAGGATCAGGATGCGATCGACCCCTTCGGCCTTGAAGGCGTCGAGCTGGCTGGCGATCGAGGGCTGGCCGTAGCGCATCGCATGGCGCACCCGGACCGCGTGGCCGGCCTCGCCGAGCCAGCCCTGGAGCAGCTTGGACTGCTTCTCGGTCCAGACCATCAGCGGCGAGCCCTCCGGGGTCCAGATGCTGGCGTACTTGGCGGCCGACTTCGCCGGCCGCACCCGCAGGATGATGCCGTGCAGGATCGGCAGCCAGAGCAGGCGGGGGATCTCGACCACCCGTGGGTCGCCGAGGAACTGCGCCAGGTAGCGCCGCAGCGCCGGCGCGGTGGGCTCGTCGGGGGTGCCCAGATTGCACAGCAGCACCCCGGTGCGGGCCGGCTGACCATGGGTGTGGGCGGGTTCGGGGGCGAAGGGCATGGACAGGTCTGGCGGGGATGGGGGTCGTGGGTGCGGGGCTTTCGAATGCAGTATTCTCCCGCACCTATGCTCGATCTCGCTCGTATCCAGGCCATCACCCTGGACCTGGATGACACGCTCTGGCCGATCTGGCCCACCATCACCCGTGCGGAAACCGAACTCTACCGCTGGCTGCATGTGCATGCGCCGATGACGGCTGCCTTGTTCGCCAGCCCCGGTGCGTTGCGCGACATCCGCGAGCAGATGGTGGGGCTGCGCCCCGATCTGCAGCATGACCTCAGCGCCCTGCGCCTCGAATCGATCCGCCTGGCGCTGCAGAAGGCCGGTGACGACGTCGCGCTGGCCGAGCCCGCTTTCGAGGTCTTCTTTGCCGAGCGTCAGCGGGTCGAGCTGTTCGACGAGGTGCCCGATGCGCTGGGTTTCCTGGCGGCCCGTTTTCCGCTGCTGGCCCTGTCGAACGGCAATGCCGACATCCACCGCGTTGGCATCGGCCAGCATTTCGTGGCCAGCATCAGCGCCAAGGAGTTCGGCGTGGCCAAGCCCGATCCGCGCATCTTCCATGCCGCGGCAGGTGCGCTCGAGCTGCCGCCCGAGGCGGTGCTGCATGTGGGCGACGATGCCACCATGGATGCCCTGGGCGCCTTGAATTCGGGCATGCAGGCGGTGTGGCTGAACCGCCAGGACCATCCCTGGCGCCATGAGGTGGCGCCGCCGCCGACGGTGAAGAGCCTCAGCGAACTCTGCGCCCTGTTCAGCGAGCCGTGACCCGGCGGCCTGCCGCACTGCCGCTGAGCGCGGCCCCTTCGAGGGTGGCAGGGTAGGGCCCCTGCACATGGTCGCCACAGGCCTGCAGCCCCGGCAGGACCTCGGTTGGCGGGCGCCGCAGCCCGGGGCTGCAGACGAAGGTGGCGCGTTTTTCGAGCACCGTCAACAAGGGCTGCAGCGTGCTCAGGCCACAGGCGGCCAGTGCCTGCATGCCCTGGGCCAGCACTTCGGCCTGCAAGGCGTGGCGGTCGGCTGCCGGGCTGGCACTGACCACAAAGGCCAGCAGGCCCTTGGGGCCACCCAACTGCCCACGGTCGAAGACGAACTGGGCGGGGGCCTGTGGGCCGCTGCGCAGGGCCAGCATGGGTTCGGGCAGCCGAAGAGGCGTCGCGCTCCGGCTCTCGGCCTGCGCGTAGACCGTGGCGATGGCCGCATGCTGCAGGCCGGCGGCCAGCCGGCACCAGGTGTCGACGGCCTGTTGCTGGTCCGGCGGCAGTCCCTCCAGGCGGCCCAGCAGGCGCTGCGCCTCCCAGGCCGGGCAGGCCAGGATCAGGCGATCGAAGCGCTGCGTCGAGGTGTCGACCTGCCAGCCCCCATGGCCATGCTGCAGCGCCTGGACCGGCTGCGCGAGGTGCACCGTGTGGCCTTGGCGCTGCAGCCAGCGCACTGCGGCCTCGGGCCACAAGGCGCCCAGATCGACCTGCGGAATCAGCAGGTTGGAGCCCCCTGAGGGCCCGGCCAGCGAATCGCGCAGCACGCGCAGGAACACCTCGGCGCTGGCCGAGGCGGACAGGGTGTTGAGTGCCGACACGCAAAGCGGCTCGATCAGCTCGGCCATCAGGCGTGGCGGCAGTCCCTGGCAGAGGGCCTGCACGGTCTGCCCGGGCGGGCAGCGGTAGCCGGCCAGTTGCCAGCGCAACGAGGCGCCCAGCAGGGCCAGGCGCTCGCGCCAGGACCAGCCGCGGGCGCCGAGAATGCCCGCGAGCGCATCCAGCGGCGCGGGCCAGTCCGGCAGGCACAGACCGTCGCCGCCGGGGAAACGCAGGCTCAGGGGGCGGCGCAGCAGGGCCTGTTCGATGGGCACGCCGACGTGGCGCATCAGGCGCAGGCATTCGGCATAGGCGCCGATGAGGATGTGCTGTCCGTTGTCCAGGTTCTGCGCGTCCCGGTGGACGATGCGGCGGGCGCGGCCCCCCGGGTGGGGGGCCGCCTCGAAGACGGTGACGCGGGCCCCGCCCTCATGGGCGGCGACGGCGGCGGCCAGTCCGGCCCAGCCGGCACCGACGACGGCCACCTGCAGGGGCGCCTCAGACATGCCCGAACGCCTGCACGCGCCAGGCCAGCCAGAGCTTGCGCAGCGGGGTCAGGCTGATGCGCTGATGCAGCACCTGGAACTGGCTGTGCTCGATTTCGCGCAGCAGGGTGCGGTAGATGCTGGCCATCATCAGGCCGGGCTTCTGTGCGCGGCGGTCGGCGTCGGGCAGCAGGGCGAAGGCCTGGTCGTACAGCGCATGGGCGCGCTCGGCCTGGAACTGCATGAGCCGGGTGAAGCGCTCGGAGTACTGGCGCTGCAGCAGCTCATGGGCCTTGACGTCGAATTGCTGCAGCTCGCTGATGGGCAGGTAGATGCGCCCGCGCATCGCGTCCTCGCCGACATCGCGCAGGATGTTGGTGAGCTGGAAGGCCAGGCCCAGGGTGTGGACGTATTCGGTGGTGCGCGCATCGGTCTGGCCGAAGATGCGCGCCGAGACCTCGCCCACCACGCCGGCCACCAGGTGGCAGTAGCGCTGCAGGCCGGGGTAGTCGAGGTAGCGGCTCTGTTCGAGGTCCATCTGGCAGCCCTGGATCACCGCCTGCAGCTGCTCCTGGCGCAGGCCGTAGACCGGCACATGCGGCATGAGCGCCTGCATGACCGGGTGGCTGGGGCGGCCGTCGAAGGACTGGCGCACCTCCTGTGCCCACCAAGCCAGCTTGCTGGCCGCCACGCCGGGGTCGTTGACCTCGTCGACCACATCGTCGACCTCACGGCAGAAGGCATAGAACGCGGTGATGGCCGCGCGCCGGGGCCGGGGCAGGAAGAGAAAGGCGTAATAGAAGCTGCTGCCGGAGGCGGCTGCCTTTTGTTGGACGTAGTCTTCTGGGGTCATGGATCTGGAATTCCGCGGGCCGCATTGTCCCATCTTGCGCGGCGCTCAGAACCGGTTCACGGTTTCACATCCACAGACAGCGCCAGAACAGGCCGGGCGCATCGGCGCGTCCGAGCTTGGGCCGGTGCTGCAGGCTGTTGCCGCCGACCGCCCGGATGCGTTCGATGATGCGCCATCCGCCCTGGACCACCAGGCGCAGCTCCCAGCCGGCCCGCCCGGGCAGGCGGTGCACCAGCGGGGCCCCCTGGCGCATCAGGGCCTCGGCCCAGTCGAGCTGCGCGTTGATCAGGGCCAGGGCGGCCGGTGTCGGCTGCAGCGCCTGCAACACCTGGCGCCCGACCCCGTGCGCCTGCAGATCGGCATCGCAGAGGTAGTGGCGGCCGCGCGGGATGTCCTGGCTCAGGTCCTGCCAGAAGTTGATCAATTGCAGGGCGCTGCAGATGGCATCGCTCTGGGCCAGCGCCTGGGCGTCGTCGACGCCGTGCAGGTGCAGCAGCAGGCGGCCGACCGGGTTGGCCGAACGCCGGCAGTAGTCGAGCAGGGCGGCCCGGTCGGCGTAGCTGCGGGCGTCGCGGGTGAAGGCCACATCCTGTTCGAAGGCGCTGAGCAGGTCGTCGAGCAGCGGCACCGGCAGTTGCCAGGCCTGTTGCTGGCGCGCCAGCGCCTGCAGCACACCGGCCCAGCGCGGCCCCGGGGCTTGTCCGGCCAGCGTGCGGTGCAGATCGCTCCGGTAGTCGGCCAGGGCCTGCAGGCGCTCGTTGGCCGGGGCCTCGCCTTCGTCGGCCAGGTCGTCGGCGGTGCGGGCAAAGTGGTAGATGGCGGCAATCGGCGGGCGCAGGCGGGGCGGGCACAGCCACGAGGCGACCGGAAAGTTCTCGTAATGGGTGATGGCCTGGGCTCCGTTGTCCGGGTTGGCTGGGGCCGTGGTGGCGGCCGGCTTGACACACATCTGAACAATCCTTTAGATTACTAACCAGTCAGTCATTAAATGATGCACCCACCCTGCCCGCCATGCGGGCGGTTTTCGATTCCGAGCCCAGCAGGTCTGTCATGCCCCATTCCATGTTCCACATGTTCCGTCGAAGTCCTCAACTCCTCGCTGCGGCGGCCTTGGCAGCCGGCCTCGGTGGCTTGCTGGCGGGGTGTTCCAAACCCGAGGCGGCGCCCGAGCCGGTGCGCTCGGTGAAGGTGCTCACGGTGGGCACCAGCCGCTACGGCACGGTGCTCGAATACTCGGGCGAGGTGAAGGCGCGCATCGAATCGAACCTGGGCTTCCGGGTGGCTGGCAAGATTATCCGTCGCCAGGCCGAGCTCGGTCAGCGGGTGCAGGCGGGGCAGGTGCTGGCCCAGCTCGACCCGCAGGACTACCGGCTCTCGGCCGAAGCGGCCCAGGCCCAGGTGGTGGCGGCCCAGACCAGCCGCGACCTGGCGGCGGCCGATTTCCGCCGTTACAAGGAACTGTTCGACAAGAACTTCATCGGCGGCGCCGAGCTGCAACGCCGCGAGGCGACCCTGAAATCGGCCCAGGCCCAGCTCGACCAGGCCCAGGCCCAGTTGCACGGCCAGAGCAACCAGATCGGCTACACCTCGCTGGTGGCCGATGTGTCGGGCGTGGTGACGTCCATCGAGGCCGAGACCGGCCAGGTGGTGCAGGCCGGCACGCCGGTGCTGCGCATCGCCCAGGACGGCCCGCGCGACGTGGTGTTCTCGGTGCCCGAGGACCGCGTGGCCGCCGTCAAGGTGGGGGCGCCGGTGACGGTCAGGCTGTGGTCGGAGGACCGTCAGATCGTCGGCAAGGTGCGTGAGGTGGCGGCCAGCGCCGACGCGGTGACCCGCACCTACACGGTCAAGCTGGCGCTGCCGCTGGAGGGCGCGCCCGCCCTCGGCGCGACGGTGAATGTGTTGCCCCAGGGGCTGACCGACGAGGCCGCGCCGGTGATCAAGCTGCCCACCAGCGCCCTGCGCGCGCAGGCGCAGGGCAGTGCGGTCTGGCTGCTCGATCCGGCCAGCATGACGGTGCGCCTGCAGCCGGTGGAGGTGGCCACCGCCGATGGCAACGAGGCGGTGATCGCCTCGGGGCTGAAGGCGGGTGACCAGGTGGTGGCGGCCGGCGTGCATGTGCTGTCGCCGGGCCAGAAGGTGTCGATCTACCAGCCCAAGAAGGCCCTGAGCGCCGATCAACTGGCCCAGCAGGGCCAACCCGCGCCCGCCGCCGCAGCGGCCAAGGCCGTGGCTGCCGACACGAAATGAACAAGGGCCTGGACATGACGCAAGCGCAACCCAAGCCGGGGTTCAATCTTTCCAAATGGGCGCTGGACCATCCGGCCCTGACCCGCTACCTGTTGGTGGTGCTGATGCTGCTGGGCTTTGCGGCCTATTTCGAACTGGGGCAGGACGAAGACCCGCCGTTCACCTTCCGGGCCATGGTGGTGCACACCAACTGGCCGGGCGCGACGGCCCAGCAGGTGGCCGAGCAGGTGACCGACAAGCTCGAGAAGACGCTGCAGGAGGTGCCCTACGCGGACAAGATCGTCAGCTATTCGAAGCCGGGCGAGTCGCAGATCATCTTCAACATCAAGGACTCGTCCAACCCCGCCGACGTGCCCAATGTCTGGTACACGGTGCGCAAGAAGATCGGCGACATGCGCTACACCCTGCCCGCAGGGGTGCAGGGGCCGTTCTTCAATGATGAGTTCGGCGATGTGTACGGCGTGATCTATGCGCTGCAGTCCGACGGTTTCAGCGATGCCGAGCTCAAGGTGTTCGCCGACGATGTGCGCCAGAGCCTGCTGCGCGTGCCCGATGTGGCCAAGGTCGAGTTGTTCGGGGTGCAGGACGAGAAGATCTACATCCAGATCTCGCAGAAGCGCCTGGCCCAGCTCGGCCTGGACCTGAACGCGGTGCTGGCCCAGCTCAGCGCGCAGAACGCGGTCGAGAACGCCGGCGCGGTGCAGACCCCGCTGGACGTGGTGCAGTTGCGGGTGCAGGGCCAGTTCGAGGCGGTCGAACAGTTGCGCGCCATGCCCATCCGAGGCAGCTCGGGCAACCAGTTCCGCCTCGGCGACATCGCCGACATCCAGCGCGGCTATGTCGACCCGCCGGTGGTGAAGGTGCGTCATGACGGCCATCAGGTGATCGCTCTGGGGGTGTCCATGGCCAAGGGCGGCGACATCATCCGCCTGGGCAAGGCGCTGAAGGCGGTTTCGGCGCGCATCGAGAAGACCCTGCCGGCCGGCGTCCAACTGGTGCAGGTGCAGGACCAGCCGCGCGCGGTGTCGAACTCGGTCGGCGAGTTCGTGCATGTGCTGATCGAGGCGGTGGTGATCGTGCTGGCGGTGAGCTTTGTCAGTCTGGGCCTGCACAAGCGCCCCGGGGTGCAGCCCTGGCTGCGCCGCTACTACATCGATGTGCGCCCCGGCCTGGTGGTGGGCATCACCATCCCGCTGGTGCTGGCGGTGACCTTTCTGGCCATGTGGTACTGGGGCATCGGCCTGCACAAGATCTCGCTGGGCTCGCTGATCATCGCGCTGGGCCTGCTGGTGGATGACGCCATCATTGCGGTCGAGATGATGGTGCGCAAGATGGAGGAGGGCTACGACAAGGTGCGTGCCGCCACCTTCGCCTACGAGATCACCGCCATGCCGATGCTGACCGGCACCCTGATCACGGCCACCGGCTTCCTGCCCATCGGCATCGCCAAATCGGTCACTGGCGAATACACCTTTGCCATCTTTGCGGTGACCGTGATTGCGCTGGTGCTGAGCTGGATCGTCTCGGTCTACTTCGTGCCCTACCTGGGCACCCTGCTGCTGAAGCGGCCGCCTCATGTGGCCGAGGCCGCCCATGCCGGCGAGGGAGCGGGCGGCGAGCCGCACGAGCTGTTCGACAGTCCCTTCTACAACGGCTTCCGCCGCGCGGTGAACTGGTGTGTGGCGCACCGCTGGACCACCATCGGCGCGACCCTGCTGATCTTCGCCCTGGGCATCGTCGGCATGGGGCGGGTGCAGCAGCAGTTCTTTCCGGATTCGAGCCGCCCCGAGATCCTGATCGACATCTGGCTGCCCGAAGGCTCGTCGTTTGCGGCCAACGAGGCGGTGAGCCGCCGTGTCGAGGCGCGCCTGCGCGAAGAGGCCGGGGTGCAGAGCGTCACCACCTGGGTTGGCTCGGGCGTGCCGCGCTTCTACCTGCCGCTGGACCAGATCTTCCAGCAGACCAATGTGAGCCAGTTCATCGTCATGCCCACCGACCTCAAGGTGCGCGAGAGCCTGCGCGTCAAGCTGCCCGGCCTGCTGGCGCAGGAGTTCCCGGAGGTGCGCGGCCGGGTCAAGCTGCTGCCCAACGGGCCGCCGGTGGCCTACCCGGTGCAGTTCCGCGTGATGGGGGCCAACCCCAAGGTGCTGCGCGAGCGGGCCGACGAGGTGGCCGCCATCCTGCGTGGCAACGCGCACATGCGCGGCGTCAACGACAACTGGAACGAATCGGTGAAGGTGATCCGCCTCGAGGTCGACCAGGCCAAGGCCCGCGCCCTGGGCGTCACCAGCCAAGCCATCGCCCAGGCATCGGCGGCGGTGCTCAGCGGCACTGCGGTCGGCCAATTCCGTGAGAACGACAAGCTGATCGACATCGTGCTGCGCCAGCCGCTCGAAGAGCGCAATGCGATCACCGACATCGCCAACGCCTACCTGCCCACGGCCACCGGGCGCTCGATCCCGCTGACCCAGGTGGCCAAGCCGGTGTTCGGCTGGGAGCCCGGCGTGATGTGGCGCCAGAACCGCGACTACGCGATCACAGTGCAGGGCGATGTGGTCGAGGGCCTGCAAGGCGCCACGGTCACCGCCGAGCTGCTGCCCCGCCTGCGTGAACTGGAAGCGAAGTGGCGCGCCGCCGGCCTGTCCGACCGCATCGAGGTGGCCGGCGCGGTGGAAGAGAGCAGCAAGGGCTCGGACTCGATCGCGGCCGGCCTGCCCATCATGCTGTTCATCACCTTCACCCTGCTGATGCTGCAGCTGCAGAGCTTCAGCCGCGCCATGCTGGTCTTCCTCACCGGCCCGCTGGGCATTGCCGGCGTGGCCGGCGCCTTGCTGGCCCTGAACCGGCCCTTCGGCTTCGTGGCCCTGCTCGGGGTGATTGCCCTGATGGGCATGATCCAGCGCAACTCGGTGATCCTGATCGACCAGATCGAGCAGGACCGGGCGCGCGGCGTGCCCACCTGGGATGCCATCGTCGAGTCGGCCGTGCGGCGTCTGCGCCCCATCGTGCTGACCGCCGCCGCCGCGGTGCTGGCCATGATCCCGCTGTCGCGCAGCGTCTTCTGGGGCCCGATGGCCGTGGCCATCATGGGCGGCCTGGTCGTGGCAACCGTGCTGACCCTGCTGGCCCTGCCGGCCATGTACGCCGCCTGGTTCCGGGTGCGCCGGCCCGAGGCCGCCTGAAGGCGGTCCGCGAAGCCGCCCTTCTTCGGAAATCGACCTCCGCCCAAGCTAGAATCTCGGGCTTGCCGATTTCGGCGGGATGCAGGCCTTGAGGCCTGCATCCCGCAGGTTTCCCAGGTTCCCCGAACGGAGCCGATGCGCGGGTGGCGAAATTGGTAGACGCACCAGGTTTAGGTCCTGACGCCAGCAATGGTGTGGGGGTTCGAGTCCCCCCCCGCGCACCACCGCTTGAAAAGCACTGTCCCTCACCGACAGGCTCCAAAGCCCAAAAACCCCCTGTCTCTCCTCGGAGGGCAGGGGTTTTTTCTTGGTTTTCGAGCGGCGGGCCGTTCGTTGAAAATACCAAAAACGGACGAAAGCACACCACTTTCCCCCATGGTGCCCCCACGCTCGCCCCCATGAAATGGTGTTGTGGGGACTGCAGGAATGGCGTCGTTTGAAGACCTTCCAAGCGCCAAGGTGCGCGCGCGGATCGACCTGAAGGGGGGCGGCGTTCGAAGACCTTTGCCAGCAAGACACTGGCGCGGGCCTGGGCCACGCAGGAAGAGCTCCAAGCGCAACGGCACACCCTCTGGCTGCGCTTGATTGTCTGTATCCAATCGATTACAGTTGAGCCCATGGCCTACGCCGTCAAGCAACTGGACGAATTCGCCACCTGGCTTGCCAGCCTGAAAGATGGCATGACCCGCCTGCGTCTGGTCAAGCGGCTGCGCAAGGTCACCCTGGGCAATCTGGGCGATGTCGAGCCGGTGGGCGACGGTGTATTCGAAATGCGCGAACATTTCGGGCCGGGTTGGCGCATGTACTACGTGGTGCGTGGGCAGACCCTGATCCTCATGCTGGGTGGGGGTGACAAATCGACCCAGCAAGCCGACATCCGCCACGCCATCGCCCTGGCCCAACGTCTGGAGCACTGAGCCATGCCCCACAACAAGACCATCAAACTCTCTGAACTGTCCGAATTCGACGCCGCCGAGCACCTTCGCACCGACGAAGACATCGCCGCCTACCTCACCCTGGTGCTCGAAGACAACGACCCCGGCCTGCTTGCCGCCGCGCTGGGCGACATCGCTCGGGCACGCGGCATGAGCCAGGTGGCCAAAGACTCGGGCATCACCCGCGAAGCCCTCTACAAGGCCCTACGCCCCGGCAGCCAACCCCGCTTCGACACGGTGAGCCGTGTCTGTGCAGCCCTGGGCGTGCGCCTGGTGGCCCAGCCGGTGCACCCAGGCTGAGCGCAGCCTCCAGCCAGGCCCGGCCAGAAAGCGCCTGGCGTCTGCTGGCCCTTTCGGGCCTCTTGCTCGGCCATGCCCCGGCTGTTCAACGCTATGCCTCGGCCTTGTGCCCAAGGCGGGCCACGCATTGCGCGTCATAGGCATTGACCCTGTCCACCTCGGCAAATGCATCGATGTGCTGGACCGTGGCTTAGATCAGCCGCCCCAACTGCGAGAAGAAGGCGACCCAGTGCCTTTTGGCAGCCGACTCGTCTTTGAAGTTGATGTCGGCCACGATCAAGCCCGAGGTCATGGTGGCCAAACTGTCGAAGGGCGCTGACGCAAGAGTGGGGGCACCGGCCGTGACTGCAGACGCCATGACTGCCACCGACCAGCGGCCTTGATAGAGAACCACACATCGTGTGGACTGCAGGCCATTGTTCCCGGCCCAGAACCCACCAATCCACGCGATGATGCACCCCATGGACCCCGTCAAGGTTGAAGCAGAAATCGGCAAACTCATCGCTGAGGCGGGAAAGCTGCTGGCCGAAACTTCCAAGCTCAACGCCGAAGCAGCCAAGCTGCAGCGCGAACGCTATTGGTATCCGGCTGTGGTGATCGCCACTGTCGTTGGTGCCACGGTGGCCCTGACTCGACTATTTCTGCACTGAGCTGCTCTCTTGATTGGTGTTTTTGGCGTCGTCTGCGGGCCGCCGTCCTGGGTGATATCGCCCAGGCTCGCGGCCTGCGCCTGACGGCCATAGAACCGAGAGCCCATCTTGAATACCTCCACATGCCTCTGGGCCTGGCTGCGTCCGCGTCATCGACCTCCAGTGCAAGGTCGGGAGCCTGGTGCGATGGCGAGGCAGGAACATGCTTGGATTGGGTCATGCGGCTTCCTGGGGTCCAGGGCGATCCCTGTGCTGCGATTGAATGCGTAACTGTAAAATGCATGCATCGAAGGCATTCGAGGAGATTGCCATGGCCATGTTGACAGTTCGCAACCTTTCCGAGGAAGTGCACCGTGCGCTGCGCGTCCGTGCTGCCCAGCACGGCCAGAGCATGGAGGCCGAGGTGCGTGAGATTCTGGAATCGGCGATCAGCCCCAAGGGGCGCGTGAAGCTGGGTTCGCTCCTGGCCGACATGGGCCGCCAGGCCAAGCTGAGCGATGAAGAATTCGCGGTGTTCGAGCAGGTGCGCGACAAGGCGCAGGCACGCCCTGTGAGCTTCGAA
Source organism: Curvibacter sp. (assembly GCA_019233055.1). Classification (GTDB taxonomy): domain Bacteria; phylum Pseudomonadota; class Gammaproteobacteria; order Burkholderiales; family Burkholderiaceae_C; genus Curvibacter. Next base: position 26,381 of record JAFAMV010000182.1, read on the forward strand.
TGATCCTGCTCGGCACCAACGTGATGTCGGAGCCGCTCCGGCACGCTCCCGAGCCGCGGGTGATCGAGTGGATCGACGCCCAGGCGATGGAGACTCTGTTCCTTTCTGCCATCACAGTGGCGGAATTGCGGGCGGGTGTCGCCCTGCTGCCGGCCGGCAAGCGGCGCGCGGGCCTGCAAGAGAACTTGGAAAAGCGGGTGCTGCCTCTGTTTGCTGGCCGTGTGCTGCCATTTGACTTGGCTTGTACCCAGTCCTATGCGGCGCTGATGGCCAAGGCCCGCGGCGCTGGCTTGGCCGTTGCCACGGCCGATGGCTACATCGCGGCCATCGCTGCGGCCAACGGGTTCGCTGTCGCGACCCGAGACACCGGCCCATTCGAGGCAGCAGGCGTCACCGTCATCAACCCTTGGGCGCAGGTCTAAGCATGCTCAGGCCCATGCGGAGTT
>JAFAMV010000065.1 GCA_019233055.1 Curvibacter sp.
ATTGCCGCCGTCAGGGTGGTCTTGCCGTGGTCAACGTGACCAATCGTGCCCACGTTCACGTGCGGCTTGGTATGTTCAAACTTGCCTTTTGCCATTTTTTCGACTCCGAAAAAAAATACCTAAATCAACACAACAAGGGTCAAGGCGCCTCCCGGACGGGAGGCGCCAAAGAACGTGGTGCCCATGGCGGGAATCGGACCCGCGACCTCTCCCTTACCAAGGGAGTGCTCTACCACTGAGCCACATGGGCATCTGAAGCCTGCACAGCAAACCTCAAAAAACAACACACTCAACACGAACCGACTGTGGAGCGGGAGACGGGAATCGAACCCGCGTCATTAGCTTGGAAGGCTAGGGTTCTACCATTGAACTACTCCCGCCAAAGCAATGACAAGGCAGTTCCCGACATCACCAGGCGCGTTCCGGTCGCCACACAAATCAATTCATTCACTGGTGGAGGAGGCTGGATTCGAACCAGCGTAGGCGTAAGCCAACAGATTTACAGTCTGCCCCCTTTAGCCACTCGGGCACCCCTCCGGTGAATCTCGAATTATAGCACAACTTTCTGCCGCTCTATCTTCCGAGTCACAACATCCCGAAAAGAAGTTGTGAGACCGAGATTATGACCCGTTTTTCAGGGGGCTCCGGGCTTCCCGGACCAAAATTCGTGATGCGGACTCAACTTTTCATGCTGCACCGCACAATAGATGGCAGGATGGGCCCATGTACATCTTTCCCGCCGAACCGCCGCACCCCCCTCGCATCAATCTGGCGCTGCAAGGGGGCGGCTCGCATGGCGCCTTCACCTGGGGCGTGCTCGACGCCCTGCTGGCCGATCGACGCCTGAGCTTCGACGGCATCAGTGGCGCCAGCGCCGGTGCCGTGAACGCGGTCGCCGTGGCCCACGGCTTCGCCAGCCACGCAGACCCGGCCGCACGGCGCCAGGGTGCGCGCGACACGCTGCGCAAGGTATGGGAAGGAGTGGCCGCCATGGGCAGCCTGGGTGCGATGGCCCAGGGTGTGGTCCGGCTGTTGCTGGGGGACTGGCCGCGGGCCAGCCTGGGCAATCAGCTGCTGCAGAACGCCATGGCGCCCTGGATGTCGCCCTATCAGATGAATCCGCTCGACATCAACCCGCTGCGCAAGCTGCTGGCCGACACCATTGACTTCGAAGGCATCGCCCGGCTCGACACCCCCCGGGTGTTCGTGTCGGCCACCCATGTCAAGACCGGGCGGGCCGATCTGTTCAGCGGCTCCCGGCTGACCCTCCAGGCGGTCATGGCCTCGGCCTGCCTGCCGACCCTGTTCCAGGCAGTGGAAATCGACGGCGAGCACTACTGGGACGGCGGCTACTCGGGCAATCCGGCCCTGACACCGCTGGTCCAGCACTGCGCCTCGCGCGACATCGTGGTGGTCCAGATCAACCCGCTGCACCGGGCCGAGACCCCGCATACGCAGCAGGAAATTCTCGACCGCATGAACGAGCTGACCTTCAACGCCAGCCTGGTGGACCAGATGCGCAGCATCGATTTCATCAATCGCCTGATCGAGGAGGGGCGCCTGCAGGAAGGGCACGGCTACAAGCGCCTGCTGCTGCACCGCATCGACGGCGGGCGCGAGCTCGAACAACTGCCGGCCTTCACCAAGATGGCGACCGACGCGGCGATGATCGAGCACCTTTTCAAGCTCGGGCACGCCGCGGCGCGCCACTGGCTCACCGCGCATTTCGAGGCCCTCGGTCGGCGCAGCACCATCAACATCCGCCACGACTACGTCGGCCCGGCGACCGGTCTGGACTGATGGCGCCTCGAGGCCAGGGCCGGGCTTCAGTCGCCTGCCAGCGGTCCGAAATGCTGTTCGCGCCAGGCCCTGGCCTGCGAAAAATGCCCGCAGCCGATGAACGGGACCGGAGGCCGCAGGGCTGACAAGGGCGAGGGGTGGTTGGCCGTCAACACCAGGTGGCGCGAGCTGTCGATCAAGGCGCGTTTGCCCTGTGCATGCGAACCCCAGAGCATGAAGACCAGGGGCTGGCCACCGGCCGAGGCCTGCCGGATCACGGCATCGGTCAAGGCCTCCCAGCCCCGCCCCGAATGGCTGGCCGGCTGGCCCTCTTCGACCGTCAGGCAGGTGTTGAGCAACAGCACGCCCTGCCGGGCCCAGCGCACCAGGCTGCCGCCCGGCGAAGGGAAGGCCGGAAACGGCGTGCCGAGATCCCGTTGCAGCTCTTTGAAGATGTTGCGCAGGGAAGGCGGCAACGGCACGCCAGACGCCACCGAGAAGGCCAGCCCCTCCGCCTGCCCCAGGCCGTGGTAGGGGTCCTGGCCCAGGATGACCACCCGCATCGATTCAGGCGGTGTCAGCGACAGGGCCCGCAGCGGCTGCGGTGGAAACACCGTGGCGCCGGCGGCCAGACGCTCCCGCAAGAAGCCGAGCAGGCGGACGCCGGCTGCCGAGGCAAAAAAATCATCCACCACGGGCTGCCATCCCGGTGCCACCGGCCACTGGGCCGGATCGGCCTGCAGCAGGCGGTCCGCGAGCACCGCGCCGAAGTCGGCCTCCGCTGGTTCGCTCGTCATGGCCGGCGCGACCTCAGGCGAACAGGCGGGCCAGGGCCTCGCCCGGATCCGCCGCCCGCATGAAGGCCTCGCCCACCAGGAAGGCATGGACCTGGGCGTCGCGCATGCGGCGCACATCCGCCGGGCCGAGGATGCCGGATTCGGTGACCAGCAGGCGGTCGGCCGGCACCTGGGGCAGCAGGGCCAGGGTGGTGTCGAGGCTGACCTCGAAACTGCGCAGATTACGGTTGTTGATGCCCAGCAGCGGGGTCTTCAGGCGCAGTGCGCGCTCGAGTTCGGGGCCGTCATGCACCTCGACCAGCACCGCCATGTCCAGGCTGCGGGCCACCGCCTCGAGATCGGCCATCTGGGCGTCGTCCAGGCAGGCGGCGATCAGCAGGATGCAGTCGGCCCCCATCACACGGGCCTCGTAGACCTGGTAGGGATCGACGATGAAATCCTTGCGCAGCACCGGCAGGTCGCAGGAGGCACGCGCCTGCTTGAGGTAGTCGACACAGCCCTGGAAGAACTGGCGGTCCGTCAGCACCGAGAGGCAGGCGGCGCCGTGTTCGGCGTAGCTCTGGGCGATGTCGGCCGGCTCGAAGTCGTCACGCAGCACACCCTTGGAGGGGCTGGCCTTCTTGACCTCGGCGATGACGGCAGGTTTGCCAAGCGCCGTCTTGGCGCGTAGCGCGCCGACAAAGTCACGCGTCAGCACGCGGCTTTCGGCATCGGCACGCACCAGTTCCAGGGACTTGCGCTTCTTGGCGGCCGCCACCTCCTGGTGTTTCACGGCCACGATCTTGTCGAGTATGTCGCTCATGCTGTCCTCAGGTCCTCAGGCCGTCAGGCTGCGGGAATAGTCCACCAGGGCGCTCATCTTGGCCTTGGCCGCTCCTGATTCAATAGCAGATTGCGCCTGCTTGATGCCGTCTGCAATGCTGGGCGCCACATTGGCGGCATACAGGGCCACGCCCGCATTCAGC
>JAFAMV010000204.1 GCA_019233055.1 Curvibacter sp.
GCGACATCGGCCCCGCATCCAGGCGGATGCGCGCCTGACGATCACCTTCGATGTGGTGCTCGATCCAGAGGAAGATCTCGGTATACACCGTCTGTGGGCAGGCATAGCCGCACCAGAGGCGTCCTGCCACTGCGGTGAACAGGAACAGCGACAGGGCCGAGATCACCAGCAGCCCGGTCAGGTAGATGAAGTCCTGGGGATAGAGGACCAGTCCGAAAATGAAAAAGCGCCGGGCGCCCAGATCGAACAGGACCGCCTGGCGCTGTCCCCATTCCAACCAGGGCAGACCATAGAAGATCAATTGCGTCAGGAAGACCAGCCCCCAACGCCAACGTGAGAACAGGCCGCTGACCGAGCGGGGATGTATTTTTTCAGATGACGCATAGAGCGACACCATGTCCGCATCGTCGCCGGCGACGGGCGCGATGGGGATGACCTTGCGATTTTCGGGTGTGGGGGGTTCCAAGTGAGTACCCTGTTTTTTTATCGTATCAACTGCACAAGAGACGCCGGGAGGCAGACTGCCCGGCACCCCGTGCCAGGGTGCCGGGCAGCACAAGTCAGAGCTTATTGCACGGACTTCTTGCCACCTGCGACGTTCGACAGGCCCCAGACATAAGAAGCGAGCACATGGATCTGTGCTTCAGAGAACTTCTCGTTCCAGGCCGGCATCTGGTTGGTCTTGCCGTTGTTGATCATGTTGATGATCGCGGCCTCGCCATAGCCATGCAGCCAGATGTCATCGGTCAGATTGGCCGAGCCGATCGTGGTGTTGCCCTTGCCGTCCGGACCATGGCAGGCTGCGCAGACACCGAACTTGGCCTTGCCCAGCGCGGCCCGCACCGAATCGTGCGGGCTGTTCGACAGGCTCAGGACATAGTTGGCCACGTTCTTGACGTCGTCGGCAGATCCCACCGCAGCGCCCATGGGAGGCATGTTGCCGATGCGGCCATGGGTGATGGTCTCGGTGATGTCCTCAGGCGTGCCGCCATGCAGCCAGTCACCATCGGTCAGGTTGGGGAATCCCTTGCTGCCGCGGGCATCCGATCCATGGCACTGGGCGCAGTTGTTCATGAACAGACGCTCACCGATGGCCATGGCCTGGGGATCATGCGCCACCTGATCCACGCTCATGCCGGAAAAGCGGGCGTAGAGGGGCTCGAGCTCCTTGTTGGCCTTGGCCACTTCGGTGTCGTATTGGCCGTGCGAAGACCAGCCCAGCTTGCCGGCGTAGTTGCCGAGGCCAGGGTAGAAGGTCAGGTAGCCCAGGCCGAAGACGATCGTGATGATGAACAGGCCCACCCACCACATGGGCAGCGGGTTGTTCATCTCGCGCAGATCCTCGTCCCAGACATGCCCAGTGGTGTTGTCGGCGCTGGCCGCCACTTTTTTGCGGGCCGTGACCCACAGCAGCAGCAGGCAGGCAAGAATGCCGCCCAACACCACCGCAGTGACATAGACCGACCAGAAGTTGCTTGTGAAGTCACTCATGGTGCTCTCGATTCAATGTTCAGTCTTGTTCAAATGGAAGCTGCGCAGCCTCCTGGAAACTCTTGGCATTGCTGCGGGAATAAGCCCAGACCATGATGCCAATGAAGGTCACGAAGGAAGCCAGCGTGGCTCCGATGCGCAGGATGGTGATATCCATATCGGACTCCTTTACTTGACCAGGCGGCCCAGCGACTGCAGGTAGGCGATCAGAGCGTCCTGTTCGGTCTTGCCCTTGACCTCGTCACCGCCCTTGGCGATGTCGTCGTCGGTATAGGGGACGCCGACCGTGCGCAGCGCCGTCATGTGCGGTGCCACGAGCGAGGGATCGACCTGGTTCTGGCTCAGCCAGGGGTAGGCCGGCATGTTCGACTCGGGCACCACGTCACGCGGGTTGTTCAGGTGGATGCGGTGCCATTCGTCGCTGTACTTGCCGCCCACGCGCTGCAGGTCAGGACCGGTGCGCTTGCTGCCCCATTGGAAGGGGTGGTCGTAGACGAATTCACCGGCCACCGAGTAGTGCCCGTAGCGCAGGGTCTCGGCGCGGAAGGGGCGGATCATCTGCGAGTGGCAGTTGTAGCAACCCTCACGCAGATAGATGTCGCGGCCCATCAATTGGAGTGCGGTGTAGGGCTTGAGGCCGGCCACCGGCTCGGTGGTCGACTTCTGGAAGAACAGCGGAACGATTTCCACCAGACCGCCGATGGCCACCACGAGCAGGATCAGAACGATCATCAGGAAGTTGCTCGTCTCGATCTTCTCGTGCGAGAAGGTCGCAGGCGCGTGATTGCTGTTGTTTTGACTCATGGTTCTCTCCTCAAGCGTGAGCCGCAGCCACGGCCGGGATCGGGGTGTTCACGGAACGGCCCGAGATGCAGGTCATCCAGGTGTTCCAGGCCATGACGATCATGCCGCCCAGGTACAACAGACCACCGCTGACACGGATCACATAGAAGGGATAGGTGGCCTTCACGCCTTCGACGAAGGTGTAGGTCAGCGTACCGTCCGGGTTGATGGCGCGCCACATCAGGCCTTGCATCACGCCGGCAATCCACATGGCGGCGATGTACAGCACGATGCCGATGGTGGCCGTCCAGAAGTGGACTTCGATGGCCTTGACCGAGTACATGGTCTTCTTGCCGAACAGGCGCGGGATCAGGTAGTACAGCGAGCCCATCGAGATCAGGCCCACCCAGCCCAGGGCACCCGAGTGCACGTGGCCGATGGTCCAGTCGGTGTAGTGGCTCAGGGCGTTGACGGTCTTGATCGACATCATCGGGCCCTCGAAGGTGCTCATGCCGTAGAAGGACAGGGACACGATCAGGAAGCGCAGGACGGGATCGTCACGCAGTTTGTGCCAGGCGCCCGACAGGGTCATGATGCCGTTGATCATGCCGCCCCAGCTCGGAGCCAACAGGATCAGCGAGAAGACCATGCCGACCGATTGGGTCCAGTCAGGCAGCGCGGTGTAGTGCAGATGGTGAGGACCCGCCCACATGTAGGTGAAGATCAGCGCCCAGAAGTGGACGATGGACAGGCGATAAGAGTAGACCGGACGGCCTGCCTGCTTGGGGATGAAGTAGTACATCATGCCCAGGAAGCCGGCGGTCAGGAAGAAGCCCACCGCATTGTGGCCATACCACCACTGGACCATGGCATCCTGCACCCCGGCGTAGGCCGAGTAGGACTTCATCCAGCCGGCCGGCACCTCAGCGCTGTTGACCACGTGAAGGATGGCCACCGCGATGATGAAGGCACCATAGAACCAGTTGGCCACATAGATGTGCTTGACCTTGCGCATCCCGACCGTGCCGAAGAACACGACGGCATAGGACACCCAGACCAGGGTGATCAGGATGTCGATGGGCCACTCAAGCTCGGCATATTCCTTGCCCGTGGTGTAGCCCAGCGGCAGACTGATCGCCGCCGCCAGGATCACGAGCTGCCAGCCCCAGAAGGTGAACGCCGCCAGCGGTCCGGCAAACAACCGGACCTGGCAGGTGCGCTGCACCACGTAATAGCTGGTCGCGAAGAGCGCGCAGCCGCCGAAGGCAAAGATCACGGCATTCGTGTGCAAGGGTCGCAAGCGCCCATACGTTAGCCATGGAATGCCCAGATTGAGTTCGGGCCAGGCGAGCTGGGCGGCGATGATCACGCCCACCAGCATGCCAACCACCCCCCACACCACCGCCATGATTGAAAACTGTCTGACCACGGTGTCGTTGTACAGAGCAGCTTGTGTATTGGATGACTTCATCGGGTACCTCTAAGTTGCAGTCCGAGTTTCAGAGTGAACAGTCCCAGGCTCATTGACACACGTCAATCGTTCCTAAGAATGCGTTCGCCCTCCTGTTCGACCCCTTCGAATTGCCCCCGGTCTATGGCCCACCAGAGGCCTCCGAGGATCATCAAGACCAAGCCCACCGAGAGGGGGATCAACAAGAAAAGTATGTCCATCAATGACTCCTTGCAGAGGGGCGAACCAGGGACAGGCGGGCTGCATTGAGCACCACCAACAGAGAGCTGGTGGCCATGCCCAGCCCGGCCAGCCAGGCGGGCAGCCAGCCGACGACCGCCAGGGGCACGCAGATGGCGTTGTAGGCGGCGGCCCAGAAGAGGTTCTGCCGCACCACGGCCATCGTGCGGCGAGCCAGCGCAATCGCCTGCGGAATGCGGGAAAGCTGTGTCCCCAAAACCACAAAATCGGAACGTGCACGGGCCAGAGGCACTGCATTGCCAAATGCGAACGACACATCGGCCCCGGCCAGCACCGGTCCGTCATTGAGGCCGTCGCCCACCATGGCCAGACGGTGGCCCTGGCGCTGGGCGTCCTGCATGCGTTGCAACTTGTCGGCCGGCCCGCAATCCCCCTGGGCCACCCGGATGCCGACCGCATCCGCGACGCTGAGAACCGCCGATTGGCGATCCCCTGACAACAGGTAGATGTCGAGGCCCGCGGCCTGCAGCTCCGCCACGGTCGCACGGGCTTCGGGACGGACATCCTCGCTGAGGTCGAAGGTGGCCAGCCACCCCTGCCCATCGGCCAGGTAGACGCGGGTGCGGTGGGCATCCAACGCGTCATGGTCGACTGGCAGACCGCACCAGGCCGCCGAGCCCAGACGCACCGGGCCCTGCACACCGGCCATGCCGCATTCGCCCTGCAGGCCTTGGCCCGACATCTCGCGCACCGACGTGAATGCCGCAGCGTCGGGCCCGGTTGCGCGGGCAACCGCGCGCGACACCGGGTGCAACGAGGTCGCGGCCAGTCCTCGGGCCAGTGCCAGGACGAGATTCCGGTCCAGCCCCTCGCGCGTCCGGATCTGCTCGACCGCCATGCCGTCACAGGTCAGCGTGCCGGTCTTGTCGAAGACGACCGTGTCCACCGACGCCAGCGCCTCCAGGCCCTGCAGATTGCGCACCAGCACCCCCTGCCGGGCCAGGGCGCCGGCGGCGGCCAGCATGGCGACCGGCGTCGCCAGCGACAGGGCGCAAGGGCAGGTGACGATCAGGACCGCCACCCCGACCATCAAGGCCTTGGCCGGTTCGACATGCCACCAGAAGGCGGCCGACAGGGCGGCGGCGGCCAGCACGGCCAGCAGGAAGGGTCGAGCGATCCGATCGGCCAGCACGGCCAGTCGCGGCTTGTCCAGCGAGGCCCGCTCCATCAAGGCCACGATCTCGGCAAACCGGGTGGCCGCCCCCAGACGCTGGACACGGACCTGCACGGCGGCCGCCAGGTTGTGGCTGCCTGCGATCACCTGGCTGCCCGGACCGTGGGCCACCGGTGCCGACTCTCCGGTCAGCAGGGCCTCATCGACCAGGGTCTCGCCTACAAGCACCTCGCCGTCGGCGGGAAAACCTTCGCCGGGCAGGACGCGGATCACATCGCCCAGGCCCAGCCTGCGGACCGCCACCCGCTCGAAGCGGCCGTCCGGCCCCTGCCGGTCGACACTGTCGGGCAGGCGATTCAGCAAGGCCTCCAAGGCGCCTGCCGTCCGGTCCCGCAGGCGCAGCTCGAACCAGCGGCCGGCCAGCAGGAAGAACACGAACATGGTGAGCGAATCGAAGTACACCACATGGCCCAGCGGACCATCCGGGTCGAAGGTCACGGCCGAACTGACGATGAAGGTGACCAGCATGCCGACGGCCACCGGAAAGTCCATGCTGATGCGGCGCTGGCGCACATCGCGCCAGGCATTCCGGAAGAAAGGACTGCAGGAGAAGAGCATCACCGGCAGCGTGAGCACCCACGAGGCCCAGCGCAGCAGCTGGGCCACATCGCTCGTCATGTCGCCCAGGGTCGCGATGTAGCCGGGCCATGCATACATCATGACCTGCATCATGCAAAAGCCGGCCACGCCGAGGCGCCACAGGGCCTTGCGCTGCTCGCGCTGGCGGCGCTGGCTGGCATCGGCGTCGCGCGCCGGCAAGGCGTGGTAGCCCGCCGCCTCGACCGCCGAGATCCAACGCGAAG
>JAFAMV010000090.1 GCA_019233055.1 Curvibacter sp.
CACCCTGAACCAGGCGCTGCATCGCCCCAAGCTGGTCACCTGGCTGCAACTGGCCGGTCTGGTGCTGAAAGTCCCGCTGTCCATGGCCCTGGCCTGGGGCGGCCCAGGATGGCCGGCCCTGGGGGCCACCGGCTGCGCCCTGGCCACCCTGCTGGTGAACTACGTGATGCTCGGCCTGGCAGTCTGGATGCTGCGCAGCCAGGCGCTCTATGCACCCTACCGGTTGTGGCAGGCGCTGGAACGGCCGGATGTGCGCCAATTGGGGACCTTCCTGCGCCTGGGCATCCCGGCAGGCCTGTCGATCCTGGTCGAGGTGACCTCCTTCACCCTGATGGCCTTGTTCATTGCCCGGCTCGGCACCACGGCGGCGGCAAGCCACCAGATCGCCTCCAACCTGGCGGCGGTGCTCTACATGATGCCCTTGTCGATCGCCATCGCGACCAGCGCCCGCACCAGCTACTGGCTGGGTGCCGAACGCCCGGACCTGGCGGCCCATGCGGCCCGCACCGGCTTGCTGATGGCCTTCACGCTCAGCGTGGTCTTTTCAAGCCTGCTGCTGGCCACGCACCGGCAACTGCCCTGGCTCTACACGCACGAGGCCGAGGTGGCCGGGCGTGCCGCAGCCCTGTTGTTCTGGGTCGCGCTCTACCACCTGTCCGACGGATTGCAGACGGTCTGCGCCTTCGTGCTGCGCTGCTACCGCATCACCTTGGCGCCCCTGCTGGTCTACAGCACGCTGCTCTGGGGGGCCGGTCTGGCCGGCGGCTATGTGCTGGCCTACCGGGGGCTGGCCGGTCGGGCGGCCTGGCAGACGGCGGATGCCTTCTGGGCCAGCAGCGCCGCAGCCCTGGCTGCGGTCGCGCTGATCTTCATGCCGATTCTCTGGCGGGCGATGAGGCGCCGGCAGCAGCCAGGCCGTTGAGCGAGGCCTCGGCCGCCATCGTGGCCTTGAGCACGCGCCCCGGGGCCACGGCATTGTTGCGCAGCCGATTGGCCGGGAAGACGATGGAGAAGCGGGAGCCCACGCCCACGGTGCTCTCGATGCTCAGCTGTGCGCCATGGCGCTGCACCACATGCTTGACGATGGCCAGGCCCAGGCCGGTGCCGCCGGTTTCACGCGAGCGGCTGCGGTCCACCCGGTAGAAACGTTCGGTGAGGCGCGGAATGTGTTCGGGCGCGATGCCCGGCCCGGTGTCGCGCACATCGAACTCGGCGCGTCCGTCCGGCAGCATCTGCCAACGGACCTGGATGCTGCCGCCGCCCGGCGTGTAACGCACCGCATTGCTGATCAGGTTGGACAGGGCGCTCTGCACCTCGCTCTGCACCCCGGCGATCTCGCACTGGCGGGCCGACTCGACATCGAAATGGATCAGGTGACGGCGGCCGCTGTGGGCCGTGATGACACCCGACAGCGCCAGCGACTCCTGCTCGCAATGCAGCAGCATCCCCGAGACCGACAGCCAATCGGCCATGCCGGGCAAGGGGCTGCCCTCGAGTCTGGAAAGGGTGAGCAGGTCGCTGACCACCGTCTGCATGCGGCTGGCCTGCTGGGCCATGAGGTTCAGGTAGTGGCTGCGCTCATGGGTTTCCAGGTTCAGCGTCTGCAGGGTCTCGATGAAGCCCGACAGCACGGTCAGCGGCGTGCGGATCTCATGGGACACATTGGCCACGAAATCGCGGCGCATGGCATCGGCCTGGTCGACCGCCGTGACGTCGCGCGACAGCAGCAGCTTCCGGCCTTCGCCATAGGCATGCAGATGGACCGACAGGCGGACCGGCCGGGCCAGCGTGCTGCTGCGCGCCGAGACCACCACATCGTGCGTGTAGTCGCGCGACGCGTAATAGGCCGCGAACAGCGGATCGCGCAACAGGTTGCCGATGTTCTGCATCAGATCGCGTTCGGCATCGAAACCGAAATGCGAGGCTGCGGTCTGATTGCACCACTCGATATGGCCTTCGGGGTCCAGCAGCACCACGCCATTGGGCGAGGCCTGGATCGCGGCGAGAAACTCCTGCAGGCGGGCATCGGCCTCCTCGGCCTTGCGGCTGGTCTGACGCAGCAGGCGCCGGGCCCGGTCGGCCACCTCGCCCCACAGCCCCCCCATCTCGGGCGCACCGGCCATCTCACCCAGGCGCAGCCACTGGCGGACCTGCATGCCCCGGTAGAGGTCCATCAGGAACCACAGCCAGCCTCCGAGCAACACCGCGATCAGGGCGCCGTGGTAGCCCCCCAGCATCCAACCCGAAACACCGGTCAGCGATTGGACGAAAACAAAGGACAGGAATCGGAAAAGCATGACCCGGATTCGAATGCCTTCAGGCCGAGATGGCCGTCTGCGGCTGGCCGGTCAGTCGGTAGCCGGCACCACGCACCGTCTCGACCATGACGCCCGCCACACCCAGCGCCTCGCGCAGGCGCTTCACATGCACGTCGACCGTGCGCTCTTCGATGAACACATGGTCGCCCCACACCTTGTCGAGCAGTTGCGAGCGGCTGTGCACCCGCTCGGAGTGCTTCATGAGGTAGTGGAGCAGCTTGAACTCGGTCGGACCGACCTTCAGCGGAGCCCCTTGGAAGGACACCCGGTAGGTGGCCGCATCCAGCACCAGTTCACCGATGGTGACGGTGTCGGACACCTGCTCGGGCGCACGGCGGCGCAGCACTGCGCGGATGCGGGCCAGCAGTTCCTGGGTCGAGAACGGCTTGGTGATGTAGTCGTCGGCGCCGGCATCCAGACCGGCCACCTTGTCGGTCTCGTCGCCCCGGGCCGTCAGCATCAGGATGGGCACGCCCTTGGTGCGGGCGTCGGCGCGCCATTTGCGCGCCAGCGTCACACCGCTCTGGCCGGGCAGCATCCAGTCGAGCAGGATGACGTCAGGCAGCACGGCGTCGAGCTCGCGCTGCGCCGAGATGCCGTCTTCGGCCCACACAGGCTGGAATCCGTTGTGGCGCAGGTTGACCGCGATCAGCTCGGCGATCGCCGGCTCGTCTTCGACAATGAGGATATGGGGCAGCTTCTTCATGGCACCTCAGCGGACTGCGGACTCCACTTCGACAATGGAGGAATGGCGGACATCCGTGCCTTTGACGACATAGATGATGAATTCGGCGATGTTCTTCGCATGGTCGCCGATGCGCTCGATGGCCTTGGCCAGGAACAGCAGGTCCAGGCTGGCGGAGATGGTGCGCGGGTCTTCCATCATGTAGGTGATGAGCTTGCGCACAAAGCCGTCGAACTCGCGATCGATGAGGTCATCCTCCTTGAGGATGGCCACCGCAGTGCTGGTGTCCAGGCGGGCAAAGGCATCGAGCGCCTTGCGCAGCAGGCCCGAAGCCAGCTCGGCCGCCACACGCAGATCGGTCGACGGCAGGGCCCGGGCCGATCCGCTTTCGATGATGGACTTCACCATGCGCGCGATCTTGTTGGCCTCATCGCCGACACGCTCCAGATTGGCCGTGGTCTTGGAGATGGCCAGCAGCAGGCGCAGGTCGCGGGCCGTCGGCTGCCGACGCGCGATGATGGAAGCCAGATCGCGGTCGATCTCGATCTCCATCGCATTGACGCGCTGCTCGGCCTCGACGACCTGGTTGGCGGCTTCGCTGCTGAATTGCGACAGCGCGTAGATGGCCTGGTGGATCTGGGATTCGACCAGCCCGCCCATTTCCATGACACGGGTGGACACGCCGTTCAGGTCGCTGTCGAACTGGGTGGATAAGTGTTTGTCCGGCATATTTGCCTCCTCAACCGAATCGGCCGGTGATGTAGTCTTCGGTTTCCTTGCGGGTGGGCTTGAAGAACATCTGTTCTGTCTCGCCGAACTCGACCAGGTCGCCCAGGTACATGTAGGCGGTGTAGTCGCTGCAGCGGGCCGCCTGTTGCATGTTGTGGGTCACGATGACCACGGTGTATTCATCCTTGAGCTCGGCGATCAGCTCTTCGACCTTGGCCGTCGAGATCGGATCCAGTGCCGAGCAGGGTTCGTCGAGCAGCAGCACCTCGGGCTTGATCGCAATGCCGCGAGCAATGCAAAGCCGCTGCTGCTGGCCACCCGACAGGCCCGAACCGCTCTGGGCCAGCTTGTCCTTCACCTCGGTCCACAGGGCCGCCTTGCGCAGCGCCCACTCGACACGGTCGTCCATGTCGGCCGCGCTGAGGTTCTCGAACAGCTTCACACCGAAGGCGATGTTGTCGTAGATCGACATGGGGAACGGTGTCGGCTTCTGGAACACCATGCCCACCTTGGCACGGATCAGGGCCACGTCCTGCTTCGAAGTCAGCAGGTTCTCGCCATCCAGCACGATCTCGCCTTCGGCGCGCTGCTCGGGATAGAGCTCGTACATGCGGTTGAAGGTGCGCAGCAGCGTCGACTTGCCGCAGCCCGAAGGTCCGATGAAGGCCGTGACCTTCTTCTCGGGAATGTTGAGGTTGATGCCCTTGAGCGCATGGAACTTGCCATAGTAGAAGTTCAGGTTGCGTACGGCGATCTTGGCCTGTTGATCAGGCACGGTCAGGGTCGTCATGAGAATGTCCTTGCGCTTACTTCTGGCGGGTCAGGAACCGGGCCAGAATGTTGAGTCCGAGCACCGCCACGGTGATCAGGAACACGCCCGCCCATGCCAGCTGCTGCCAGTTCTGGTACGGACTCATCGCGAATTTGAAAATGGTCACCGGCAGGCTCGCCATGGGCTTGGCCAGGTCGGCGTTCCAGAACTGGTTGTTCAGGGCCGTGAACAGCAGCGGCGCAGTCTCGCCCGAGATGCGGGCCACCGCGAGCAGCACGCCCGTGATGACACCGGCCTGGGCCGCACGCAACGTGATCATGAGGATCACCTTCCACTTGGGCGTGCCGAGGGCGTAGGCCGCCTCGCGCAGGCTCGGGGGCACCAGGGCCAGCATGTTCTCGGTGGTACGGATGACCACCGGGATCACCAGCAGGGCCAGCGCGACGATGCCGGCCCAGGCCGAGAAGCTCTTGAAACGTGCCACCACCACGGCATAGACGAACAGGCCGATGACGATGCTGGGCGCCGACAACAGGATGTCGTTCACAAAGCGCGTCACCGCAGCCAGCCAGCCACGGGGGTCGTATTCGGCCAGGTAGATGCCGGCCAGGATGCCCACCGGCGTGCCGATGAAGGTGGCCAGAAGCACCATCAAGCCCGAACCGAAGATGGCATTGGCAATGCCGCCGTCCTCATTGGGCGGCGGAGTCATCTGGGTCAGCAGCGCCAGGCTCATGCCGCCCAGCCCCTGCCGGATCGTCTCGAACAGGATCCAGATCAGCCAGAACACGCCGAAGGCCATCGCGGCCAGCGACAGCGCCAAGGCGATGGTGTTGGTTCGCTTGCGGCTGGCATAACGGGCCTGACGGGTCAGCATCAGTGCCTGGGCGTCGGCCATGGAGTCAGGGTGGCTCATGAGCGGGCCCCCTCATTCTTCTTGAGTTGCAACAACAGCACCTTGGACAGCGCCAGCACCACGAAGGTGATGAAGAACAGCACCAGGCCGAGGTACATCAGCGAAGCCTGATGCAGGCCTTCCCCGGCTTCGGCAAATTCGTTGGCCAGGGCCGAGGTGATGCTGTTCGCGGCCTCGAAGAAACTCAGCGAATTGAGCTGGTTCATGTTGCCGATCACAAAGGTCACGGCCATGGTCTCGCCCAGCGCACGGCCGAGGCCGAGCATGACGCCGCCGAGCACACCGGTCTTGGTGAAGGGCAGCACGACCTTCCAGACCACCTCCCAGGTGGTGGCACCGAGGCCGTAGGCCGATTCCTTGAGCAGCGGCGGCGTGACCTCGAACACATCGCGCATCACCGAGGCAATGAACGGGATGATCATGATCGCCAGGATGATGCCCGCCGACAGGATGCCGATGCCCACCGGGGGACCGGACACCAGCGCACCGAGCACCGGCACCTTGCCGAACAGGGCCTGCGCGGGTTGTTGGACATACTCGGCCAGAATGGGACCGAACACCATCAGCCCCCACATGCCGTAGACGATGGAGGGCACCGCCGCCAGCAACTCGATGGCCGTGCCCAGAGGGCGCTTCAACCAGGCGGGGGACAGCTCGGTCAGGAACAGCGCAATGCCGAAACTCACCGGCACAGCGATGAGGAGAGCGATGAACGAGGTGGCCAAGGTGCCATAGATCATCACCAGACCGCCGAAATCACCTTGGACGGGATCCCAGACGCTCCGGTACAGAAAGGACAGGCCGTATTTCTGAATGGCAGGCCAGGCGCCAAACAACAGGGAAGTGAGAATGCCCAGCAGCAGGGCCAGGGTCAGCAAAGCGGCGCCCTTGGTCAACCAGCCGAAGAGCCGATCGGCCAATGCGCCGGAAATCAGGGGACGGGGAGAAGGTGGTGTGGTCATGATGGCGTCACGCCCCGCCGTCCGGGACGGGGCGTTGTTGACCGGCAGTGTAGTGGACACTTGACGTCACAGGTATGGATCTGGCGGGCTCGAGGCACAGGCCTCGAGCCCTGCCACATCACTTGTAAGCCACCGGCTTGTCTGTGGCACCGTCGTGGATCTCGTTCCACGACTTGAAGATGACTTCCTTGACGCTGTCAGGCATCGGGACATAGTCCAGATCCGTGGCGGTCTTGTCGCCGGACTTGTAGGCCCATTCGAAGAACTTCAAGGTCGTGGCAGCCTGCACCGGCTTGTCCTGCTTCTTGTGCATCAGGATGAAGGTGGCGCCGGTGATGGGCCAGGAATCCTTGCCGGGCTGGTTGGTCAGGATCTGGTAGAAGCTCTTGCTCCAGGTGGCGCCGGCGGCGGCGGCCTTGAACGTCAGATCGTCAGGGGCGACGTAGGCGCCCGAAGCGTTTTGCATCTCGACGTATTCGAGCTTGTTCTGCTTCACATAGGCGTACTCGAGGTAGCCGATCGAGTTCGGCAGGCGACCCAGGAAGGCGGCGACGCCTTCATTGCCCTTGCCACCGGCGCCGGTGGGCCAATTCACGGCGGTGCCCTCACCGACCTTGCTCTTCCACTCGGGGCTGACCTTGCTCAGGTAGTTGGTGAAGATGAAGCTGGTGCCCGAACCATCGGCGCGGCGGACCACGGCGATGGCGGCGTCAGGCAGCGACACACCGGGGTTCAGGGCCTTGATGGCCGCGTCATTCCAGTTGCTCACCTTGCCCAGATAGATGTCGGCCAGCACCGCGCCGGTCAGCTTCAGTTGGCCCGGGCCGATGCCCTTGATGTTGACCACCGGCACCACACCGCCGATGACGGTGGGGAACTGCATCAGGCCCTTGGCCTTCAGGTCGTCGTCGGTCAGGGGCGCGTCCGAGGCGCCGAAGTCGACGGTCTTGGCATCGATCTGCTTGATGCCTGCGCCGGAACCCACCGATTGGTAGTTGATCTTGACGCTGGTGGCCTTGTTGTAGTCTGCCGCCCACTTGGAATAGAGAGGTGCCGGAAAGCTTGCGCCGGCACCAGTGGCCTCCTGCTGCGCCCAGACTGCGGGAACCGATGCCAACCCGGCCAAGCCTGCAACTGTCAGCTGAATCATCCACTTTTTCATAAAGAATCACCTTGAGGGTTAAGAGGGTTGGCGCGACTCTAAATTCCATTTATGACACTCCCGTGACAACGCCGTATAGAAAGTAAAGCAAGGCAGGCGCTGTCATAAATCGGTCGATCAAGTCATCCAATTGTCATAAAGCACTTCTAGACTGCCCTGGCACCGCCTTGACGGCATCCTTGCCAGAAGGATCAGGCCTTGAACACCGGCACATCCGTCCGCAACCCACGTCGGACCCGCCCATCCGTCCAACGCCTGTTCCCGAGGCTCTGTCCAGAGCCTGATGCGAGTTTTCGAGACGGCCCGAACAAGCCATGACCGCCATCCGACGCCCTCCGAACTCCCGGCGCCATGTGCGACCGACCGTCGCCCAGGTGCTATGCTGCCGGCCCGAAAGCCTTGCCAACCAAATGCAAAACGGAACACTCATTGCCGCCGTCGACCTGGGGTCGAACAGTTTCAGATTGGAAATCGGGCGCCTGCAGCATGGCCAGATCCAGCGCAGCGAATACCTCAAGGAGACGGTGCGCCAGGGCAGCGGCCTTGACGAAGAGCGCCGCCTGACCCCCGACGCCATGCAGCGAGGCTGGGACTGCCTGGCCCGTTTTGCCGAACGACTGGCCGGTTTCACGCGCGCCCAGGTCCGCGCCGTGGCCACCCAGACGCTGCGGGAAGCGCGCAATCGTGAAGAATTCCTGCTCAAGGCGACCGAGATCCTGGGCTTTCCCATCGACGTGATCTCGGGCCCCGAAGAAGCGCGGCTGATCTACCAGGGCGTGGCCCGCCTGCTGCCGCAATCCGACGAGCGCCGGCTGGTCGTCGACATCGGCGGCCGCTCCACCGAACTGATCCTCGGCCAGCATTTCAATGCCCAGGTCATGGCCTCCTACCGCGTCGGCAGCGTGGCCTGGTCCATGAAATACTTTCCGCAGGGGCAATTCACCGCCCAGGCCTTCCTCACCGCCGAGGTGGCCGCCAAGGCGGTGCTGGACGAGGCGCTGGACAGCTACCGTCGCGACAGCTGGGACGTCGCCTACGGCTCCTCAGGCACCGTCGGCGCGGTGGCCGACATCCTGGCAGGGATCGGGGAGCCCCCGGGACTGATCCGACGCCGGGCCCTGGACTGGCTCAAGGACCGTCTGCTGCGCGCCCAGAGCGCCGACAAGGTCCGGCTGGAAGGCCTCAAGGAAGACCGTCGGGCCGTCATCGGCGGCGGCGTCAGCGTGCTGACGGCCATCTTCGATCTGCTGAAGATCGACGAGATGCAGGTCGCCCAGGGGGCTCTGCGCCAGGGCGTGCTCTACGACCTGCTCGACCGCGAACAACCCCACACCGATCTGCGAGCCAGCACGGTGCGTGTGCTGTGCGAGCGCTTCCAGATCGACCTGCCGCAGGCCGAGCGGGTCCGCGACGCCGCCCTGCACCTCTACCGTCAGATCGAGCAGCCGCAGGATGAGCGATCGGAGCGCAAGCTGGCCTGGGCGGCCAGCCTGCATGAGATCGGCATCCAGATCTCGCACAGCGACTACCACCGCCACGGCGCCTACATCCTCGACAACACCGACGCACCCGGCTTTGCGCTGCCCGAACTGCACCGGCTGGGCATGCTGATCCTCGGACACCGCGGCAAGCTGCGCAAACTGGAGGCCGATTTCGAGGACGAGAATTTTGTCCGCCAGATGCTCAGCCTGCGCTTGGCCGTCGCCCTGTGCCATGCCCGCCGCGACCCGAAACTCGACGATCTGAGCCTCAGCCAGAACGGGCCCGACTTCACGCTGCACGCCACCCAGGACTGGTGCCAGCTGTTTCCCCAATCGGCGCATCTGCTGCGCGAAGAGACTGCGGCCTGGCAGAAGACCCCCTGGACCTTGAGCCTGGAAGTCGCCTGAGTCCTGCGCCGCAAGGGGCGCACGTCTGAATCGGTAAGTTTTGGGTCGATTCGTACAAACGGTATATACTGTTTATACCGTTACAACCCTTGTTTGCCATGAACGACACACCCGAAAAGAAGGACAGCAAGCCTGCTGTTGTCGAAACCACGGCTGCGGCCGCAACGCCTGCAGCACCTGCGGCCGCCAAACCGGCCCCGGCCAAGGCCCCCGAAAAGGCGGCCAAACCCGCACCCAAGGTCGTCGCCAAGACCCGCGCCAAGGCAGCTGCTCCCGCCAAGCCCAAGGCCAGCCCCAGCGCAGTGAAGGCTGTGGCTGCCCCCGAGGCCAAGAAGGAAGCCAAACCCGCCAAGGCCAAGAAGCCCGCCGAAGTGGAGGCCAAGCCCAAGAAGGCCAAGCTGGTGCGTGACAGCTTCACCATCCCGAAGGATGAATTCGACGTGCTGGTCGAACTCAAGCAACGCGCCCAGAAGCTGACCCATACCGCCAAGAAAAGCGAAATCCTGCGTGCCGGCGTCCGCCTGCTGGCCAGCCAGGGCAATGCCGCCTTCCTGGCCGCCCTGACCGCCGTCCCCTCGATCAAGACGGGCCGTCCCAAGCAGGAAGCCACAGCGACCAAGCCTGCCGCCGCGGCCAAGAAGGCCAAGGCCTGAAACTGACCGCGTGCCCGCTGCCAGCCTTGGCCGTGGGCGCCTCTAGAGCAGGTCCGGTGTCTGGACGGTGACCACCACGGTTTGGGCCACCCCGAGGCGCTCGCGGTAGCGCAGCCACCAGACGGCGCCCTTGCGCACCGCGCATTCCGACTCGGCCAGCCCGAGCAGTTGGGAGATGGTCTGCCCCAGCATCGGCTGATGCCCGACCACCAGCACGGCCCCCTTCTGGCGCGGCCATTGGACCAGTTCGAGCAGGTCTGCCGGGGTTCCTCCGGGCAGCAATTCGGCGCGCAGCTTGTATTTGCGCCCCAGGGCCAGGGCGGTCTGCTCGGTCCGCCTCGCAGGGCTGCAGAGCATGCGCAGGCCATCGGGCAGTTGGCGGTCCAGCCAGCCTGCCATGCGCATCGCCTGCTTTTCACCCTTGGGGGTCAGCCCACGGTTCAGGTCCTCGATGGGCCCCACCCCTTCTTCCGCTTCCGCGTGTCGCCACAAGATCAGGTCCATGCGCAGGTGCTCACGAGTGATTGGATTTGACCGAACCGCCATAGCGGTCCATCAAGGCCTGCTGGACGCCATGTGCCTGGGCACCCAGCCGGGGGACATGCCGATAGACGCCCTCTGGGTCCAGGGCCCAGGCATCCTGGTCGTCGCAGAGATAGCCGACCAGGCATTCATCGATGATGCGCTGGCGCAGATCCGGGTCGTTGACCGGCCAGGCGATCTCGACGCGCCGCAACATGTTGCGGTTCATCCAGTCGGCGCTGGACAGATAGAGCTGCACGTCTTCGCCCTCACGGAAATAGAACACCCGTGAATGCTCCAGGAATCGCCCGATGATGGAGCGCACCCGGATGTTGTCCGTGAAGCCGGGCACCCCGGCCGGCAGCATGCAGGCGCCGCGCACGATCAGGTCGATGCTGGCACCCCGTTGCCCGGCCTCGATCAGCGCCCGGATCAGAGGTTCGTCGGTGAGGGCGTTCATCTTCGCCACGATGCGCCCGCCCTCGCCTCGCGCTGCGGACTGCCCCACCCGTTCGATCTTCTCGATCATCTTCTTGTGCAGGTGGAACGGCGCCAGCCAAAGGCGCTTGAGTTTGGGCAGGCGGTTCTGGCTGGCCAGATGCGAAAAGACCGCATCCATGTCGGCCGTCATCTCGGCGTCCGCAGTCAGCACGCTGATATCCGTGTAGAGGCGGGCCGTGCGCGGGTTGTAGTTGCCCGTGGAAAGATGCCCGTAGCGCCTCAGGACACGCCCCTCACGGCGCGTGATGAGCAGCATCTTGGCATGCGTCTTGAGGCCGACCACGCCATAGACCACCTGGGCGCCGATCGATTCGAGCGCCTCGGCCCAATTGATGTTGGCCTCTTCGTCGAAGCGGGCTTTCAACTCGACGACCGCCGTGACCTCTTTGCCCCGCCGTACCGCCTCGCGCAGAAGCTCCATGAGCTCGGAGTCCGAACCGGTGCGGTAGATGGTCTGCTTGATGGCCAGCACCTGAGGGTCGTTGACCGCCTCGCGCAAAAAGCCCAGCACGCCGTCGAAGCTTTCAAAGGGCTGATGGATCAGCACATCCTTCATCGCCACCTGCTGGAAGATGGACGAGCCTTGCTGCAGCTGCTTGGGCAAAGCCGCCTTCCAGGAAGGGAACAACAGCGCGGGGTCCGCCACCAGGTCGATCAACTGGTTGAGACGCACCAGGTTCACCGGGCCGTGCACCCGGTACAGCGCGCCCGCCGGCAGGTTGAACTGCGACAGAAGAAAATCGGACAGGAAGCCGGAACAGCCTGCCGAAACCTCAAGGCGGACGGCCTGCCCGTAGTTCCGATGCTCCAGTCCTTGGCGCAAGGCAGCACGCAGATCCCGGACATCTTCCTCGTCGAAGGCAAGATCGGAATGCCGGGTGACCCGGAATTGCGAGAACTCGGTGACCTCCCGGCCAGGGAACAGATCCACAAGGTGGGACCGGATCACACTGGAAAGACTGACGAACAGCGTTCCCTTGGGCGTCACCCGGGCAGGGAGCCTGGAAAACCGGGGAAGGACCCGAGGCACCTTGACGATCGCCACCTCGTTTTCCCGCCCGAAGGCATCCGAACCCCGCAGCCTGACGATGAAGTTCAGGGATTTGTTGGCCACCTGCGGAAACGGATGGGCCGGATCGAGCCCGACAGGCACCAGCAGCGGACGGACCTCGCGGTCGAAATACTCGCCCACCCAGCGGCGTTGCTGCACGGTTCTTTCACCGTGAGAGACGATCTTGATGCCGAGCGCCGCGAATGCAGGCATCAGGGCATCGTTGTAAAGACTGTATTGGCGGTCGACCAGATCGTGGGCCCGGGCCGCCAGGGCCTCGAAGGAGTCCAGGCTGTAGGTGCCACTGGGGTCGCGCAACTGCAAGGCCGTCAGGTGCGGCGCGGCACGGACCTCGAAGAACTCGTCCAGATTCGAAGACACGATGCAGAGAAAACGCAGCCGCTCCAGCAGCGGGACATCGTCTCTTCGAGCCCAATCCAGCACACGGTCGTTGAAGGCCAGGATGCTGTGATCGCGATCCAGCAAACCCGGGGGTTCCTTGTCGGGTTCAATGGCGGGTTCGGATGGGGAGGGCGGAGAAGACAACAAACAAAAACCTCAGACTAGGAAACATCACCACAGAAACGGGCCCGCGACCCCAGGTGAAAACGCCTGGATGAGCACACCAACCCATTCTCGGAGCGTGCAAACGATCTTCTGCATTGCAACCTGTGTTCGTCGGGATGAACTGCCGGGCAAAGGGCATCGTGGCGGAATCCGCGCCTCAGCGGCACGGACGCTTCAGCCAAGGGAAAACACCCCGGCCGGCGCTCAGGCAAGATTGTCAACACGCTCTTACCCGATAGGGTAAAGGAGACTCCGCATTATTCACGCCTGAACCGATCATTTGATGACTGTCATATTTCATTTTTATGACAAACAATGCACGCAAGGTGTTCCGAGTCAGCAGATTTCAATCCGATCGTCGCATGAAAACGATGCGAATTCCGTCTCATTGGGCTCTATTGCAGCCATCCGCGTCGAAAACAAGCTCATCCTCAGCATCAGACCCGATGCAGCGGGGGCAATGAAACCCCTTCCTTGCAGGATTTGGCTCAGGCAGTCACCGCACTGACCGCGGCGCTATAGGGTTGTCCTTCGCTCGGGTTCCAATGGATCAACTCCAGGCGACCATCCATGTGTTCCACCAGGGCCGTGTGGCTCTCCACCCAGTCCCCGTCATTGCAATAGAGGATGCCGTCGATGGTCCGCATCTCGGCCCGATGGATGTGGCCACAGACCACACCCTGAAGACCCCGGCGACGGGCCTCGGAGGCCACAGCCACCTCGAAGTCCATCACGTAGTTCAAGGCCTTCTTCACCCGTCCCTTGAGATAGGCCGACAGAGACCAATACGGCAGCCCCAGGCGGGCACGCAAGGTGTTGAGATGCCGGTTCAGCCTCAAGGTCAGCTCATAGAGGTTGTCGCCCAGATAGGCCAACCATTTGGCGCACTGGATCACACCATCGAAATGGTCGCCGTGGATGACCCAGAACTGGCGGCCGTCATGGGTGGTGTGGATCGCCTGCTCCACCACCTCGATGCCGCCGAATGAATGCCCCACGAAACCCCGTGCAAACTCATCGTGGTTGCCCGGGATGAAGACGATGTGGCATCCCTTGCGGGCGCGGCGCAACAGCTTCTGGACCACGTCGTTGTGGGCCTGCGGCCAATACCAGCGCCGCCGCAGTTGCCAGCCGTCCACGATGTCGCCGACCAGGTAGAGCATCTGGCTCGGATGGGCCTTCAGGAATTCCAGCAGGGCTTCGGCCTGGCAACCCGGGGTACCCAGATGCAGGTCTGAAATGAAGACGGTGCGGTAGAGCGCCCTGCCCTCACCATCATCCCCATCCTTTTCCTCATGGGCCGGCGCCTGGGCCGAGGACCAGGTTTCAAGGGCCTGGAATGCGGTTCTCATCAGGCACCCAGGAAGTGATGGCGATAACGCTGTGGAAGATCGGCCATGCGCATCATCATCGGCAGATCGGCGGTATTGAAGTCGGGGTCCCACGAGGGCGCCCCCAACACCCGGGCCCCCAGGCGCAGGTAGCCTTTGATCAAGGCGGGCGGCTCCACGTCGGTGGTCTCGTCGAGCAACTGGTCCACCGGCAGCGACAGACGAGGCAGCACGTGGTATTCGATCGATGCCAGATGGGTCTGGCGCAGTTCGCGCCACAAGGCTGCCGCCGCATGGCCGCTGGGCAGGCCTTTGTGCTGCATGGGAACGCTGGCGCAGCCGACCATGGTGTCGAGCTGGTTGCGGGCCATGAACTCGGCCAACGCACCCCACAGGGCCAGGATGACGGCGCCCTGACGGTGATCGGCATGGACACAGCTGCGTCCCAGCTCCACCATGCGCGAGCGCAGACTGCGCAGGCGGGTGAGGTCGAAGGCCATGTCGGTATAGGTCCCGCCCACGCGCTTGGCCTGGGCCGGCGTCAGCACGCGGTAGGTCCCCACCACCTGCTCGGTGGCCACATCGCGGACCAGCAGATGTTCGCAGTAGTCATCAAACAGATCGATGTCGTGTCCAGGAACCGGGCTGGCCAGACGCGCACCCATCTCGCCTGCAAAGACGCTGTAGCGCAGGCGCTGCGCCTCACGCACCTCATCCTGATGTCGTGCCCACGCCACCTGGAGGCCGCGCTGACGCGCCTGGGGCGTCGCGGTGCCCGCCGCAGGCAGCACCAGTCCCGGCCCGGAAAAGCTTGCATGGGCGTTCTGGCCCGTGGCCAGGCCATGCAAGAGAGGGTGGGACAATTCATTCATGACAGACTCCTGATCGGCAAACGCGCCGCGACCTTCATGGCGACTGCGACGCTTCGGAACTCAGATCGCCGGGCCTCCGGCCGATCCCCCGGCCCAAGGCAGCACTCTGCGCCTTCGACCCGTGGGGCAGTGTCGCGGCCCAGGGTGACTCCGGTATGTCATCACCATGGCAGATTCATGACTTGAGGACACGGGTCTGCCGGGCCTTTGCGGAGTTCGCCGATGAAGGATTCCGACGGCATAATGGGCTGTTGGAGATTGCTGTGCCACTGCATCTGTCCTCGAGAAAACTCACCCCCTGGACAGCAGGCCTGCTGGCCTTTCTGGTCACTGGCCTTTGCAGCCTGGCCTTGGTCGGCCTGCTGGAGCAGCAACAGCTCCGGGAAGCCAGGTCCCGCCTCTCCGATCTCGCAGGAGACCGGGCGCAGACCCTGCAACGCACCCTGGAGCGGGCGCTGTCCGCCAACTATGCGCTGGCGGCACTGGTCCAGCAGGGGGACGGCGAGGTCCACGACTTCGAAGCCATAGGCGCGCGGATGCTGACCTTCTTTCCCGGCGTCAGCATGCTGGGACTGGGTCCCCAGGGCACCTTGAACCAGATCGTGCCCCGGCAGGGCAACGAGCGGGTGCTGGGCTTCAATCCCCTCAATGACCCGGCCCAGAAGGTCGAGGCAGAGCGCTCGAGAAGATCAGGGCAATTGTCACTGGCCGGTCCGCTGAAGCTGGTCCAGGGCGGGATCGGCGTCGTGGGGCGCCTGCCGGTCTTTCTGCATCCGAACGCCGAGTCGGATGGTTTCTGGGGCCTCACCACCGTCACCATCCGCCTCGACCATGTGCTGCAGATCGCCCACCTGCCCGACCTCGAGGAACGTGGCTACGCCTATGAACTCTGGCGCCGCGCGCCCGACGGTTCCGGACGGCAGAGCATCGCCCAATCGAAAGTCGGGGAACTGGATGCCCCCATCATCCGCTCGCTCGACCTGCCCAACGAGACCTGGTACCTCAGCGTCAACCCCGCAGGCGGCTGGTGGCAACCGCTGAGCCTGGCCATGCGGTGCCTGCTGGCCCTGATGTTCTCGGTGCTGATGGGCTATCTCGCCTTCCTGCTCAAGCGATTGCAGGAACATGAACGCAGCCTGGAGGCCGAGGTCGGCGAACGCACCGCGCAGATCCAGGCCACCCAACACCAACTCCAGGCCACCCTGAACGCCATCCCCGACCCCCTCTTCGTGATGGGACTGGATGGCGAGTACCTGAGTGTCCAGAGTTCCCGCCTCGATCTGCTCGCTGCGCCGGCAGAGGAACTGCTGGGCCGGCGCGTCTACGAGGTGCTGGAACCCGCTGCAGCCCAGGTGGTCATGCAGGCGCTCGAAGAGGCCCATTGCAACGGCTGGTCCGGGGGGCGGCAATGGCAGCTCAGGAATGGCCAGGGCCAATTCTGGTTCGAGTTGTCGGTGGCCCGCATGGTCGTGCCGGCGGGTGAAAAGCCGCGCCTGGTGCTGCTGTCGCGGGACATCACCAAACGGCGCCATGACGAGGAACTGCTGCAGCTGACGGCCCGGGCCTTCGAGCAGAGCACCGAAGCCTTCGTCATCACCGACGCCCAGGAACGCATCATCATGCTGAACCGGGCCTTCACCGCCTTGAGCGGCTACAGCCGCGAGGAAACCATGGGCAAGACCGCCAAGGTGCTGGCGGCCCATCATGCCGAGGACAGTTTCCGACGCATGGTTCGCG
The DNA here is from genome assembly GCA_019233055.1 of Curvibacter sp. GTDB lineage: Bacteria > Pseudomonadota > Gammaproteobacteria > Burkholderiales > Burkholderiaceae_C > Curvibacter. The sequence goes on from JAFAMV010000090.1 coordinate 16,668, forward strand.
AGGCCGTCCAGACCCGCGGACATTGGCAGGGCGAGGCCTGGAATCTGCGCAAGGACCACAGCCGCTATCTGCAATGGCTGTCCATCAGCCGCATCGAGGACACCCACGGCAGCACCAGCCACTACATCGTGTCCTTCCGCGACATCACCCAGCAAAAGGAAGCCGAGGAGCGCATCCGTCACCTGGCCTACTTCGATCCCCTGACCGGCCTGCCCAACCGCACGCTGCTTGCCGAGCGCAGCAACATGAGCATCAACAGCGCCCGGCGCAACGGTGGCTCGCTGGCGGTGATCTTCCTGGACATGGACCACTTCAAGAACGTCAACGACTCCCTCGGACATGGCGTGGGCGACGAATTGCTGGTGGACTTCTCACGGCGCCTGCGCGGCCTGCTGTCCGAGCAGGACACAGTCTCACGCCTCGGCGGGGACGAGTTCCTGCTGATCGTCAACGATGTGCGGGCCGAGCAGGCCCAGGCCCTGGCCCAGACGGTGTTGGACATGGCGGCCAAACCCTTCCAGATCGACCCCTACGAGCTCAGCGTCACCCTGTCGGTGGGCATCGCGATGTTCCCCGAGCACGGCCAGGATTTCGAGACCCTCTATCAACGCGCGGACGCCGCCATGTACCGCGCCAAAAAGAGCGGACGCAACCAATATTGCCTCTTCACCGGCGAAATCCAGGCCGAGGCCGCCCGCATGCTGCAGCTGGAGAACGCACTGCGCCGGGCCATGGAACGCGACCAGCTGGAGCTTCACTACCAGCCGCAGGTCGACCTGGAGACCGACCGCGTCATCGGGGCCGAAGCCCTCTTGCGCTGGAAGCACCCTGAACTCGGCCAGGTCTCCCCCTCCGAATTCATTCCCATCGCCGAAGACACCGGCCTGATCGTGCCCCTGGGGGAATGGGTGCTGCGCACCGCGGCCCGCCAGTTGCGTGAATGGCTCGACAAGGATTTCCCGGCCTTGACGATTTCTGTGAACCTGTCGCCGGTGCAGTTCCGACAGTCCCACCTTCCGGAACTGGTGCAGCGCATCGTGGAGGAGTCGCAGATCCCGCCTCACCTGCTCGAACTGGAATTGACCGAAGGCGCCGCCATGGATGATCCTCGGGGTGCCATGGCCATCATGGACCGCCTGCATCAGCAGGGAATCAAGCTGCTGATCGATGACTTCGGCACCGGCTACTCGTCCCTGAGCCACCTCAAGCGTTTCCAGGTCTACAAGCTCAAGATCGATCAGTCCTTTGTGCGCGACATCACCGAAGACCCGGACGACAAGGCCATCGTGAGCGCCATCATCAGCATGGCCCAGGCCCTGGACATGCTCACCATTGCCGAAGGGGTGGAAACCCAGGGCCAGCTCGACTTCCTGCGCCAGCAGGGATGCGACGAGATCCAGGGCTACTACTTCAGCCGTCCGCTGCCGGCCGCCGCCTTCGAAGCCTATCTCGGACGCGCCAACGGGACCGAGCCCGATATCAGCCTCTGAGGCCAGACCGGACTGCGTCCGGCCGACGCCTCAGCCCGTGCGGGCCGCTTCGGCCAGGCGGTGGGCCAGCGACGCGGCCAGCCCCGCCTCTTGAGCCTCCACCATCACCCGCAGCAAGGGCTCGGTGCCGCTGGCCCGGATCAGGACCCGGCCACGGCCTGCCAGTTCGGCCTCGGCCGCCTGGACGGCCTCCTGCAGCGCCACGTTCTGTTGCCAGCGCTGGTCCGGACGCAGCCGCACATTGACCAGCGTCTGGGGGAACAGTTCGACGCCCTGCAAGGCCTGCGCCAAGGTTCGCCCACTGCGGACGCAGGCCTGTAATACCTGCAGCGCACTGATGAGACCATCGCCCGTGGTGTGTCGGTCCAGCGCCAGCAGATGCCCGGACCCCTCCCCTCCCAGTTGCCAGCCACGCTGGTCGAGCTGTTCGAGCACATACCGGTCGCCGACCTTGGCGCGGACGAATGGAAGGCCCCGGGCCCGCAAGGCCAACTCGATGGCCATGTTCGTCATCAAGGTACCCACCACCCCGGGCACCGGCAGGCCACGGTCCAGCCGGTCCATGGCCAGCAGGTAGAGCAGCTCGTCACCGTTGTAGAGACGCCCGGCCGCATCGACCATCTGCAGCCGGTCTGCATCACCGTCGAGTGCGATGCCCAGGTCCGCATGGTTGGCCCGGACCGAACGCAGCAGGGCTTCCGGATGGGTTGCGCCCACCTCGTGATTGATGTTGAGACCGTCGGGCGCGCATCCGATCGGCACCACCTCGGCGCCCAGCTCATGGAACACCATGGGAGCGATCTGGTAGGCCGCGCCATGCGCCGCATCCACCACGATGCGCAGGCCCTTCAGGGTCAGCTCGTTCGGGAAGGTGCTCTTGCAGAATTCGATGTAGCGGCCGGCGGCGTCATCCAGCCGGCGCGCCTTGCCCAGGGAGGCCGAATCGACCCAGACCGGCGCCTCCTCGAGCGAGGCTTCGACGGCCATCTCCCAGGCATCGGGCAGCTTGGTGCCCTGGGCGCTGAAGAACTTGATGCCGTTGTCCTGGAAGGGGTTGTGGCTGGCGCTGATGACCACCCCCAGGCTGGCCCGCTGTGCGCGGGTCAGGTAGGCCACGCCCGGGGTCGGCAAAGGCCCCAGCAGCACCACATCGACCCCGGCAGAGTTGAAGCCGGACTCCAGCGCACTTTCCAGCATGTAGCCCGAAATGCGGGTGTCCTTGCCGATCAGGACGGTCGGCCGGGCCTCCTGCTGGCGCAACACGCGCCCGACCGCATGGGCCAGACGCAAGACGAAATCCGGCGTGATCGGGCTCTGGCCCACGGTGCCACGGATTCCATCGGTTCCGAAATATTTTCTGCTCATCTCGATCCTCCATCCTTCTCCGAGGGGGTGCCCCCTCTTGTCTCCTGCTGCACCGCCTGCCAGACCTGCAGGGCGGCCACGGTTTCTTTCACATCATGGACGCGCACCAGCCTCGCACCCCGATCCACGGCCAGAACGGCGGCTGTCGTGCTGGGCACCAGACGGTCTCCGACCGCCAGGCCGGTGACGGCCCCGAGCGACGACTTCCGGGACCATCCAGCCAGCCAGGGCAGGCCCAAGGCCAGCAGTTCGCCCTGCCGTGCCAACAACGAAAAATTCTGTTCGACGGTCTTGCCAAAGCCGATGCCGGCATCAAGGACCAGGCGCTCCGAGGCCACCCCGAGGGCGCGCAGCCGATCCACCTCCTGCCGCAGAAAGTCCGACACCTGGGCCACCACGTCGCCGCTCATGGGAAGCACCTGCATGCTCTGAGGATCGCGATGCATGTGCATCAGGCAGATGCCACAGGCCGGGTGGGCCGTCACCACCTCGTGGGCCCCTGGCTGGCGCAGCGCCCAGATGTCATTGATGATGTCAGCCCCCAGGTCCAGGGCGGCGCGCATCAACTCCGGCTTGTAGGTGTCCACCGAAACCGGCGCGCCCAGCCGGACCAATTCGGCCAGGACCGGAAGCACGCGCCGCATCTCCTCATCCAGCGGCAGGGCCGGGCTGCCCGGGCGGGTCGACTCGCCCCCCAGGTCCAGGATATCGGCACCATCGCTGAGCAGCCGTTCCGCGTGGCGCACCGCCGACGACAGATCGGCATGGCGTCCACCGTCCGAAAACGAATCCGGCGTGACATTGACGATGCCCATGATCCGCGGGCGGCTCAGGTCGATTTGAAAGCGCGAGGTTTGCCAGTACATGCAGCGACAGAAAATGGAAAACGGGGCCAGAGGGCCCCGCTTCAGATAGGCAAGCCGACCTGGACCGCTCAGGCCACAGTGGTTGCGGGTTCGGCCGTCACGGCGGGCGTGCCCCCGCCGCCATCGCCGCCGCCGCTGGGCGTGCGCGGAGTCCAGTCCTTGGGAGGACGGGGCGGCTTGCCGGCCATGATGTCGTCAAGTTGCTCACCATCGATGGTTTCCCATTCGAGCAAGGCCTTGGCCATGGCGTGCATCTTGTCGCTGTGCTCTTCGATGAGCTGGCGTGCCAGGGCATATTGCTGGTCGATGATGCGACGCACCTCGGCATCCACCTTCTGCATGGTCTGCTCGCTCATGTTGGTGGTCTTGGTCACCGAACGGCCCAGGAACACTTCACCTTCGTTCTCGGCATAGACCATGGGCCCGAGCGATTCCGTCATGCCATAACGCATGACCATGTCGCGTGCGATGTGGGTGGCCCGCTCGAAATCGTTCGAAGCGCCGGTGGTCATCTGGTTCATGAACACCTCTTCCGCGATCCGGCCGCCGAACAGCATGCTGATCTGGTTGAGCATGTACTCGCGGTCATAGCTGAAGCGGTCCTGCGCTGGCAGGCTCATGGTGACGCCCAGGGCGCGCCCGCGCGGGATGATGGTGACCTTGTGGACCGGATCGCACTTGGGCAGCAGCTTGCCGATGAGCGCATGGCCCGACTCGTGGTAGGCGGTGTTGCGGCGCTCTTCCTCGGGCATGACCATGCTCTTGCGCTCGGGGCCCATGAGGATCTTGTCCTTGGCCTTCTCGAAGTCCTGCATCTCCACGGTGCGGGCATTGCGACGGGCCGCCATCAAGGCCGCTTCGTTGCAGAGGTTGGCCAGGTCCGCGCCACTCATGCCGGGCGTGCCACGTGCGATGACGTTGGCATTGACGTCCTGGCCCAGTGGCACCTTGCGCATGTGCACATTGAGGATCTGCTCGCGGCCACGGATGTCCGGCAGGGTCACGTACACCTGGCGGTCAAAACGACCCGGGCGCAGCAGGGCGGCGTCCAGGATGTCCGGTCGGTTGGTGGCGGCCACCACGATCACGCCGAGATTGGTCTCGAAGCCGTCCATCTCGACCAGCATCTGGTTGAGGGTCTGTTCACGCTCATCGTTGCCACCACCGAGGCCGGCACCACGCTGGCGCCCCACGGCATCGATTTCGTCGATGAAGATGATGCAGGGTGCGTTCTTCTTGGCGTTCTCGAACATGTCGCGCACACGGGCGGCACCGACACCGACGAACATCTCGACAAAATCGGAACCCGAGATGCTGAAGAACGGCACCTTGGCTTCGCCGGCGATCGACTTCGCCAGCAGGGTCTTGCCGGTACCGGGCGGGCCGACCAGCAGCAGACCGCGCGGGATGCGGCCGCCGAGTTTCTGGAATTTCTGCGGGTCCTTGAGGAAGTCGACCACTTCCTTGACCTCTTCCTTGGCCTCATCGCAACCGGCCACGTCCGCGAAGGTCACCTGGTTGGTGTTCTCATCGAGCATGCGGGCCTTGCTCTTGCCGAAGCTGAAGGCCCCGCCTTTGCCGCCGCCCTGCATCTGGCGCATGAAGTAGATCCAGACACCGATCAGCAGCAGCATCGGACCCCAGCTCACGAGCAGGGTCATCAGCAGCGAGCCCTCCTCACGCGGCTTGACGTCGAATTTCACATTGTTGTTGATCAGATCACCGACCAGGCCCCGGTCCAGGGTGGTGGCGGTGGTGCGCAGCTTGCGGTCGTCATTGGTGACGGCCACGATCTCGCTGCCGCCAGGGCCTTCCTGGATGGTGGCGCTCTTGATGCGGTTGCTGCGGACCTCGTCCAGGAAATCGGAATAGCCCACATAGCCGGCACTCGAGGTGCTGCGCGAATCAAACTGCTTGAAGACGGTGAACAGCACCATGGCGATCACCAGCCAGACGGCAATTTTCGAAAACCACTGATTGTTCAAGCGGGGCTCCAGATGCGGTTCAACAAGGGTAACTTGGTTGCCATTTTAGGCCTTTCAAGTCAAGAGGCGATGGCTTTTGTAGATGGCGGCCATAGGCTAGGCACGGGAATTGACCTGTTCTTGACCTGTGTGGCCTCAAGTTTTCTCCTGGGTTGGGGCCGGTGCCAGCTTTTTCAAGCCCATGCCGATCAAAAAGGTCTCCGAGGACTTGTCGCGCGACGACTTGGGCTTGATCGGCTTGACCACCCGGAACTGCTCCTTGAACTGCTGCACCAGCTGGGTGTAGCCGCTGCCATGGAAGACCTTGGTCACCAGGGCGCCGTCGGGCTTGAGATGGTTCTGCGCAAATTCAAGCGCCAGCTCGACCAGGTGCGCGATGCGCGCAGCATCGACCCCCTCCACCCCGGACAGGTTGGGCGCCATGTCCGAGACCACCACATCCACGGCCCGCCCCTGCACCAGACCTTCCAACTGGCCGAGGACCTCGGCCTCGCGGAAATCGCCCTGGATGAAGGCCACGCCTTCGATCGGCTCCATCGGCAGAAGGTCGAGTGCGATGATCGCCCCCTGCAGGGCGCCGACGGCAGCACCACCCGGCGCCAGCCGACGACGCACGTACTGACTCCAGGCCCCGGGGCTGGAGCCCAGGTCGACCACCAGGTGTCCCGGCCGGATCAGCCCCAGGGTCTCGTCGATTTCCTTGAGCTTGTAGGCCGCGCGGGCCCGATAGCCGTCGCGCTGCGCCTGTTTCACGTAGGGGTCGTTGACATGGTCATTGAGCCACGCCTTGTTGACCTTCTTACTCTTCGTCTTGATCTTCATGTTTCCTTGCCGGCAGCCCGGACTGCCTTGACACCCTGGTTCACGGGGCGGCCAAGCCCGATAATACGGCCATGCCCCAAATTCAACTGACACCCGCCCAAAGGCGGGAACATCGGGCCAACGCCCACCACCTCGACCCCGTCGTCCTGATCGGCGGCGATGGCCTGACCCCGGCCGTGCAGAAAGAGGTCGATGCCGCCCTCAATGCCCACGGCCTCATCAAGGTCCGGGTGTTCTCGGACGACCGCGCCGGCCGCGAACAGATCTACCAGACCCTGGCCGACGCCCTCGATGCCGCCCCGATCCAGCACATCGGCAAGCTGCTGGTGCTGTGGCGTCCTCAGCCCGAGAAAGTCCGGGCCGAGGATGAAGACCGCAAACCCGGCCCCCGCGAGGTCAAGGTGCTGAAATACAGCAAGCGCGCCGGCCACAAGCCCGAGGTCAAGACCCTCAAGGTCCTGGGCAACCAGCGCCTGACTGCGGGTGGCCACGTCAAGCGAGCCAAACCCAAGCAGAAATCGGTCAAGAAGCGTCAGTCCGACTGATCGAGATGAGCGACTCCGTGGCCCGACGCCACATCCTCTGCATGAAATGGGGCACCAAATACGGCCCCGAATACGTCAACCGCCTCTATACCATGGTGCGCCGCCATCTCAGCGGCGACTTCAGCTTCGTCTGCCTGACCGACAACCCGGCGGGCATCCGGGCGGAGGTGCAGTGCCTGCCGATCCCGCCGCTGGACCTGCCCGCGGGCATTCCTGAGCGCGGCTGGACCAAACTGGCCACCTTCGCGGCGGATCTGCACGGCCTGCGCGGCACCGCCCTCTTCCTCGATGTCGACGTGGTGGTGACCGGGCCGCTGGATGACTTCTTCACCGAACCCGGTGAGTTCCTCATCATCCACGACTACAAGCGCCCCTGGCGGATCACCGGCAACTCGTCGGTCTATCGATTCGAGCTGGGCGCCCATCCGGACGTCCTGGCCTATTTCCGCGACCATGTCGACGAGGTCCGCCAGCGCTTCCGCAACGAACAGGCGTATCTGTCCGACTTCCTGCACCGGCAGGGCAAATTGCGTTACTGGCCGGCGGCCTGGTGCCCCAGCTTCAAGTACCACAGCATCCCTGCCTGGCCCCGCAACTACTGGCAGGCACCCCAGGTGCCCGACGGCGCCCGGGTGGTGATCTTCCATGGCGAGTGCAACCCACCGGACGCACTGGCGGGACGCCGCAACCGGCGCTTGCGCTTCATTCGCCCGGCCACCTGGGTGGCCGATCACTGGAAAGACTGAGCCCGGCCGCTCAAGGCCCGGCGCCCGAACCCGCCTGCCGCTTGCCCAGCAGGCGCCAGAGCAGCAGGGACTGCAGCAGCCACTGCAGCAGGTAGAGCCCGCTGCCGAGGCTGTGCCACAAGGCCAGGTTCTCACGCGCGACGATGTGCGGCGCGACCCCGAATTCCGAGATCAAGGCCATCAGCATGGCCGCCAGCACCAGCCCGACCGCACCCGCGGCCTCGGCAGATTCAGACACCACCTCGCGGGGCCGCAGCGCCATGAGCAGGATCAGGCCGCAGATCAGGCCGACCCAGGTCTGGGCGGTGAACAGATGCGCGGCCATGCCGCCGGCCTGGGCCGGCGTGGGCAGGTGGGCGAACAGCAGGGGCACCACCAGAAAACCGATGCAGGCCTGACTGCCCCACCAGGCGGCAGCCACCAACACAGGCAGCCGCCTGCGCATGGCCGAACCGAACGCCGCGAAGCCCATCATCAGAGGTAGCTCACCGCCACCACCTCATAGCGCTTCACGCCGCCAGGCGCCTGCACTTCGGCGGTGTCGCCCTCTTCCTTGCCGATCAGGGCGCGGGCGATCGGGCTCGAGATGTTGATCAGGCCCTGCTTGAGGTCGGCTTCGTCTTCGCCGACGATCTGGTACTTCACCATGTCGCCGGTGTTTTCGTCTTCGAGTTCGACCGTGGCACCGAACACCACCTTGCCACCGGCATCGAGCTGGGTCGGGTCGATGACCTGGGCCGCCGACAGCTTGCCTTCGACCTCCTGGATGCGGCCTTCGATGAAGCCCTGGCGGTCCTTGGCGGCCTCGTACTCGGCGTTTTCGCTCAGATCGCCTTGCGCCCGCGCTTCAGCAATCGCATTGATGACCCAGGGCCGGTCGACCGTCTTGAGGCGGTGCAACTCTTCCTTGAGTTTTTCGGCGCCGCGCTTGGTGATGGGAATGGTAGCCACTGTTCTGCTCCGTTTTTTCGTCGTGACAAAAGCAAACCGCCGGGCGTTGTCGCTCGGCGGTCTGGATTGGAATTATGCCGCGAAAGCGATTCGCGGCCAAACCCGGCAGGCCTGCCGGGTGCGGGCTCAGGCCTGCAGCTGGGCGTGCAGTTCCTGCACCGAGTAGACGTCGAGCTGGTCGAGGTACTTCATGCCCTCGACGGCTGCCTCGGCGCCGAACATGGTGGTGAAGGTGGTCACACGCGCCAGCAGCGAGCTGGTGCGGATCTGACGCGAGTCGGCGATGGCGTTGCGGCGCTCTTCCACCGTGTTGATGACCAGGGCGATTTCCTCGTTCTTGATCATGTCGACGATGTGCGGACGCCCTTCGGTCACCTTGTTCACCGAGCGGCAGGGCAGGCCTGCCGCCTGGATGGCGGCTGCGGTGCCCTTGGTGGCGATCAGCTCGAAACCGAGCCCGTGCAGTTGCCGGGCGACCTCGACCATGGCGGGCTTGTCGCTGTTCTTCACCGAGATGAAGACCTTGCCGGAGCGCGGCAGCTTGGTGCCGGCGCCGAGCTGGCTTTTCACGAAGGCTTCGCCAAAGGTCTTGCCCACGCCCATGACTTCGCCGGTGGACTTCATCTCGGGGCCGAGAATGGTGTCCACGCCAGGGAACTTGACGAAGGGGAACACCGCTTCCTTGACACTGAAATACGGTGGCGTGACTTCTTCGGTGATGCCTTGCTGGGCCAGCGTCTGGCCGACCATGCAGCGGGCCGCCACCTTGGCCAATTGGATGCCGGTGGCCTTGGACACAAAGGGCACGGTGCGCGAGGCACGCGGGTTCACCTCGAGCACGTAGATCACGTCCTGGCCGTTCACGTTCTGGATGGCGAACTGGACGTTCATCAGACCGACCACATTCAAGGAGGCCGCCATGGCCGCCGTCTGCCGCTTGATCTCGGCCACGGTGGCCGCGCTCAGGCTGTAGGGCGGCAGCGAGCAGGCGGAATCGCCGCTGTGCACGCCGGCCTGTTCGATGTGCTCCATCACGCCACCGATGAAGGTCTTGCCTTCGGGGTCGCGCAGGCAGTCGACATCGCACTCGATGGCATCGTTCAGGAAGCGGTCCAGCAGCACCGGCGAGTCGTTGCTGACCTTGACGGCTTCGCGCATGTAGCGTTCCAGGTCGCGCTGCTCGTGCACGATCTCCATGGCGCGGCCGCCCAGCACATAGCTGGGACGCACCACCAGCGGGTAGCCCAGGGCAGCCGCCTTTTCCAGGGCCTCGGCCTCGGTGCGTGCCGTGGCATTGGGGGGCTGGCGCAGACCCAGTTCGTGCAGCAGCTTCTGGAAGCGCTCGCGGTCTTCGGCCGCATCGATCATGTCGGGGCTGGTGCCGATGATGGGCACGCCTTCGGCCTCCAGGCCCAGGGCCAGCTTCAGCGGCGTCTGGCCGCCGTACTGGACGATGACGCCGGCCGGCTTTTCCTTGTCGACGATCTCGAGCACGTCTTCGAGCGTCAGGGGCTCGAAGTACAGGCGGTCCGAGGTGTCGTAGTCGGTCGACACGGTCTCGGGGTTGCAGTTGACCATGATGGTCTCGTAGCCGTCTTCGCGCATGGCGAGCGCCGCATGCACGCAGCAGTAGTCGAACTCGATGCCCTGGCCGATCCGGTTCGGGCCACCGCCCAGCACCATGATCTTCTTCTTGTCGGTGGGCTCGGCCTCGCATTCGTCCTCATAGGACGAATAGAGGTAGGCGGTGTCGGTGGCGAACTCGGCCGCGCAGGTGTCCACGCGCTTGTAGACCGGGCGCACGTTCAGGGCCCGGCGCGTGTCGCGCACAGCCTTCTCGCTTGCCTTGAGCAGCTTGGCCAGACGGCGGTCGGAGAAGCCCTTCTTCTTGAGGGTGCGCAGGGTGCCGGCGTCGATGGAAGCCAGGGCGGCCTCGCCCTTCTCGGCGGCCAGCTTGTCGAGTTCGAGTTCGATCTTGACGATCTCTTCGATCTGCACCAGGAACCAGCGGTCGATCTTGGTCAGGTCGAAGACCTCGTCGACGCTCAGGCCCATGGCGAAGGCGTCACCCACGTACCAGATGCGCTCGGGGCCGGGCTCGCCCAACTCCTGCTCGAGCACCTCGCGGTCCTGGGTCTTCTCGTTCATGCCGTCGACGCCCACTTCCAGGCCGCGCAGCGCCTTCTGGAAGGACTCCTGGAAGGTGCGGCCCATGGCCATCACCTCGCCGACCGACTTCATCTGGGTGGTCAGACGGCTGTCTGCGGTGGGGAATTTCTCGAAGGCGAAACGCGGGATCTTGGTGACCACGTAGTCGATGCTGGGCTCGAAACTGGCGGGCGTGGCACCGCCGGTGATTTCGTTGCGCAGCTCGTCGAGCGTATAGCCGACGGCCAGCTTGGCTGCCACCTTGGCGATCGGGAAGCCGGTGGCCTTGGAGGCCAGGGCCGAAGAACGAGACACCCGGGGGTTCATCTCGATCACGATCATGCGGCCGTCCTGGGGGTTGACCGAGAACTGGACGTTGGAGCCGCCGGTGTCGACACCGATCTCGCGCAGCACCGCCAGGCTGGCGTTGCGCATGATCTGGTATTCCTTGTCGGTCAGGGTCTGTGCCGGGGCCACGGTGATCGAGTCGCCGGTGTGCACGCCCATGGGGTCGAGGTTCTCGATCGAGCAGACGATGATGCAGTTGTCCGCCTTGTCGCGGACCACTTCCATCTCGTACTCTTTCCAGCCCAGCAGCGATTCTTCGATCAGCAGTTCATTGGTCGGCGAGGCTTCCAGGCCGCGCTTGCAGATGACTTCGAATTCCTCGGCGTTGTAGGCGATGCCGCCGCCCGTACCGCCCAGCGTGAAGCTGGGACGGATCACGGTCGGGAAACCCACGGTCTTCTGCACCGCCCAGGCCTCTTCCATGCTGTGGGCGATGCCCGAGCGCGCGGAGCCCAGACCGATCTTGGTCATGGCGTCCTTGAACTTGAGGCGGTCCTCGGCCTTGTCGATGGCCTCGGGGGTGGCGCCGATCAGCTCGACCTTGTACTTGTCGAGCACGCCGTGGCGCCAAAGGTCCAGGGCGCAGTTGAGCGCGGTCTGGCCGCCCATGGTGGGCAGGATGGCGTCGGGGCGCTCCTTGGCGATGATCTTCTCGACCGTCTGCCAGGTGATGGGTTCGATGTAGGTGACGTCGGCCGTGGCCGGGTCGGTCATGATCGTGGCGGGGTTGCTGTTGATCAGAATGACCTTGTAACCCTCTTCGCGCAAGGCCTTGCAGGCCTGGACGCCGGAGTAGTCGAACTCGCAGGCCTGGCCGATGATGATCGGGCCGGCGCCAATGATGAGGATGCTCTTGAGATCTGTGCGCTTGGGCATGTTATTTCGCTCCCATCAGTTGGATGAAGCGATCGAAGAG
>JAFAMV010000116.1 GCA_019233055.1 Curvibacter sp.
TCTGGGACGAAGTGCCCGGCCTCGGGCAGCAGCAGCGGCTCCGGGCAGTTGCGGATCTGCGCGCGCAGGCCCTGCATCACCGGCAGACCCAGCACCGGGTCGGCGACACCGACGGCCATCAGGCTGCGCCCCGACCATTGCGTCTGCCAGAAATGCGCCGCCTCGCGCGACAGGGCCGCCCCCGGCGAGTCGGGCTTCTCGGGCACCCGCTCTGGGAAGGCGCGCAGCGCAGCCCGGTGGCCCGCATCGGGAAAGGGGGCGTTGTACGCCTGGCATTCGGCCGCCGTGAGCCGGGGGTTGCCCCGGGCCAGCAGTCGCCCCACGTCGTAGCCGGGCTTTTGCCGGCACATCTCGCGCCAGGCCAGGAAGCCCGGGCTCAGGGGCGCTTCGCCGGTGGCCAGCAGGGTGTTCATCACCAGCAGCCCCTGGTAGCGCGATGGCGCCGCCATCGGCAGGGTCAGGCCGAGGATGCCCCCCCAGTCCTGCACCACCAGCACCACCCGCTGCAGGTCCAGCCGCTCGACCAGTTCGAGCAGCACCTGGCGGTGCCAGTCGAAGCGGTGGGCAGACGTCTTCTTGGGCTTGTCGCTGCGGCCGAAACCGGGCAGATCGGGCGCCACCACCCGATGCCCCCGGGCCAGCCAGACCGGGATCATGTGGCGGTACAGGTAGCTCCAACTCGGGTTGCCGTGCAGGCACAGCCAGGTGCAGGGAGCGTCCGTCGGGCCCTCGTCGAGGCAATGCAGGCGCAGGCCCTGCAGGGCCGGCAGGTCGCTGAGGTAGCGCGGCGCCCAGGGGTAACCGGGCAGATCGGAGAAACAGGCGTCGGGCGTGCGCAGCGCATCGTCGCGCAGCGGGTGCAGTTCGCGGGCCCGCTGTTTCTGCGCCTCGCGCCGGCCCTGGAAGAAAGACTGCAGCAGCGCCCCGCACTCCGCCGCCAACACCCCGCCTTCGACCTGGGTCTGGTGGTTCAGGCGCGCCTCGCCGAAAAGATCGAGCACCGAGCCCGCGACCCCGGTCTTGGGGTCGGAGGCGCCGTACACCACGCGGGCCAGACGGGCATGCAGCATGGCACCGGCGCACATGCTGCACGGCTCCAGCGTCACATACAGGGTGCAGCCGTCGAGCCGGTAGTTGCCCAGCTGCGCCGCCGCGTCCCGCAAGGCCAGCACCTCGGCGTGGGCCGTGGGGTCGTGGCCGGCGATGGGCCGGTTGCGCCCACGGGCCAGCACCCGGCCCTCGCGCACCAGCACCGCCCCCACCGGCACCTCGCCCGCGCGGCCCGCCGCCTCGGCCTCGGCCAGCGCCAGACGCATGAAATCCTCGTCCTGCATGGCCATCCCCTGCTGCCGGGTCTCAGGGCTCATCGCCGCCGGGCCGGGGAGTCTGCAGAGCCTTCTCCAGCGACTGCTTGTATTGCTGCTCGATCTGCTGCGGCGAGGCGGCCCCGGCGCTGCCCGCTGGCGCAGCCCCCGCCGGGCCCCCCCCCGGTGCAGCCGCCGCAGGCGGTGTGCCGGTCAGGGCGCCCAGTTGGCGTTTGAGCAACAGGCCGGTCAGGGCCAGGGCCAGCAGCAGCACGATCAGTCCGAAGGCGGAACGCATGTCAATCTCCCTGCACCAGTCCCAGGCGCTCCATCCATGCGGCCAGCCCGCGTGCGCCTTCGCTGGCGGCACCCCGGTAGGCCTGGTACATCGCCGCATGGGCTTCAGGCCGGTGCTGGTTGAGCTTGAGCTTGCAATCGAGCTGCTCGATGGCCAGCTCGAACGCGACGATGCCCTGCAGCATCTTCGCGGCCCAGTCCGGGTCCTGGGCGCGCCACTGCGCCGCATAGGCCGGCTCGTGGTCGCCGATCAGTTGCTTGAGCACTGCATCCTTGGCCTCGTCGCCCTCGAGCAGGCGGGCCTGCACCGTGGCATGCACCGCCAGGTAGTTCCAGGTCGGCACCCGGGCCAGGTCGGGGTAGACCGCCGGCGACATGTAGGCCTGCGGCCCCAGGAAGGCCACCCGGGCGCGGGGCCGCGCCTGCAGGTGGCGCCAATGCGGGTTGGGCCGCGCGCAATGGCCCGTCAGGACCTGCCCGTCGGCCGACAGGTGCAGCGGCAGGTGGGTGATGAAGGGCAGCCCGTCCTCATCGATGGACACCAGGCTGGCAAAGGGGTGTTCGCGCATCAGCGCATGGGCCAGCGCCGGGTCACTGGCCTTGAATTGCGGGGGCAGGTACATGATGACGGCAGGGCAGGATGGAAAGCGCCATTGTGCCCCGTGTGCCGGCCGCTCAGCCTTGCCAGCGCGCCATCGCGGCGCGCAGATCCGGCGGTATCGGGATGGCCTGATGGGTCTGCAGCGAGGTGCTGACCAGCACCTGCCGCACCTGCATGCGCAGATCGCCGTCCAGGCCATGGCAGGCCAGCGCCAGCTCGACCGAGCGGCTGCCCAGGTGCCGGACCGCCAGCGACAGGCGCACCGGATCGCCCATGCGGCTGACCGCCTTGAAGTCGGCCTCCAGCCGCACCGTGGGCAGGCCCACCCGGCGCTCGCCGATCAGGTGGGCGAAGCCGATGCCCAGCCCCTCGTCGACCCAGGCTTCGAGCAGGTCGTTGAACAGCACGAAGTACTGCGGATAGAAGACGATGCCCGCCGGATCGCAATGGGAGAAGCGGATGCGCTGCTCGCGCACGAAGGGAACGGCCGGGCTCATGCCACCTCCTCCCCCGGAGCGGCGTCGGGCGGCGCGACCGGTTTCAGAAGCTGCACGCGCAACTGCCCCAGCTGATCGTGAAGCTGCGCGATCACCGCCGGATCGAGGCCGCCGAACATCGCCTGCAGCCATTGCTCATGGGCCTCGGCCATGCGCGCGAACTCGCTGCGCCCCTTGGGCGTCAGGCTGACCAGCCACGAGCGCCGGTCGGTGGGGCTGCTCTCGCGCAGCACCATGCCCTCGCGCTCGAGTTCGTCGGTCAGGCCGGTCACATTGCCGCCGGTCACCATGAGCTGGCGCGACAGCTCGCGCATCTTGAGCCCTTCGCTGTGGCGGTAGAGCTGGGCCAGGTAGTCGAAGCGCGCCAGCGAGACGCCGAATTCGCGCCGCAGCCGCGAGCGTATCTCGGTCTCGATCTGGGTGGTGCAGGCCAGCATGCGCAGCCACAGCTTGAGCGAGGCATGGTCGCCCTGGCGCACGCGCGCCTCCAGGCCCAGTTGGCCGGCCTCCTGCAAGGCCGGGTCGAGGGGGCGGTCCAGGCTCATGCCATCACCTCGCCGCCGCTGAGCGAGATGCACTGGCCGGTGACCGAGCCGGCCCCGTCGGCGCAGAGCCAGGCCACCGCGTCGGCCACCTCGCGGGGTTGGATCACGCGCCGCTGCGGATTGCCGGCGACGAATTCGGCCTGCACCTCTTCGGGGCTGCGTCCGGTCTTGGCCACCGCATGGGCCACGCCCTCGCGCAGGATGTCGGTGTCGGTGTAGCCCGGACAGACCGCGTTCACGGTGATGCCCTGGCGCGCCAGTTCGAGCGCCAGCGAGCGGGTCAGCCCGACCACCCCATGCTTGGCGGCGGCGTAGGCCGCCACATAGGCATAGCCCTTCTGCGCAGCGGTGCTGGCGATGTTGACGATGCGCCCCCGCCCCTGGGCCAGCAGGTCCGGCAGGACGGCCTGGCAGCAGACGAAGGTGCCGCTCAGGTTGACGTCGAGCATGCGCTGCCACAGCGCCATCGAGGTCTTCAGAAACGGCGCGCTGCCGGCCTGGCCGGCATTGTTGACCAGGAT
Source organism: Curvibacter sp. (assembly GCA_019233055.1). Lineage (GTDB taxonomy): Bacteria > Pseudomonadota > Gammaproteobacteria > Burkholderiales > Burkholderiaceae_C > Curvibacter. The sequence goes on from JAFAMV010000116.1 coordinate 3,766, forward strand.
GTCGACCGGGCCCAGCGCTTGGCGGGCGGCCGCCAGGGCCGCCGCCACGCTGTCGGGCTGCGCCACATCGGCCGTGACCGCGAAATGCGGCCCGCCCGGCAGCGCCGCCAGGGTCTCGTCGAGCACGGCGGCCTGACGGCCCAGCAGGGTGACGCGGGCGCCGTCCTCGGCCAGGCGCCGGGCGATCGCCGCACCGATGCCCCGCCCGGCCCCGGTGACCAGGGCGTGGCGGCCCGACAGAGGTGCGGGCAGGGGGGAATCAAGGCTCATCAGGTCTCCATCAACTCATCCAGAAGCCTGGGGCAAGGTCGCCACCAGGTCCTTGAATATAAATGAATTATTGACAAGTAAAGCAATTGCGCCGATTCAGACCCGAAGAGGTCTCATGGCTGGAGCACCCAACGCCCCTTGTCGAGCTTGACGATCACACGGGCGCGTTCGTCGGCGCCATACAGGCTGCCCGGCCGGTAGTTCAGCACGCCATGGGTGACCGGCAATTCGCGCGTGGCCATCACCGCGTCACGCAAGGCGGCGCGGTAGGCGACCGAGCCGGGCTCCTGCTTCGCGGGGACGCGCGCGGCCGCGTCCAGCATCACCAGCCAGGCATCGAAGGCATAGGCCGAGAAGGCGTCGCCGGTGGGCTGGTTGTGGGTGCGCTGGTAGACGGCGCGGAAATCGAGCGCCACCTTCTTGCTCGGATGGCTGTCGGGCAGTTGCTCGGCGACCACGACCGGCCCCGTGGGCGCGATCAGCCCCTGGGCCGAGGCCCCGGCCACGCGCACGAAGTCGGCGTTGATGAGCGCGTGCGTGCCGTACAGGGCGCCCTTGTAGCCGCGTTCGGCCAGCGTCAGGTAAGGCAGGGCCCCGGGCGTGCCCGAGCCGCCGGTCATGACCGCGTCGGGCCGGGCCGAGACCAGCTTGAGCACCTGGCCGGCCACCGACACATCGGTGCGTGCATAGCGCTCATTGCCCAGCACCTTGAGGCCGTCGGCCTCGGCCTGCAGGCCGTTGTAGACCAGATCGCCCCAGGCGTCCGAGAAGCCGATGTAGCCCACCGACTTCACCCCGGCCTGCTTCATCGCGCCGACGACGGCCGAGATCATCAAGGACACCGGCTGCGCGGTGGTCACGGCCCAGGCCGCGTCCTCGGTGTTGAGCGACAGCGGCGTGATCGCCACCAGCGGGGTCTTGCTCTCGCGGGCCACCGCCGCCATGGCCACCGAGGCCGGCACGCCCGAGCTGCCGATCAGCAGATCGACCTTCTCCTCGTCGACCAGCTTGCGGGCATCGCGCGAGGCCTGGCCCGGGTCGGAGGCATCGTCGAGCTGGATCAGCTGGATCCTGCGCCCGGCCACCTCGCCGCGGTAGGCCAGGGCCGCCTGCACACCCTTGGCATAGGCCTGGCCCATCGAGGCCGCAGGCCCGGTCAGCGAGGCGACAAAGCCGATCTTCAGATCGGCCGCCTGCGCGGCGCCGGCCAGCAGGGCCGACAGGGTGAGCGCGCAACGGAGTGAGGGAACGGACCGTGACTTCATGGGATCTCCTGGGTGGGTGTGGGCAAGGCGGGGACGATCGGTGGGTGGGCGAAGAAGGGGGCCTCAGAGCGTCAGGCTGCCGACGCTGCTGCCGCCGCAGACATAGAGCACCTGGCCGGTGACGAAGCCGTTGGCGGGGTCGGCGAAGAAGGACACCGCGCGCGCCACGTCGGCGGATTCGCCAAGGCGGCGCACCGGCAGCGAGGCGGCCAGGCGCTGCTCCTGCTCGCTGCCGGCGGCGACCACGTCGTGGAACATGTCGGTGCGGATCGGCCCTGGCGCCACCACATTGACGGTGATGCCCTGGGGCCCGAGTTCCAGCGCCCAGGTGCGCGCCAGGCCCAGCATGCCGGCCTTGGTGGCCGAGTAGCAGCTGCGCGTGGCCATGCCGCCGGCCGCCCGCGACGACAACAGCACGATGCGGCCGAAGCGCTGCGCCTGCATCGCCGGCAAGGCGGCCTGCACCAGTTGCACCGCGCAGGCCAGGTGCAGCTCGACCAGGTCGTCCAGATCGGCCAGGCGCACCTCGGGCAGCAGGGCCGCACGGATCACGCCGGCGTTGTGCACCACCGTGCGGATCTCGAAACGCCGGGCCAGGTCCTGCGCCACGGCGGCGGTCGCTTCGCGGTCGCAGAGGTCGACTTCAACGGTGTGCAGCCGCGGATGCCGCAGATCGCCGCTGCGCCGCGCCAGCGACAGCACCTCGCAGCCCTCCTCGAGCAGGCGGCTGCAGATGGCGCGCCCGATGCCGGCGCTGCCGCCGGTGACCAGGGCCACGCCCCGGGTGGAACCAGCGCCGGCGCTCATGCGGCCTCCTCGACCAGGGCCAGCACCCGCAGCGGGCTGCCGCTGCCCTGCTCGATCTTCAGCGGCGCACCGAGGATCACCGCGCCGGTGGCGGGCAGCTGGTCGAGCCCGGTCAGGCATTGCAGGCCGTACTTGCCTGCGCCATGCATGAACTGGTGGCAGGGGTAAGGCGGCTGCAAGTGGTAGCCCTGGCCCGCGTCGGTGCCGATGGCCTCCGAGCCGAAACCCAGGACGTCGCGCTGCTCGACCAGGAAGCGCACCGCCTCGGTGCCGGGACCCGGGGTGTGCTGGCCGGTCTCGTCCATGTTCTGGTAGGCCACCGGGTCGCGCCGCCGCGACCAGTCGGTGCGCATCAGCACCCAGGCCCCGGCCGGGATGCGCCCATGGCGCGCCTCGAAGCGCTCGATGTCGGCCACCGTCAGCAGGTAGTCGGGGTCCTGGCGGGCCTGCTCGCTGCAGTCGATCACGCAGGCCGGGGCGATGAAATGCTGCACCGGGATGGTGTCGACCGCGTTGTTCGGCAGGTCGCGGCCGGAGATCCAGTGGATGGGGGCGTCGAAATGCGTGCCGGTGTGCTCGCCGCAGCTGAAGTTGTTCCAGTACCAGCCCGGTCCGCGTTCGTCGTAGCGCGACACCTCCTCGACCCGGAACGGCGCGCATTGCCCCATCTCGGGCGGCAGGGCGATCTGCGGGAACTCGGGGGTCAGGGTCTGGGTCAGGTCGATGACGCGGATGCGCCGGCTCGCCAGGGCGTTCACCAGGGCGCCCAGCAGCGGGGGCAGGCCCTGCGAAGGCGTGGCGGGGGTGGATGGGTTCACGGGGTTCATGGTCAAAGGCCTCCTGTTGCCAATTCGCGTTCCAGCACCTTGGGGTTGTCGCGCCAGCGCGCCAGCCAGTCCTGCGCGATGTCGCCTGGGTACACGTCCTCGACGCCGTCGCGCAGCGCCTGGACCATGGCCCGCGCCAGGGCCTCGGGCGCCAGCTTGGGCGGTGGCAGGGCCTGGTTCCAGTCTTCGTCGATGGGGCCGGGAAACAGGTTGACCACGCGGATGCCGGCCGGGCGCATCTCGGCGCGCAGGCACTGGGCCAGCGACAGCGCCGCCGCCTTCGAGGCCGAGTAGGTGCCGTGCGCCGGGAAGTTGCTCAGGGCGAAGACCGACAGCAGGTTCACCCAGGCCGTGGCATGGGTGGTGCCGTCGGCGGCACGCGCCTTCAGCGCGCCGCCGAAGGCCTGGGCCAGGCGCAGCAGACCGAAGTAGTTGATGTCCATCTCCTGGCGCGCCGCATCGGTGCCGCGTCGCGCGGCGATGCCGTGCTCGCGGTGCACCTCGGCGTTGTGGACCAGGATGTCGACCTTGCCGCCGATCGAGCCGGCCAGCTCCTGGACCGAACGCTCGTTGCCGAGGTCCAGGGGCACCAGGCTGACCTGGGGCAGGCCCGCCAGGGCGTCGAGCCCGGCGGCCTTCTTCCAGGGCTCGGCCTGGCCCACCCAGACCCGCTCGGCGCCGGCCTGCACCAGGGCCCGCACCATCGCCTGGCCCACCGCCGACTTGCCATCGGTGACCAGCGCCTTGCGGTGGCGCGGATCGCTGCACATCTCTCGGAGCATGCTGTCATCGGCCATGTGGACCGTTCCTTTCTCTGGGAAACCAATCAGCACCGCCTGGCCCGAGGGGTCGAGGCGGGCGCCCACGCGCAGGCGCAGCGGCGCCGCGCCCACCTCGCCATGCAGGTGCACCATCACGCTGGGGCCGGCATCCAGCCGCACCAGGCCGAGGCGCCAGGGCAGGCGGGCGCGGAAATACAGGTCGTTGCTGTGGTGCAGCGTGGTGCAGGCCAGCAGCTCGCCGGCGCCGTCCTGCGCCCGCCAGACCAGTTGCGGCGACAGACATCGGTGGCAGGCCTCGCGCGGCGGGTACTGCAGCGCGCCGCAGCCCTGGCACACCTGCAGCTCGAAGCGCCCGAGCGCGGCGGCGGCGGTCAGCCCCAGGGCCACCCGGCCGCGCCCCGCCGGCGGCAGCACCGGCTGCGGCGTGCGCCGCATGGGGTTCTTGCGCGGCGGCTTCTCGAAGGGCTGGGTCATGTCGCGCTCCCCAGGATCACCGCGCCGGTGCACAGGCAGCGGTCGTAGGCCACCATGCCGAAACCCGACACCAGGCCCAGCCGGGCCCCTGGCACGGCCCGCCCGCCGGCCTGGCCGCTGAGCTGGCGCAGCGCCTCGGTCAGGCCCAGAAAGCCGCCGGCGGCGCCGGCCTGGCCGGCCGACAGCTGGCCGCCGCCGGTGTTGTTGGGAAAGCTGCCGTCCCAGCACAGGCCGTGCTGGCGCACGAAGGCCGGGCCTTCGCCCTTGGCGCAGAAGCCCAGGTCTTCGAATTGCATCATCACGATCACCGGGTAGTCGTCGTAGGTCTGGACGAAATCGATCTGCGCCGGGCGCACACCGGCCTGCCCGTACAGCTCGTCGATGTCCACCGCCCAGCCGCCGCGCTCCAGCACCGGGTCGTCGGCAAAGGCGTTGTGGCGTTCGATGGCCCCATGCAACAGCACATGGGGCAGGCCCAGGTCGCGTGCGCGCTGCACCTCCATCACCAGGAAGGCTTCGGCGCCGGCACAGGGCATGACGCAGTCGAAGAGATGGATCGGTTCGCTGATGGGCTTGGCCGCGAGGTAGTCGTCAAGGCTCAGCGGCTTGCGCATCAGGGCCAGCGGGTTCATCGAGGCATTGCGCCGCTGGGCCACCGCGATGCGCCCGAAATCTTCACGCCGGGCGCCGAAGCGCCGCATGTAGTGCTCGGTGATGAAGGCGAACACCGCATTGGGCCCGCCGGCGCCATAGGGGTAGCTGGCGTCGCGGGCGAAATCGCTGAAGCTGCCCAGCATCTGGCGGAAGGAGTCGACATGGTTGGTGTCGGCCGCCACGCAGGCCACCACATCGGCATCGCCGCATTGCACCGCCCGCGCCGCCCGCCGCAGGGCCATGACGCCCGAGGCCCCGCCGGTGGGCAGGTGGTCCAGCCAGCGCGGCGACAGGCCCAGGTGCTGGGTCACGCCGACGGCGGTGTCGGGGGCCAGCGAGAAGCTGCTGACCGTCAGGCCGTCGAGGGCCTGCTTTTCCAGGCCGCTGGCGGCCAGCAGGGACTGCAGGGCCTGGCCCAGGAACCAGTGGGCGCCCTCGGTGGCATAGCGCCGGTAGGGCACGGTCACGGGCGCGCACACGGCCACGCCCTCGTAGGAACGTCGGCGTGCCATCTCATTGCCTCCGCTTCAGGTGGCGCAGGTCCAGGCAATGCGCCTGCCCTGGCAGGGCCTGGGCCAGGCTGCGCAGCTCGCCGCGCTGGATCTTCTGCGAGGCGGTCAGCGGCAGCGCCGGCACGAAGGCCACATAGCCCGGCGCCTTGTAGTAGGCCAGGCGCTGCAGTGCATGCGCCACCAGATCGGCCGCCAGTGCGGCACGGCCGGCCTCGTCCAGCGGCTCGCGGCTGACGATGCAGGCCAGCACCTCGTCGCCACGCACCGCGTCGGGCGTGGCGGCCACGGCCGAGGCCTGCACGGCGGGGTGCTGGTTGAGCACGCTTTCGACCTCGACGGCCGCGATGTTCTCGCCGCTGCGCCGGATCAGGTTCTTGCGCCGGTCGACAAAGGCCAGGCTGCCGTCGGGCAGGCAGCGCACCAGGTCGCCGGTGTGGAACCAGCCGCCGGCCCAGGCCTCGTCGGTGGCCTCGGCGTCCTTGAGGTAGCCGCCGAAGAAGTCCGCGCGGGGATCGGGGCCGGCAGCACGCACCAGCAGTTCGCCCGGCTGCCCCGGCACCACCTCGGCGCCCTGCTCGTCGACCAGCCGCCACTGCATGGCCTCTGCAGGCCGGCCGAAGACACGCTCGCCCACATGGCGCGGCTCCTGGCTGGCGATGACGCAGGCGGCGGCGCCGGTCTCGGTCATGGCCCAGGCTTCGATCAGTGGAAAGCCGAAGCGCTGCTCGAAGCGCGCATGGTGCTCAGGGTCGACGCCGGCGCCGAAGCCGAAGCGCAAGGCGGTCTGCGCATCGTCCGCCCGTTCAGGTGCCGCCAGCAGCATGGCCGGCATGACGCCCAGGTAGTGCGCGATGCTGGCACCGCTCTCGCGCACGCTCTGCCACCAGGTGGCGGGGTGGAAGCGGTCGAGCTGCACCAGGCAGCCGCCGGCCTGCAGCACCAGCATGGCCGAGAAGGCCATCGCGTTCATGTGGTTCAGTGGCAGCGGGGTGATGACGCGCTCCTCGTCGGGCCGGATGCGGCACAGGCCCGGCAGTGCGGCATACCAGCGCCCGGCGGCCAGGAAGTAGCCGTTGCTGAGCCGGCAGCCCTTGGGGCGTCCGGTGGTGCCCGAGGTGTAGAGCAGCGCACATTCGGTCCGGGCGTCCGGCAGGCCGGAACGGGCCGGCGTGGGCGCAGGCGGCAGCGGCGAGCTGTCCTGCCAGTCGCGCACCTGCACCGCCAGGCCTTCGGCGGCGGCCACCTCGCGCAGGCCGGCCACGCGCCCGCCCAGGGCCTGCACCAGCACGGCCTCGCTGTGGCCGAGCAGGTAGGCCAGCTCGGCCGAACGCAGGTCGGCATGGATGGGCAGCACCGAGGCCCCGAGCGCATTCAGCGCCAGCCAGTGGTGGAAGAAGGCGGGCCGGTTCTCCAGCAGCAGGCCGACGCGGTGCCCCAGGCCGTAGCCGGCCTGCCGGTAGGCCTGGCGCAGGCCTTCGACCTCGTGTGCGGCCTCGGCCCAGGACTGGGTGCCCGGGTGCAGGCCGTAGCTGGCGGCGGTGACGGATTCGGTGCAGAGAAAGTCGGCCTCGGGCCGGCGTCTTGCGCTGCGCTGGAACAGCGCGTGGACGGTGTCGGGCACGGCCGCAGGCTCGATCGGCGGGGTCATGGACGGGCCCTCCTCAGGGAAAGAGCTGGACCGCCGGCAGGGCCGCGTCGCTGTTGATGAGATCGACCCGCTTGAGGCGGATGCGCAGCGCACCGTCGAGCAGCGTCAGGTGGTGCCAGCAACTGCCGACCAGGGTCAGCAGGCGCTCGCCCTGGGCTTCGGTGTAGTGGAATTCGGTGCGCAAACGGTGCTCGTGCTGCTGCGGGTCGTAGTGGCAGACCCGAGGCGTCTGCAGCAGGTGGTGCGAACGGCTCGGAGGCTGCTGGGAGAAGGCGCGCCGGTTCTTCAGCCGCTCGATGCGCAGGGTGCGCAGCAGGCGGTCTTCGTAGAGGTGCGAGGTGTGGTTGAGGCCGTCGGGCTGGCCGGGCGTCAGCGGCACCCAGTAGAAGCCGTCGTCGGCGAAGAGCTCGTTCCAGGCCTCGTACTGGCGGTCGTTGAGCAGCTCGGCCTCGTGCAGCACGAAGTCGATCAGGTCCTGTGGGGTCGGGGTGGTGTCCATTGGGGCGGGCTCCTCAGCGCTTGTCGCACATGTGGTGCAGCCAGGCGCGGTACTGGTTGCGCATCGAGATTTCGCTGGTGCCGGTGCAGGTCCGCTCGCCGCCGGCCTCTTCGCCCGGCTGGTGGTCGCGGTGCAGGCTGACCCAGGGGTTGCCCGAGGCGCGCAGGCCCGACTGGATGCTGCGGTAGGCATGCAGGTCGTCGTGCCCGACGACCGAGAAAGGCGAATTGATGAGGCGGCTGTACATGGCGGTGCGTTGCAGCAGCGCCTCGGGCGCGCCCTTGAGGCGGAAGGTCCAGCTCTCGACCACGGTCTTGTCGACCGCCAGCGGGCGCACCACCCGGATGGCCTGGATCGCGCCCTTGATGGTCAGGTTCGGGTAGTACACCGTGTTGTGCCGGGCCATGCCGAGGATCTCGGCCGTGCGCTGCTCGCCATAACGCGCCTGCATCGCCTCCTGGTAGGCCGGGATCGGCGCGTAGTGGCTGTGGATGCTGAAATGCACACCCGAGAAACTGTGGCCGTTGTCGTAGACGCGCACCCCCATGTCCTCGAAGAACTTGTAGTCGGACATGAAGGGCAGGAACTGCTCGACCGCCATGGGCTTGGGGGCCTCGAGCGGCTGGCCGGCCCACAGCGCCTTGGCGGTGCCGGCCGAGGACTCGTGGGCCACCATGGGGTGCATGGTGTCGTTGAGGTTCTCGACGAACATCTTCCAGTTGCAGTCGTGCACGAAACGCAGGCAGCCGCCGGCGATCTCGAGTTCGCCCTCGGGCGAGCGGTCGGCCATGTTGTCGATGGACGAGAGCGAATCACCGAAGTAGCTCTCGAAATCGGGCCCGGTGTCGGACAGGCGCACGAAGATGAAGCCCCGGTACAGGCGCACATGGGGCACGCCCACCAGCCCGCGGCCGTTCTCGCAGCCGGCCAGGCCGGTGCCTTCGTAGCCCGGCTTGAGCGGGATGGCCAGCGGCGCGCCATCGGTCTTGAAGGTCCAGGCGTGGTAAGGACAGCGGAAGAACCTGCCGGTGTTGCCGCAGGGGTCGCTGACCAGCTGGGCGCCCTTGTGCGCGCAGCGGTTCATCAGCACCCGCACGCTGCGGTCGCTGTGGCGCACCACGATCAGGGGCCGCCCGGCGTGCTCGAGGGTGAGGTAGTCGCCGACCTCGGGGATCTGGCTGTCGTGCGCCAGGTAGTTCCAGGTGCGGGCGAAGAAGCGCTCCTGCTCCAGCTCGAAGAGCTCGGGGCTCAGGTACAGGTCGCGGTGCACCCGGTCGGGCTGGACCAGGGCGCGCAGGGCTTCGGGATCATCTCGGTAGCAGGGGTTCATGGCAGGGCTTCCGGGTGGGGGGCGCTCAGAGATCGAGCACCAGGCGGGGGCTCAGGGAGCGGGAAACACAGATCTGGATCACCTGGCCGGTGGCCTTCTCGGCCTCGGTCAGCACATGGTCTCGGTGGTCCGGCCGGCCTTCCAGCACAGGCACCGCACAGACGCCGCACTCGCCGCGCTGGCAGTCGTAGAGCGGATCGCAGCCCTGGGCCAGCAGCACCTCAAGGATGCTGCGGCCGGCCGGCACGGTGTGGCAGCGGCCGCTGCGCTGCAGGCAGACCTCGAAGGGCCGGTCCGCACCCTCCGATGCCGCAGGCGCGCCGGAGAACAGTTCGAAATGGATGCGCCCGCGCGGCCAGCCCAGGCCCTGGGCGCGGGCCAGCACCGCGTCGAGCAGGGGCAGCGGGCCGCAGACATGCAACGTGTCCAGAGGGCCGCAGCCCGCCAGCACCGCATCCAGGTCGAGCGGCGCGCCGGCCTCGTCGTCGGCATGCAGGTGCAGCCGCTCACCGAGCAGATCGCGGGCCTCGCCAGCATAGGCCATCAGCCCTGGACTGCGTCCCGCATAGTGCAGGCGCACCGCAGCGCCCTGCCCCACGCAGCAGGCCGCCATCGACAGCAGCGGCGTGATGCCGATGCCGCCCGCCAGCAGCACGGTGCAGCCACCGGCCTGTGCCAGGGGAAAGTCGTTGCGCGGCGCCTCGATCCCGATCCGCAGGCCAGGCTTCAGTTGCGCATGCAGATAGCGCGATCCGCCCCGCCCCTGCGCTTCCAGACGCACCGCCACCCGGTAGTGCCGGGGCGAGCCGGTCGCCCCGGGGGCGGGATCCAGGTTGATCAGCGAGTAGTGGCGCCAGTCGGCCTGGCCCGAGGCCGTCTGCACCGGCAGACGGACATGGGCGCCCGGCGTGTAGCCCGGCAGGGGGCCGCCGTCGGCGGACTCCAGGGTGAACTCGGTGATCAGGGGGTTGAGCACCCGGACGGTGCGGACGACGACCGCGATCAGGGCGGGGTTCTGCGGCATGGGCTCTCCTTGGATCCGGGTTCAGGCCAGGCCGTGCTGGCGCAGAAGCGCCTGCAGCTGCAGGCCTTTTTCGTCGGCCAGCGCCGCCTCGCGCAGTTCGCCGAGGGTGGCCGGTGCCAGGCGCGTGCCGACGCGCCGCACCACGGCCATCAGGCATTCGAAATTCGCCAGGCCCCGTGCATGGGTGTCGCCATAGCCCTTGACCAGGCCCTGGCAGCGCAGGACCTCGAGCGCCAGCGCCGGACTCTGCCGCGCCAGGTCCTGCACCAGGTCCAGCCAGGTTTCGATGCGGGCGTTCTCGGCCTGGTAACGCAGCGTGGCGCGGCGCCAGCGCCGCAGCCGGGCCAGCCCCCACAGCAGCAGGAAGCCGCGCAGGCCGGTGGTGTGGACCGAGCGCCCCTGCCGGGTGCGCCGCGCCAGCCAGCGGTGCAGCGCATGCGGGCGCGCCAGCCAGCGGCCGAGCGCCGCCGGCAGGGTGTCGCAGATCTCCTCGATGCGGGGATGCATGAACTCGTGCAGCGCCAGGGCCTGCCCGGCCTGCAGACGCTGTTCCTGGCGCACCCGTTCGAAGCGGGTCTGCCGGGTCTTCAGGTCGGCCACGCGCAGCGTGTCCTCGAAGGACATCCACAGGGCCAGGTGGCGGGCAGCCTCGCCGAGCCACGGCCCCCGGTCCTGCGCATCGGTGCCGGCCAGGGTCTGCAGGCGATCCAGGTACAGGCCGGCATAGGCTGGGTCCTGGTAGTCGATGAGGCGCCTCAGGCCCTCGATCGCCAGGCCCTTGGCGGCCTCGGGAAGTTGCGCATGCAGCCGCTGCAGCAGGGCGTCGACCTCGGGGTGCGCGGCGTGGCGCGGCAGGCCTGAGCTGCGGGCCGCCTCGTCCGGTGACGGGCTGTGCAGCGGCTCTGCGGCCTCGGTCCAGGCGGCCGCGAAGGCCTTGAGGCTGGCCTGGGTGCCGACCCCGCCGCGCTCGATGGTGGCCTCGAACTGGGCCCGGCTGAAAGGCAGCACCCCGGCGGCGGCCAGGGCGCCGAACAGCACGGCGCTGATCACGCTGCCATGGCGTTCGGCGGTGCGGGCCATGTCGAAGGCGATCAGGCGCCCGGCCGCCTGCGCGGCGTGGGCCAGCAGGGCCGCCGAGTCGACCCGACCGTCGCCGAGGGCCGATTTCTCGCTCACCGAATAGATCCGGTGCGTGGAGGTGATGAGGGTGCTGCGCCCGGGGCTGACCAGGCCGCGCTGCACCGCACGCCCGGCTTCCATCAGCTCGGAGGCCAGCACCACGTCGACATCGCCGGGCAAGGGCATCAGGGCGAACACCGGCGGCGGCTCGCCGGCGGCGGGCGCGGGGTGCAGCTCCAGGTAGTAGAGGGTGGCGCCGGTGCGCTGGGCCACGCCGGGCACCGAGGTGGACTGGGCCAGATAGCCCTGGTGTTCGGCCAGATCGACGATCCAGTCGGCCAGCACGCCGCCGCCCTCGCCGCCCATGGCGAGGATGGCGATGCGGATGAGGGAGGTGGGCTTCTGCATTGGGTGTCCTCAGAACGCGAAACGGGCCAGGCGGCGCTGGTCGATGGCCTGCAGGCGGGCGATGACCCCTTGCCTGAAGGCCTGGCGCCAACGCTCCCAGCGTCCCGGATGGCTGACGATGCGGGCCCGGTAGAAAGAGGGGCAGAGCACCGCGGCGTGCGCCACCTCGCCGCACAGGCCGCAGCCCACGCAGCTCTCGATGACGCTGGCCACCGGGTCGCGGCGCAGCGGGTCGGGGTTGGGCCGGATGGTCAGCGAGGGGCAGCCCGACAGGCGGATGCAGGAATGGTCGCCGGTGCAGGTGTCCGGGTCGACCCCGAAGCGCTCCTGCACCACCCGCCGCCCGGCGGCCAGGGCCTGGCGCCGCAGAGGCTTCTCGCGGCGCTGGCGGTTCAGCATGCATTCGCTCTGGGCGATCAGCACCTTGGGGCCCGGGGTGTCGGTGTCCAGGGCTTCGCGCAGGGCACCCACCATGGCCTTCAGGTCGTAGGTGCGGCGCACGGTGCGCACCCATTCGACCCCGACGCCGCGCACCGCCCGCTCGATCGCATGGCGGGTGCTGCGCGTGGGGTTGAGCGCTGCCGACGAGGGGATGTCCTGCCCGCCGGTGGCGGCGGTGTAGCTGTTGTCGACCACCAGGGTCAGGCTGTTGCTGCGGTTGAACACCGCATTGGCAATGCCGCTGGTCAGTCCGTTGTGCCAGAAGCCGCCATCGCCCATGACCGAGATCGCGCGCCGGTCGGCCACCCCGTTCAAGGCGGCCGCGCCCGCCGCGCCCAGGCCGTAGCCCATGGTGGTGTTGCCCAGATTGAACGGCGGGAGGATGGAGAACAGATGGCAGCCGATGTCGGCGCTGATGTGATGGGGCCCCAGCTCGCGCTCGAGCAGCTTGAGGGCGGTGAAGATCGGGCGCTCGGGGCAGCCGGTGCAGAAGCCCGGCGGCCGGGCCTGGACCTGGCCGGCCAGCGCCGGCAGGCTGCCCTCGGCCACCAGGGGGATGCCCACGGGGCGGGGCGCGCGCGGGGCCTCGGCGCCCAGCCGTCCCCATTGCTGCAGGAAGGCCTTCAGGCCCTGCAGCACCGCTGCGGTGGTGTATTCGCCGGCCGGGGGCAGCAGCGCCTTGCCCTGCAGCACCGCCGGCAGGCCGGCGCGGCGCAGGATGGCCGACAGGTTCTGCTCGACGAAGTCGGGCTGCCCCTCCTCGACCACCAGCACGGCCCGCTTGCCGCGACAGAAGCGCAGCACCTCGCTGTCCACCAGCGGATAGGCCACGTTCATCACATACAGGGGCAGCTGGCTGCGGCCCTGCACATCGGCCAGCCCCAGGCGCTCAAGGGCGCGCAGCACCGTGTTGTAGCAGCCGCCCTGCAGCACGATGCCGAGGTCGCCCGCATCTTCGGCGAAGAACTCGTTGAGCTGCCGCGCTTCGATGAAGCGCTGGGCGGCCGGCCAGCGCTGCGTCAGCTTTTCCTGCTCATGCGCAAAGCTGGCCGGCGGCAGCACGATGCGCCCGACATCGCGCCGGGGCTGCTCCAGGGCCTCGCGCAGGCTGAAGGCCGGCTTGCGGTTGTCGCTGGCCACGAACTGGCCGTGCACATGGCAGGCCCGGATGCGCAGCTGCAGCATGACCGGGGTGTGGCTGGCCTCGGACAGCTCGAAGCCGGCCTTCACCGCCGCCACGATGCTCTCGAGGTTGGGGCGCGGATCGAGCAGCCAGATCTGCGACTTCATCGCAAAGGCGTGGCTGCGCTCCTGCATGATGGACGAGCCCTCGCCGTAGTCCTCGCCGACGATGATCAGCGCGCCGCCGGTCACCCCGCCCGAGGCCAGATTGGCCAGGGCATCCGAGGCCACGTTGGTGCCCACGGTGGCCTTGAAGGTGACCGCACCGCGCAGCGGGTAGTTGACCGAGGCCGCCAGCGTGGCGGCGGCCGTCGCCTCGCTGGCGCTGTTCTCGAAGCGGATGCCCTGCTCGAGCAGGATGTCCTGGGCATCGGCCAGCACATCCATGAGGTGTGAGATCGGCGCGCCCTGGTAGCCCGCCACATAGGCCACGCCCGACTCCAGCAGGGCCTTGGTGACCGCGAGGATGCCCTCGCCACGGAACAGCTCACCCGCGCCAAGGCGCAGCTGCTTCACCTCTTCGACAAACGATCGCTCTGCCATATCGCTCCTGCTGGCCGGTCGTGGGTGGACCGATTTGTATGATTTCGGATGGAGTTTAGGCAGAGATGATTTAGATGTAAATCAATTCGTTTTCATGGTTTTCCCGGATCACGACAGAGGCTGAGGCTATGATTTGGCCCATGCCTGCAGAAGAAGCCACGCCTGTTCCGTTTGTCGATCACTACCTGGCCGCCCTGCTGGCGCAGGCCAGCAGCCTCATCTCCACCGAGTTCCACGCCATCGTCCAGGCGAATGGTTTTTCGGTCAGCGAATGGCGCATCCTGGCCACCCTGACCGGCAGCCCGGGCATGAGCATCGGCCACCTGGCCGAGGTCTCGCTGACCAAGCAGCCCACCGCCACCCGGCTGCTCGACCGCATGGCCGACAAGGGCATGGTCGAGCGTGTGGCCCACGGCAGCGACCGGCGGGTGACCCTGGTGCGCATCACCGCCCAGGGGCAGGCCATCATCTCGGACCTGATCCGCCAGGCCAAGGAGCATGAACACCGCGTGCTGGAGCCCTTCGGCCACGCACGCGCCGAGGCCTTGAAGGACACCCTGCGCGAGATCATCGAACTGCATCAACGCACCCGCTGAGCGCGCAGCGGCCGCGCCTCGGTGCTGTCACACAAAAGAGATAGCCTCCGGCCCATGCCGAAGACTCTCCCGATGCGCTGCGATCAATGCCGGTTCTGGCACCGGCTCGACACCCAGTCGGTGCCCGACCTGATGCCGGGCCACTGCCACCGCTTCCCCCCGGTCCAGGTCAATTCGATCCATGAAGGGCCGAGCGCCAAACGCGATCCGGCCGCCTGGTCTGTGCCGGTGGTCCACGCCTCGGCCTGGTGCGGCGAGTTCCGTGCACCAGAAAAGGGCTGAGTCCCCGGCCCTCGCACCCCCGAAATTCCGTACATGCCGCATGCGATGGACGACATGCAGGATTGACATGGAAACCAAGGGTTGACGCTGTCATGCCTTATTTCAAAGTCTCCTAGACTGAAACAACTGCTTTGATACCTTTCGGTTTCCTGCCCGGATGGCGGTGCCCGGTAGCGATCAGGCAGGCCCTGCCCTCGAATCCCCGGCTTGGCACGGGATTTGTGTGCGCCATGCCGCATGGCGCCCACCCCTGCCATGGAGAAACCTGAAATGTCCGTCCGCCTCGGCTCCCTCTCACTTTCCCGCCGCCTCGGCTTCGGCTTCGGCTGCATGCTGATCCTGATCCTGGCGGTGGTCGCCGTCGACCAGTACTCGGCCGGCCGGATGCAGTCGCTGCTGCGCCAGATCACCCACACCAATGCCGACAAGACCCGGCTGGTCAACAGCATGCTGCAGAACGTGGACGCCATGGGCATCCAGGCCCGTTCGGTGGCGATGTTGTCGGAAAGCGATGTGAAGCGATCGGGCGAACAGGCGACCCACCTCAAGAACACGCTGCAGGACTATGCCAAGCTGGAAACATCCCTCAACGAACTGCTGAGCCACGAGTCTGCGGTGGCGCAGGAGAAGCAGCTCTTCACCGACATCCAGGGCATTGCCCAGAAGACACGCCCCGAAGTCGAAGCGGCGGTGAAGGCGGCGCTCGAAGGCGACAACGTCGGCGCCACCATCGCCCTGATGAACCGGGTCGATCCCAGCGAAGCCCAATGGCGCGGCAAGCTGGCCGAACTCATCGAGTTGCAGAACAGCCTCAACAACGAGGCTGCCAGCCAGGCCGAGACCGCCCAGACCGGCTCGCGCATCACGGCCCTGGTGCTGGTGCTGATCTCGATGACGCTGGGCGTGCTGATCGCCTGGCGCACCACGGCCAGCGTCACCCAGCCCATCGGACGGGCGATGGTGGTGGCCGAGCGCATCGCCAAGGGCGACCTGACCTCGCAGATCGAGGTGCGCATCCAGGACGAGACCGGCCGCCTGCTCGAGGCCATCGCCGCCATGCAGGACCGCCTGCGCGAACTGGTCGGGCAGATCGGCGAGACCGCCGACTCCATCCATGTCGCCAGCTCCGAAGTGGCCGCCGGCAACCTGAACCTGAGCCAGCGCACCGAAGAGGCCTCGCACAACCTGCAGGACGCCTCGTCCACGCTGGCCCAGCTCACCGACATGGTGGGACACAGCGCCAACTCGGCCCGCGAGGTCAATCGCCTGGCGGCCAATGCCTCGGAGGTGGCGGTGCGCGGGGGCTCGGTGGTGACCCGGGTGGTGCAGACCATGGACGAGATCAGCCTGAGCTCGCGCAAGATCGCCGACATCATCGGCGTCATCGACGGCATCGCATTCCAGACCAACATCCTGGCCCTCAATGCCGCCGTCGAGGCGGCGCGCGCCGGCGAGCAGGGGCGGGGCTTTGCGGTGGTGGCCGGCGAGGTGCGCAAGCTGGCCGGCCATGCCACCTCATCGGCACGCGAGATCAAGGCCCTGATCGCCGCCAGCGTCGAGCGCGTCGAAAGCGGCGGCAGCCTGGTGCGCGAGGCCGGCGAGACCATCTCCGGGCTGGTGGTCTCGGTGCGCCAGGTGTCGGACATCATGGGTGAGATCTCGGCCGCCACCGAGGAGCAGAGCCAGCGCATCCGCGAGGTCAGCACCTCGGTCGGCCGCCTCGACGAGGTGACGCAGCAGAACGCCGCCCTGGTCGAGGAAAGTGCTGCCGCCTCCGACAGCCTGCGCGAGCAGGCCGGCAAGCTCACCGAAGTGGTGCGCACCTTCCGACTGAGCCGCTCCTCGCCGCAGGACCGGGATTGGGACGGCCCCTCGCCGGCCCAATCGGTGCCCGCCCCCGCCCTGGGCGCGCCCCACCAGACGCGGTCTCTGCCCCAGATCCGCTGATCACCTGGAACGACACGGCGCCATCGCCCAGGCTCAGAGCCCGAAACAGGCCCGCAGGGCCTCTTCGCCGAGTCCGGCCACCTCCACGCGTTTGGTGCGCCCGCTGGCGCCCAGCTCGATGCTGACGGCCGACTTGGGCACGCCGCACAGCTGCGAGACAAAGGCCACCAGGGCCTTGTTGGCCTCACCATCCACGGGTGGGGCCTTGAGCTGGATCTTGGGCTTGCCGTCGTGCAGCCCGGCCAGTTGGGTCTGCCTGGCGCCTGGCTGGCAATAGAGGACGATCTTGGCCACTTGAAACGGTTCCGTCAGGATGGGGACAGGCTCCGGTCATGATCCGCGAGCCACGGCCCGCCATTCTGCCCCGCCTTTGCCGTGCCTTTGCCCAGAGCCCTGCCCCGGCCGCAGCCCGTTCAACGCCCCGGCCCGGCCGCCAGCGCCCGGCTGCGCGCCAGCACGACCTGCTTGAGCTTGTACTTGTCGGCCATGGTCAGGCCCGGAAAGCCTTCGCGCACCAGGGCCTGGAGCTTGTCGAGCGTCAGGGCCCAACCGATGGACTGGCTGTACATGACCAGCAGCATCTCCGAGCGCTTGACGGACAAGGCCTCGACCACCGCCGGCGGCAGCGTCGTGTCGCCGATCTGCTGGAACGCGGAGTCCAGGAATTCAAGTTCGAGCAGGCTGTCCTGCTCCTGGATGCGCTGGATCGCCCGATCCTGATCCAGTTCTTCGCCAGAGACGCGCTCGATCACGCTGTTGATGAAATCTGCCATTTTTCTCCACCCTGCCAACACCGTCTCCTGCTCGGGCCGTTGTCTGGCATGGGCCGGCATTTTCACGGATGTTGAGTCTTTGCCAGCAGAATGTAACTATTTCTCACACATTGCGGACTTTTGTCACAAATAGCCAGAGCCTCCCACTCGGCTTTCAATGGAAATCCCGGCTGGTGCAGGACAAGTCGCCGAGTGCCTGCGCCAGCAATGGGCCCAGATCCCTGAGCCGGCGGGCGATCAGATGGCTGACCGCGCCTTCGCGCTGCCACAGCCCGTCCACCGCCATCAGGCGCGACTGCAGCAGGGTCTGGCGCTGGCGGTCGCGCAAGGCCGGCCAGACGATCACATTCACACAACCGGTCTCATCCTCCAGCGTGACGAAGACCGTGCCCTTGGCCGTCGCGGGCCGCTGCCTGACCGTGACCAGCCCGCAGGCCTGCACCCGGCGACCGTGGGGCACCCCCTGCAGTTGCTGGGCCGTGAACAGATGCAACCGATCCAGTTGCGGCCGCAGCAGCGCCAGGGGATGGCGCCGCAGGCTCAGGCCGGTGGCGGCGTAGTCCAGCAGGACATCCTCACCTTCGGGCGCCGCCTCCAGGTGCAGCGCCGCCTCATGGACCGGTGCGCCTTCGAGCAGGCCTGCCGTGCGCTGGTGAGCCGCCCCCTGCCAGACCTGCTGACGCCGGTGGCCGGCCAGACTGCGCAGGGCATCGGCCGACGCCAGCGCGGTCAGGTCGGAGGTCTCCAGCCGGGCCGACTGTGCGAGCCCGGCGATGCCCAGGGGCTGGCCGCTGCGGCGCACCTGCACGATGCGCCGGCCGGCAGCCTCGCCCAGACCCTTGACACGGTGCAGCCCCAACCGGACCGCCGGCGCCCCCGCCTGGCCCGCGCCTGACGGCTCCAGGCTGCTGAGCCATTCGCTGTGCTGCACATCGACCGGCCGCACCTCGACGCCATGGCGGCGGGCATCCTGCACCAGTTGCGACGGTCCATAGAAGCCCATGGGTTGGGAATTCAACAGGGCCGTCAGAAAGCAGGCCGGGTGATGGCATTTCATCCAGGCGCTGAAATAGGCCAGCAGCGCAAAACTCGCCGCATGGCTCTCCGGGAAACCATAGTCGCCGAAGCCCTCCATCTGGCGGAAGATGGCCTCGGCGAAATCGGCCTGATAGCCCCGATCGGCCATGCCCTGGAACAGGCGCTCGCGCAGATGGCCGATGCCGCCCTTGCGCTTCCAGGCGGCCATGCTGCGGCGCAGATCGTCGGCCTCTTCGGCACTGAAGCCGGCCGCGATCATCGCGATCTGCATCACCTGCTCCTGGAAGATCGGCACCCCCAGGGTGCGCCCCAGGGCGTCCCGGAGTTCGGCGGGGCTGTCGTCGGGCTCCAGCTGCTGGCGGCGGCGCAGGTAGGGGTGCACCATGCCGCCCTGGATCGGCCCGGGCCGCACGATGGCCACCTGCACCACCAGGTCGTAGAAACGTTCGGGGCGCAGGCGCGGCAGCATGCTCTGCTGCGCCCGCGACTCGACCTGGAAGACGCCGATGGTGTCGGCCTCGCGCAGCATGGCGTAGGTGGTGGGGTCCTCTTTCGGGATGTCGCTGATGCTGAAAGGCCGGCCCTGCCATTGCCCGAGCAGCATCAGGCCGCGCTGCAGCGCGCTCAGCATGCCCAGGGCCAGCACATCCACCTTGAGCAGGCCCAGCGCATCGATGTCGTCCTTGTCCCATTCGATGCAGGTCCGCCCCGCCATGCGGGCGTTCACGATGGGCACCGTCGCATCCAGGCGCGCGCCGGAAAGCACGAAACCGCCCGGGTGCTGCGACAGATGGCGCGGAAAGCCGAGCAATTGCTGGACCAGTTCCTGCCACAGGGCGGCACGCCGGCCGTCGAGCACCAGCCCCTGCTCGGCCATCTGTTCGCACAGGCGCCCGGCGCCGTCCCACCAGGTCTGCCCCTTGGCCAGCGCATCGACCACCTCGGGCGCCAGCCCCAGGGCAAAACCCACATCGCGGATGGCGCTGCGCAGCCGGTAGCAGATCACCACCGCCACCAGGGCGGCCCGATCCCGGCCATAACGTGCATAGAGGTGCTGGATGACCTCTTCACGCCGCTGGTGCTCGAAATCGACGTCGATGTCGGGCGGTTCGTTGCGTGCGCGACTGACAAAACGCTCGAACAAGAGGCTGTGGGTCTGCGGATCGACCTCGGTGATGCCCAGGCAGTAGCAGACCACCGAATTGGCCGCCGAGCCCCGCCCCTGACAGAGGATGTGGCGGCTGCGGGCGAACTGGACCACCTCGTGCACCGTCAGGAAGTACTTCTCGAACCCGAGTTCGGCGATCAGGGCCAGTTCGTGCTCGATCTGCGCCCGCACCTTGTCGGGCACCCCATCGGGGTAGCGGCCCAGCGCCCCGTCCTCCACGCAGCGGCGCAGGTGCTGGCCAGGGCTGCGGCCCTCGGGCACCACTTCCTGGGGGTACTCATAGCGCAATTCGGCCAGGCTGAAGCGGCACAGGCCGGCGATCCGGATCGTCTGCGCCAGGCAGTCCCCGGGGTACAGACCGGCCAGGCGGATCCGCGAGCGCAGATGGCTTTCGGCATTGGCCTGCAGCGCGAAGCCGCATTCGGCCAGAGGCCGGCGCAGTCGGATCGAGGTCAGCACATCGTGCAGCGGCTTGCGCGCTCGAAGGTGCATGCGCACATCCCCGCAGGCCACCAGCGGCAGGCCGCTGGCGGCCGACGCCTGTTGCAGGGCCGTCGACCAGAGCGCGTCATCCATGCGCAACAGACGGGTCAGGGCCAGCCAGGCACGCCCCGCGAAGGCCTGAGCCAGGCAGCCGGCCGCCAGGGACAGCCCAGCCGGATCCGGCGGCGCCTCACGGGCGGGACTCCACAAGGCAAGGCAGTCGGAAAGCCGCGCCGGGTCGGCCAGCAGATCGGACCAGCCCAGGGCATAGGCCCCCTGCGCCTGCCCGGCACGCGCCTGGGTGATCAGCGCACACAGCTGGCCATAGCCCCGGCGGTTGCAGGCCAGCAGCACCAGGGTGCCGGACGGCTCCCCGGGGGCGTTGTCCTGCAGCCGGAACTGGCTGCCGATGAGCAGGTGCAGCCCCGCCTTCTGTGCGGCCTGGTGGGCGCGCACCGCCCCGGCCACCGAGCACTCGTCGGTGATCGCCAGCGCGGCGTACCCCAGGTCGCGGGCCCGCTCGACCAGTTCCTCGGGCCAGGAGGCCCCACGCAGAAAACTGAAATTGCTCAGCGTCTGCAACTCGGCATAGGCGGGCAGCCCTGCGGCCTCCGGGATGGCCGGCCTCATCCGAACACCCCGTGCAGAAACCATTGCCCCCCTGCCCCACCGGCCCGCCCGGTGCGCAGGCGGAACACCCAGACCAGGCCGGCCTGCGGGCTGCGGGCGATGAAATAGTCGCGCAGGGTCAGGTCGGCCGGGACGGCGTCGCTGCCATCCCACCAGCCGGCCTCGATGCGCTCCGGCCCGGCCAGCAGGCTCAGGGGGCCGTGGTAATGCGGACTGTCGCCGACCAGCGACAGCGCCTGCGGCACCTCGAGCAACCAGGAGGGCATCCAGTGGCTGCCCGGGGGCAGCAGCGGCGCCAGCGCCTGCGCCGCCTGACGGCCGACGGCCTGCTGCCAGAACTGCCGGTGCTGAGGCCGATGGTCGGCCAACAACCCGCCGGAGCACACACCAGACGGGCCCAGCCGCGCCGCCAGACGCTCCAGGCACGGGACCAGCGGCTCGCCGGCACGCTGGTCCTGCGGCAGCAGGCTGGCATTGGGCGCCCCCCAGGGCTCCAGTTCAGCGGCCTGCAGGGACAGGGACTGCACCGGGGCCGGCAGACTCAGGCGGGCCAGGTGCTCGGCCAACAGGCGCTCCAGATGCGACATGTCGCCGCAGGCCTCGGCGCAGCGCAACTCCAGGCTGCCGCGCTCGGCACAGCCACGCCGCGGATCATGCCGCCAGCCCAGCGTCAGTCGGCGCACCCCCATGCCACGGGCCGCCAGCCAGAGCCCCAGCTGACGCAGCAGCCGTCGGGCGCCGAACATCAGACCCTGGGCCTGTTCCACCGGGCTGGGGCATTCGAGTCCGGCCTCGAAGGCCTCGGGCAGCGTCAGCCACACGAACACCTCGGGTGCCGGGCCGTAGACCTGGTCGAGCAGGCCCAGCAAGGCCTTGGCGCCGCGCCTGGACAGCCCCGCACGCGGCAGGGCACGCAACTGCCCCAGGCTGCGGCAGCCCAGGCGCAAGAGCCAGTCGGGCATCGGCAGGCACTCGCCCAGCACCGCCAGCGGCAGGCCGTCGAGCACCTCGGCCAGGGTCGCGGCGGAGCTGCGCCGCACGCGCCGCGCGCCTTCGGGCATCGAGCGTGCCAGGGCCAGCGCGGCCAGGGCCCGGGGTGCCAGCCCCAGGCGGCTCACCCCCAGGCCCTGCAATTCTTGCAGCAGGCGGCGCAGCAGCACGGGGCCACCGCCGAACAGGCGCAGGCTGGCCTGCAGCTCCAGCAGCACGCCCTCCTCGTGGCAGGCCACGCGCGGGGTGTAGCGCAGGGCCCACCAGGCCAGCTCGGTGGCCGAGGCGGCTTCAGGCGCCGTGCCCGGCAGCAGTGCGATCCACCACATGGTGTCTCCGGAGGTCCGGCCCCAGGGGCCGCAGGGGCATGCCCGAGGCGGCGGCGGGCGATTCGGGCCGGGGGCGCAAGGCGGCCGGCCTGGGCGCATCGAGCCAGATCGGGTGCGTCAGGCCCGGCCCACGCCGCTTGAACAGATGCAGCTCCAGGCCATCGTCGGCACCGCCACGCAGGCCCAGGCGCAGGACGGCGGGTGAGGCCTGCTGCTGCGCCGGCCAGGGCCGCAAGACCCACAGCAGCGGTGGCTCGGCCTGGTGGCCGGACTGGGCGGCCAGATGCAGGCGGCGCAGCGCCTGGCTGGAGGTGGACGGCAGCCAGACCAGCATGGCCGAGAGATCGCGGCAACGCAGCCCCTGCTCGGCCGCCCATTGCCGTTGCGCCGCAGACTGGGCCCGGACCCAGCACAGGGACTCGGGCCGCAGGCCCTGCGCTGCCAGCGCCGGCAGGCAAGGCGCCATGGGCGGCCCCACCAGGAACACGGAACCGCGCAGCGCCAACCCCGCCAGGGCCGGCCCGAGCAGGCGCCATTCGCGCCAGCCGGCCACGGGCTGCAGCACTTCGGTGAGCTGCCCGGCCGGCCAGCCGCCCCCGGGCAGTTCGGCATCCAACGCGGCAAAGCCGCTGCCCACCACGGTCGGGGCCGAACGGCCCAGCTCGCTGGCGCGCCAGAGGGTGGGGATGGAATCCAGGGCCAAGGCAGACATGGGACGGCGGATCAGGCTTTAATACTGTTTAAATATACAGTTATCGTAACCGTTTCCAGCGCCCGATGCAGCCGCGGCTTCTGCAGAATCGGGGCTTGTCCTTCACCGCCCCTGAACGCCTCCATGCCGATGTCCGCTCTCCCCGCCCCACGGGACCCCGAGGTCCAACTGCTCGACAGCCAGTTGCTGGCCCATGACTGGAACGCGCTGCGCCGGCACCGCTTCCGGTTCCGCAGCCGGGACGGCCGCCTGCTGGAGACCTGCCGCGAGGTCTATGAACTGGGCGACGGCGCCAGCGTGCTGCTCTACAACGCCGCCCGCGGCACCGTGCTGCTGACGCGGCAGCTGCGCCTGCCGGTGCACCTGAAGGGCGACTTCGGCGGGCTGCTCATCGAGACCTGCGCCGGCCTGCTCGACGGAGACAGCCCCGAGGATTGCGCCCGCCGCGAGGCCCTGGAAGAAACCGGTCTGCGGCCCGGCCCCTTGCGCAAGGTGTTCGAGACCTATGTCAGCCCCGGCGCGGTGTCGCAGAAGCTGCACCTGTTCTGCGCCCCCTACGAAGGCCTGCCGCCGCCAGGGTCGGGCGGCGGGCTGGACGCCGAGGCGGAAGACATCGAGTTGCTCGAGCTGCCGCTGGACCTGGCCCTGCAGAAGGTCTATGACGGCGGCATCCAGGACTGCAAGACCCAGTTGCTGCTGCTGCATGCCGACCGGGTCGGCCTGGACAGGCTCTGAGACAGGTCTGAGGCCTCAGGCCTGGCGCCCGGCCGCATGCACCGGCGCGACCGGTGTGATGGCCTGGGGGCCGTCGGCCGCCGCACCGGCCGCACCGGGCGCCGCCCCCCGGGCCAGTTGCAGGGCCGACAGCAGCACCGGCAGCTCGCCGATGTGGTTGGCCAGCAGCAGCACCAGCCGGGCATTCATGGCATGGCTCTGGGCGGTGCTCAGGCCCTGGTGCGCATCGATCAGCGCCTCGTAGAAGTCGTCGCAGGCGGGCAGATTGGCTTGGGTGTTGATCATGTCGGGTTCTCCTGCATCAGGACTGGGTGCCGGCCGTCGCCGTGGCCCGGGCCAGGGCGGCCTTCACGGCGGCTTCGGTCGGATGGCGCCAGCGGGCGCACACATGCTGGTCGGGGCGGATCAGGTAGGCCGTGTCGGGAGCCGCGTCCAGGCGCCGGGCCACCAGGCCCTGCACATCCTGCAGATCGGCACCGATGCGCAGCACCTGCACATGCGGCAGGCTTTGCGCCCAGGCGGGGGCCTCGCCGAACACCAGCAGCGTGAAATCGGGGCCCAGCTCGCGCAGCAGCCAGCCGGGACGGCCCTGCCGCACCACCGGGGCATCGAGCAGCACGGCGCCGGGCACCTGCCGTGCATCGAAAGCGTCGGTATCGGGGGTGTTGAGCGGCGACCCGTGCAACACCGCCGGCACCGACAGCCGCCCGCTGTTGACGATGCGCCGGGCAAATTCATGCTCCCGCGCCAGATCCAGCGCCGCATCGCGGAACAGGCGGCTGACCTCGCTCTTGGGGGTGATGAAGTCGGTGGCCCGGGTCGAGTTGCGGATGTTCTCGTCGGCCGCGTACTCGCGCTCGGGCCCGTAGCTGTCGAGCAGCGCGCGCCCGGCCCGGCCCTTGAGCAGCCAGTCGAGCTTCCAGGCCAGGTTCTCGGTGTCCTGCACCCCGCTGTTGGCGCCACGGGCACCGAACGGCGACACCCCGTGGGCACTGTCGCCGGCAAAGACGACCCGGCCGTGCACGAAGCGGTCCATGCGCAGGCAGGCAAAGGTGTAGACGCTGGCCCATTCAAGCTCGAAGCGGGCGTCTTCGCCCAGCAGGGCCTTGACGCGCGGAATGATGTTCTCGGGCCGCTTCTCGACCTCGGGGTCGGTGTTCCAGCCCAGCTGGAAATCGATGCGCCAGACGTTGTCGGGCTGGCGATGCAGCAGCACGCTCTGGTTGGGGTGGAAGGGCGGATCGAACCAGAACCAGCGCTCGGTCGGGAAATCGGCCTCCATGCGCACGTCGGCGATCAGGAAATGGTCCTGGAAGATGCGGCCCTTGCTCTCGAGGCCCAGCATCTGGCGCAGCGGGGAGCGTGAACCATCGCAGGCGGCCAGCCAGTCGGCCTCGATCTGATAGGCCCCCTCGGGGGTGTCCACGGTCAGCGTCACGCCGTCGTCGCGGGCGGCCACCGCGCTGACCTTGTTGTGCCAGCGGATATCGATGCCCGGCAGTTGCAAGGCCCGCTCCACCAGGTAGGCCTCGGCGTAGTACTGCTGCAGATTGATGAAGGCCGGGCGCTGGTGGCCGGCTTCGGGCAGCAGGTTGAACTGGTAGAGCTGCTGCTCATGGAAGAAGACCTTGCCCAGATTCCAGGACACGCCCTTGTCGACCATGCGCTGGCCGACCCCGAGCCGATCCCAGATCTCGAGGGCGCGCTTGGAAAAGCAGATCGCCCGCGAACCGGTGGAGAGACGGTGGTCGTTGTCCAGCAGCAGCACCGGCTGGCCTCGCTGGGCCAGATCGATGGCCAGGCTCAAGCCAGCCGGCCCGGCCCCCACGACGACGACGGGGTGCCGCACCGGGACCGGACTGTCCTGATCGGACGAACGCCGGTAGGGGAAATCGATGGCCTGGATCGCCTGTCCGTTGCCGTCAAAGGGGTAGTCATGCTTGTCATGGTTTGCCATGGGCTCTCCTGCTGAAGGTGCACCAGCGATACCGCCTGGCCCGGCGGATGCGGCCTGACGGCCTTTTCCTGTTCTGATGCTCTGGGTGTGGGTGGATGACTCTATTCAATATTGACGAATTCATTCATTCAATACGAATGAGGGCATTGTAGACATCCAATTCATCCATGACAAATCGATTCGCACCAGTGGAAACCCGGCAGAAAACGATCTTCCGCCCGGCAAGCGACAGAGACAATCGACGCATGCGCCCGTCCGACCCACCCGCTCCAGCCCTGCCCTCGCCCAGCGAGGAGAACCCCAACCGCCCCCCGCGCG
The DNA here is from genome assembly GCA_019233055.1 of Curvibacter sp. Classification (GTDB taxonomy): domain Bacteria; phylum Pseudomonadota; class Gammaproteobacteria; order Burkholderiales; family Burkholderiaceae_C; genus Curvibacter. The sequence continues at coordinate 29,509 of JAFAMV010000116.1, forward strand.
GCATCCAGAGTGTCGAGGTGGGTGGGCAGTTGCTGAAGGCCCTGGCCCATACCGGCCGGCGCATGGCCCTGAAGGACCTGGCCCGCGAAGCGGACATGACACCGGCCAAGGCCCACCCCTATCTGGTGAGTTTCTGCAAGCTGGGTCTGATCGAGCAGGACAGCGCGAGCGGCCACTATGGCCTGGGGCCCCTGGCCCTGCAGCTGGGCCTGATCAGCCTGCAGCAGGTCGACCCGGTGCGGCTGGCCATTGCCGAGCTGCCGGCACTGGCCCAGGCCCTGGGGTGCACCGTCTCGGCCTCGGTCTGGGGCACCCGCGGCCCCACCATCATCCGCGTCGAAGAAGCACCCACGGCGGTTCATGTGGCAATGCGCCATGGCACCACCGCCTCGGTCCGGCACACCGCGTCCGGCAAGGTGTTTGCCGCCTTCATGGCGGCAGGCCCCATCGAGGCCGCGCTGGCCGAGGACGGCCACGCCGGCGCCCTGGCCGAGCCGGCCTTCCAGGCCGAACTGCAATCCATCCGGAGCACCCGCCTCGGCATCGTGGCCGACCACCTGATCTCCGGCATCAGCGCGCTGGCGGCCCCGGTGTTCGACGGCTTCGGCCAACTCGTCGTGGTGCTGGCCGCCATCGGCCCCAGCGCCACCCTGGATACCCGCCTGGAATCGCCCTGCGCCCTGGGTCTGAAAGCCTGCGCCGACGCCCTGTCCCGCCGGCTGGGCGCCTCACAGGCAGGCCGATGAGCCTCGAGGCGGCAACCGCCCTCAAATTGACGGAAGTCAAGCCTAATTCCAGTCAGCCTCCTGAAAAGTTGTGTACAAATATCACAAATATCAAAATCTCCAAATTCGGACGATCGATGCTGTAAACTTGATCAAAATATTGAAACAGGCGCCTTCGCAGCGCCTGATCCCAAAGCGTTCCCCCCGCATCTCGTCTTTTCGGCAATGAAATACCTGGACCGGTCCACCCTGTCGCTGGTGATGGTCATGGCCACGGCCGTCTCCGCCCTGGTGATGTTCGCCATCTGGCGCATCAACCGCCTCATACCAGGCGTGCGCTGGTGGGTGGGCGCGACCGGGCTGGGCACCATCGGTTTCGGCCTGCTGATGATGGCCAGGCCCTACCTGTCCAACCCCGGCGTGAGCATGCTGCTGAGCAACATGCTGCTGTTCAGCTCGCTGCTGATG
>JAFAMV010000143.1 GCA_019233055.1 Curvibacter sp.
CTGCCCCAGGTGCCCACCACCGCCGAGGCCGGCCTGCCCGGCTACGAACTCGATTCGTGGTTTGCACTGTATGCGCCGGCCGGCACGCCCGCCGAGCTGGTGCAGTTGCTCAACACCGAGGTGAACCGGGCCCTGGCCACGCCGGAGCTGCGCAAGAAGGCCGAGGACAACGGCACCGATCTGGCCCTCATGAGCCCACGCCAGCTCGGCGACTTCACCCGCGCCGAACTGGAGCGCTGGGGCCGCATCATCGCGACCGCCCACATCACCCTGGATTGAGCGCTCGGGGGGGGCGCGCAGCGGCGCCGGAATCCTCAGCTCAGCGAGGCGATCAGGTCGATGTATTGCTGCTGGGCCGCAGTGGCGGCCGTGCCCTTGAGGGCGTTCCAGGCGTCCCACTTGGCGCGCCCCACGGGGTCGCTGAAGCTGGGCTTCTTCTCGCCGTTGTCCCCGGCGCTGGCCTGCTTGTAGAGCGCATAGATCTTCAGCAGCGTGGCGTTGTCGGGACGTTCGCTGAGGTTCTTGGATTGGGCCACGGCGGCTTCGAAGGCGGCGGTGAGGTCAGACATGGAGGCTCCGGTCGATTCAAAAAAAGGCCCCCATCATAGGCTCCGCTCCGGGCCTTTCAGCCCGCCACCGGAGCCGGTCGCCTCAGGCCCCGGCCTGCTCGGCGGCCTCGCTGAACCAGCGCTGCACCAGCCGGACCCACAGCGAGCCGCCCAGCGGGATGAGTTCGTCGTTGAAGTCGTAGCTCGGGTTGTGCAGCATGCAGGGCCCGCCGCCATGGCCCATCTCGCGGTGCGTGCCGTCGCCGTTGGCGATGAAGAGATAGGCGCCGGGCCGCGCCTGCAGCATGTAGGCGAAGTCTTCGCCGCCCATGGTGGGCTCCTGGCGCAGCACCTGCTCGGGGCCCACCAGATCGGCCATGACGCGGCGTGCGAACTCGGCCTCGGCCGCATGGTTGATGGTGGGCGGGTAGTTGCGCTCGAATTCGAATTCGCAATGCGCATCGAAGGCCTCGCAGAGCTTGGTCGCGATGTCGCGCATGCGACGCTCGACCAGCTCCAGCACCTCGAGGGTGAAGGTGCGCACCGTGCCCTGCAGCTCGCAGCTGTCGGGAATCACATTGGTGGCCTCGCCGGCGTGGATCATGGTCACCGAGACCACGCCCGCGTCGATGGGTTTGACGTTGCGCGACACGATGGTCTGGAAGGCCTGCACCATCTGGCAGGCGATGGGCACCGGATCGACGCTGGCATGGGGCAGCGCGGCATGGCCGCCCTTGGCGCGGATGGTGATCTTGAACTCGTTGGTCGAGGCCATCACCGGCCCCGGGCTCACCGCCAGGGTGCCCACCGGCATGCCGGGCCAGTTGTGCGCACCGAAGACCGCGTCCATGGGGAACCGCTCGAACAGGCCGTCGCGGATCATCTCGCGGGCACCGCCGCCGCCCTCCTCGGCCGGCTGGAAGATCAGGTAGACCGTGCCGTCGAAATCGTGGTGCCGGGCCAGGTGCTGGGCCGCCGCCAGCAGCATGGCCACATGGCCGTCGTGGCCGCAGGCGTGCATCTTGCCGGCATGCCGGCTGGCGTGCGCGAACTGGTTGAACTCCTGCATGGGCAGGGCATCCATGTCGGCGCGCAGGCCGATGGCTCGTGCGCTGCTGCCGCCGGTGCCCTTGACGATGCCCACGACGCCCGTCTTGCCCAGCCCCCGGTGCACCGGGATGCCCCACTCGGTCAGCTTGGCCGCGACGAGGTCGGCGGTGCGGACTTCTTCAAAACACAGCTCGGGATGGGCGTGGATGTCGCGGCGCAGCGCGGCGATGCCGGCCGACTGGGCGACGATGGAGTCGAGGAGGTTCATGGCGGGGGTGCGTATGTGGAGTGGGGGCCAAAGGCCATGGGCCACAGTCTAGCGCTGCCCTCCGGCGCACGCCACGCCCGGAAATCCACCACAATGCCAGCCATGATTTCTGATCGAGCCCTAGAACTGGCGCGGACCCTGGTGCGCATGGACACCGTGAGCCGCCACTCCAACCTGGAGTTGATCCACTTCGTCCGTGACGAACTGCAGCGCCTTGGCGTCACCAGCCGCCTCAGCTGGAACCACGACCGGACCAAGGCCAACCTCTTCGCCACCCTGGGCGAGGGCAAGCCGGCCGGCGTGATCCTGTCGGGCCACACCGACACCGTGCCCTGGGATGGCCAGGACTGGAGCCTGGAGCCGTTGTCGGCCACCGTGAAGGACGGACGCCTGTATGGCCGGGGTTCGGCCGACATGAAGGGTTTCATCGGCGTGGCCCTGGCCCAGGCCGAAACCTTCCTCCACAGCCGCGCCCCGTTTGCGGTGCATCTGGCGCTGAGCTTCGACGAAGAGGTGGGCTGCCTCGGGGTGCGCGAGCTGATCGCCGACCTGCGCGACGCCGGCATCCGTCCGCTGGCCTGCATCGTCGGCGAGCCCACGCTGATGGTGCCGGCCATTGCGCACAAGGGCGTGTACCGCTACCGCTGCTGCGTGCGCGGCAAGGAGGCCCATTCCTCGCTGACCCCGCAGTCGGTGAACGCGATCGAGATGGCGGCGCGCCTGGTCGGCCGGCTGCGTGACATGGCCGAAGGCTTGGAGCGCCACGAAGCCCGCTACGACGGCTTCGACGTGCCCTACACGACGGCCAGCGTCGGCCAGTTCCACGGCGGCATCGCCGACAACGTGGTGCCGCGCGACGCCGAATTCCGCTACGAATTCCGCAACCTGCCGACCGCCGATGCGCATGCGTTGCAGGCCGAGATGCTGGCCCATGCCCGATCTCTGGAGCCGTCGATGCAGCAGGTGGCGCCCGAGGCCGGCTTCCGCTTCGAGACCATCTGCGAGGTGCCGGCCTTCCTGGGCTCGGCCGATGATGCGGTGACCCGACTGGCCCAGCAGCTGTCGGGCGAGCCCCGCACCACGCTGGTGGCCTTCGGCACCGAGGCCGGCCTGTTCCAGGGCGCGGGCATTCCCACCGTGGTCTGCGGTCCGGGCAGCATCACCCAGGCGCATCAGCCCGACGAGTACGTGAGCCTTGAACAACTGGGCCGCTGCGAGTCCTTCCTGCAGGGGCTGGCGCGGCAGCAGGCTCTGCCTGCGGCAGGAGGCTGAACTCTGGGGCCACGCGCCGGAGGTCGGACGGCCTCAGTCGACGCGCGCCGCTTGCTGCGCCCCCTCCGGCGAAGCTGGGCCCCGCCAGCCTGGAGGCAGCCCTGGCGGCTTCTCGAGCAGCACCTGCAGCTCGGCCAGAGGCAGGGGATGGCTGAAGCCATACCCCTGGAACAGATGGCAGCCGTGAAGGCGCAGAAACTCGAACTGCTCGCGGGTCTCGACGCCTTCGGCAATCACCTGCAGCTCCAGGCTGTGGGCGAGGCTGGCGATGCTGCGCGCGATCGCGGCCGCATTGGCGTCGAGCAGCGCATCTCGCACGAACGAGCGATCGATCTTCAGCTGTTGCAAGGGCAACTGCTTCAGGTAGGCCAGTGACGAGTAGCCGGTGCCGAAGTCGTCGAGCGAGAAACCCACCCCCTGCGCCTTCAAGAGATTCATCTTGATGACCACGTCGTCGAGATCCTGGACCAGGACGCTCTCCGTCAGCTCGAGCTTGAGGCGCCTGGGATTGGCCCTCGTCTGCCGGAGGATGTCGCGCACCTGTTGCACGAAGTCGCGGTGATGGAATTGCTGGGCACTGACGTTCACCGCCAGGACCAGTCGGGCCCATTGCGGATGCTCAGACCAGCGCTGCAGCTGCTCGCAGGCGGTGCGCAACACCCAGCCCCCCATCTCATGGATCAGGCGCGTCTCTTCGGCCATGTCGATGAAGGCGGCGGGCATGATCAGCCCCTGCTGCGGGTGCTGCCAGCGCACCAACGCCTCGAGGCCGACGATGCGCCCATGCTCATCGAACTGGGGTTGGTAATGCAGCAGCAGCTGTTCCTCGGCAAGGGCCTGGCGGAAGTCGGCCTCCAGCCGGGCCCGGGCACTGACCGAGGCCTGCATCTGGGGATCGAAGAAGCGCAGGTTGTTGCGCCCGGAGGCCTTCGCCTGGTACATGGCCAGATCCGCACGCTTGAGCAGTTCCTCCACGCTGCTGTGGTGCCCCAGGAACAAGGCGGCCCCCAGGCTGGGGCTGCTGTGGTGCACCTCTTCGCCGAGACGGTAGGCCTGGTTCAATGCGGCACGGATGTGTTCGGCCAGCGCTTCGGTCTGCCGGGCCGCATCCAGGGCCTGCGGATGCAGGCCCTCCAGGATGACCACGAACTCGTCTCCGCCGATGCGAGACACCGTGTCGCCTTCGCGCACGCAGCCTCCCAGGCGCTCGGCCACCTGCTGGAGCAGCACATCGCCCACGTCATGGCCGCGCGTGTCGTTGAGCGTCTTGAAATTGTCGAGATCGATGAACAGCAGGGCACCATGCAGATGACTGCGCGCGCTGGCCGCCAGTGCCTGCTGCAGCCGGTCCATGAGCAGCCGCCGGTTGGGCAGGTGCGTCAATGGATCGTAGAAGGCCAGGTTGCGGATCTCCTCCTCGGCCACCTTGCGCGCCGTGATGTCGGTCAGCGTCCCGACAAAATGGCTGACCTGCCCCTGCAACCCCTTGACCGCGGTGATGGTCAGCCACTCGGGGTAGACGTCGCCATTCTTGCGCCGATTCCAGATCTCGCCCTCCCAGTAGCCCTGCTCCGCCAGGGTCTGCCAGAGCTGCTCATAGAAGGCCGGCTCATGGCGCCCCGACTTGAGCAGGCTGGCCTGCCGGCCGGCCACTTCCTCGGCGCCGTAGCCGGTGATGTCCGTGAAGGCCTGGTTGACCCGCAGGATGTGGCCTGCGGCATCGGTCACCATCATCCCCTCCTGGGACTCGAAGACCGTGGCCGCGATCCGCAGCTGCTGCTCGGTGCGCTGGCGCTCCGTGATGTCGCGGATCAGCATGCTGGTCATGTGGCTGCCGTCCTGCCCGGTGAACACCGACGACGACAGTTCGACCGGGATCTTGCGTCCGCCACGCCCGATCATGCCCAGCTCACCGCGGAACCAGCCCTGGCGGGCCCGCTGCTCGAGGGCCGTCTCCAGTCTGGGGTCGTCCAGGTCGACCAGCCCGCTGCGCCCCAGGGACCGGAACTCGTCCTCGCTGTAGCCGAACATGCGCTGGGCCTCCAGATTGGCCGCCAGGATGCGCCCATCGGGCTGCGTCAGCAGGGCCGCGTCGAGGTTGTGGCTGAAGATCAGGCGGAACAGGGCCTCGCTCTCGATCAGGGCGGCCTCGACCTTCTTGCGGTCGGTGATGTCGGTGATGAAGCCGTGCCAGATGACCTGGCCGTCCGCCGCCCGCTCCGGCTTGGCGTTGCCGAGCAGCCAGCGCTCGGTCCCATCCTCGAACCGGACCCGGTATTCATGTCGCCACAGACTCAGGTCGCGGGCCGACGCCTCGATGGACGCCTGGACGCCCTCGACATCGTCCGGATGCAGGATCCTGAAGACCGGCGCGGCATCGTGCTGCACCTGCTCGGGCTCGACCCGGTAGATGTCGCGGATCGCCTCGCTGGCAAACGGGAAGCACGAACTGCCGTCGGGCCGCATCCGGTATTCGTAGACCACACCGGGCACGCGGCTGGCAATCTTCTGCAGACGGCTCAATGCTGCTTCGTGGGCCTGTTTCCAGCCCTGGCTGCGCTCCATCATGCGCAAAAGCACGACGACGAAGCCGGAGGACAGCAGCATGAAACCCAGCGAGATCGCCACCCCTTTGAGGATCTCGTCATGCCACCCTTGCAGATAGTCCTCGGTGGCCAGCCCCGCGATGACCAGCATGGGCGCCTTCTGCAGGCGGTGGAAGGTGATCGTGCGCTGCACGCCGTCGCCCCCCAGGGAATTCATGAACGTCGCCGACGCCACGGACGCAGCCGCATGGGCCTGCAATTCAGGCGACACCTGCCGGTTGCCCAATTGGCCCGCCGCCTCCTCCGGGGGCAGCGTGGGCGCACGCGCGATCAACCCGAGATCGGCATCCCTCAGGATCACGCTGCCATGCGGCCCGGTCTGGAAGCGGGACAGCAGCCGACGGAAATGCTCGACGCTGACCATGCCGTAGACCAGCCCGGCAAAGCGCCCCTTCGGGTCCTTGTAGGCACGGGCAAAGACGATCATGGGAATCTTGATGATCTTGCCCGCCAAGGGCCTGGAGACATACAGCCCCAGATCCGGGTCCTGCCGCAGGGCCAGGTAGTAGTCGCGATCGGCCGCACTGATGTGGTCGGCCGGCTTGACATGGTTGCCCAGGATGATCAGCCCCTGGCGGTCCGCCACCCGGAAATACTCGACCTCGGGCAGGCGCTGCTCGTAGCGCGTCATCGCCTCACTGAGGGTGGCGCGCTGCAGTCCTGTCCCCTGCAACTGGCGCTGCACCTCGTCGACCAGGCCCTGGAGCACCAGGTCGATCTTCTCGATGCTGTCAGAGACGCTCTGGTCGACTGCATTCGCCACATTCTGGGTCTGAACCTCGACCCGGAACTGCGTGGCCCGACGGATCTGCTGCAGCGAATAGGCCATCAAGGCCATGACCAGGAGGTTGCTGAGAACGACACCTGAAATCAGCAGCAGTCGCAAGCGGTTCGATGGATTCATGTCTGCAGGCGTTCCAAGGCCGCCCATCTCGTTTTCCTGGTCAGGCCGCCAATATAGCCCGGCGGGCAGGGCCGACGCGAGTCGACTACGGGCATCCCCCTAGCCTGGATATTTCGCGAGTAGGAGGTCGGCAGCCCTGAGCCGAGATGCGTTGTCATAGGTATTCGACGCCTAAAAAATGCAACTCGAGAACAGGACTGCCAGTGCCAAAGTGTACCGATGTGCCAGTGAGGTTCGGCAAGGTCG
>JAFAMV010000020.1 GCA_019233055.1 Curvibacter sp.
TTGTAGCACAGTTTTTTAGTTGCTGGCAAAAATTTTTTCAACCTCATCAGCCGCAATCACAATCAGCATCCAGCCTCTCGCAATCACCACCAACTCAGCAGAGCCTCCGATTATATACCGCTTTTCGCAGCACAGACACAAAACTCAGCAACATCCCAAACCCCTCAACCAACCCAAGACCCCAGGACCAGCCTCTCAGCCAACCCTCTCAACACCCACTCCGCACATCCTGCGATGCACTTCTGCGCTGTCGAGCCCGCTAGTATACATCGGTTTTTTGGGCTTTGGCCTCTCATGACATCTTCGTGACGCTGATCATCAGCAACCGATCGACAGGGCTCATTTCGTCGCGATCGGCCCTCGGGCGGGCCTGTCAGCCTCCGGACGCGTGAGGCCGCGATAATCACGCCCACATGGCACTCATCACCCTTCTTGACGCCCACCTGGCGTTCGGTCACGTCGCCCTCCTGGATGGCGCGGCTTTCTCACTTGAAGCCAACGAACGCGTTGGCCTGATCGGTCGCAATGGCGCCGGCAAGTCATCTTTGCTGAAGATTCTCGGCGGCCTGGAGAAACCCGATGACGGCACACTCCATCTGCAGCAGGGTGTGCGCATCGCCTTTGTGTCCCAGGAGCCGATTCTGGCGCCGGAAGCGACCGTCTTCGAAGCTGCCAGCGAAGGGCTGCGGGAGGTGATCGATCTGCGCGATCAATATCTGAGTGGAGCAGAGGGGGTCGACCTGGACGCGCTGCAGTCGCAGATCGAGGCTTTTGATGCCTGGAACTGGGAACAGCGCGTCGAAGAGACACTGCACCGCCTTCATCTGGACGGAACCCAACGCGTGGGAACGCTTTCGGGGGGCACTCGCAAACGGGTGGCGCTGGCCCAGGCCCTCGTGGCCCAGCCCGATGTGCTGCTGCTCGACGAACCCACCAACCACCTGGACCTGGACTCGATCGAATGGCTTGAGGGCCTGCTCAATGACTTCAAGGGCAGCGTGGTCACGATCACCCATGACCGAACCTTCCTGGACCGGGTGGCCAGCCGCATCGTGGAGCTGGACCGGGGCCAGCTCCGCTCCTATCCGGGCAATTTTGCGCAATACCTGGTCCAGAAGGAGGAGCAACTGGCCCAGGAGGCCGTCATTGCCGCAAAGGCCGACAAGCTGCTGGCCCAGGAGGAGATCTGGATCCGCAAGGGCGTTGAGGCCCGGCGTACCCGCAGCCAAAGTCGCATCGGCCGCCTCGAGAAGCTGCGGGCCAGGCGACTGGCGCGGCGAGAAGCCCTGGGCAGCGTCAAGATGGACGTTGCCTCAGGACTGCCCAGCGGCAAGATCGTGGCGGAGTTGACCGAGGTCGACAAGGCTTTCGGCGACAAGACCATCGTCAAACGCTTCACCGGCACCATTCTTCGAGGCGACAAGGTCGGACTGATCGGCCCGAACGGTGTCGGCAAGACCACCCTGCTCAAGATGATTCTGGGGGAGCTGCAACCGGACAGCGGCAAGGTGCGCCAAGGCGCCAATCTGCAAGTGGCCTACTTCGACCAGATGCGGCAGGCCATCAATCTGGATGCAACGCTCGAGGACTTCATCAGTCCCGGCAGCGAATGGATCGAGATCGGGCAACAGCGCAAACACGTCAAGAGCTATCTGGGCGATTTCCTGTTCTCGCCGGCCCGGGCCCATTCGCCGGTGCGTTCGCTGTCCGGCGGTGAGCGCAACCGCCTTCTGCTGGCCCGCCTGTTTGCCCGCCCGGCCAATGTGCTGGTCTTGGATGAACCCACCAACGATCTGGACATCGACACCCTGGAGCTGCTGGAGGACTTGCTGCAGAGCTATGACGGGACGGTGTTCCTGGTCAGCCACGACCGGACCTTCCTGGACAACGTGGTCACCAGCACCCTGGCCTGGGAAGGTGATGGCCTGTGGCGTGAGTACGAAGGTGGCGTGCAGGACTGGCTGACGCAGTCGCAACGCGCCAGGGCCTTGTCCGGCCCGACGCAGACCGCGGCCACGCCCCAGGACAAATCCGATCGGCAGGCGCCGCCCGCGGCGAAGACACCCGCCGACGCTGCCACCCCGCTCAAACGCAAACTCAGCTACAAGGAGCAGCGCGAGCTGGATGGCCTGCCCCAGCACATCGCCGCCCTGGAAGAGGAGCAAAGCCAGATCCAGCAGGCACTGGAAGACGGCAGCCTGTACGCGAGCGACCCCAGCAAGGCGATGGGACTGAACACCCGCAACGCCGAAATCGAGGAGGCCTTGATGCTCGCCCTGGAGCGCTGGGAAGCGCTATCCAGCTGAGCACCCTCGGCCTTTGAGGCCCGAGGCCGGATCAGATCCGGTGGTGCAGGCGATCGGTGGCCCCGCTCAGGCGGGTCAGCAAGGCCGGTGCGATCTTGTCGAGCGGCAGGACTTCATCGGCGGCCCCATGCGCAATCGCCTCGCGCGGCATGCCGAAGACGATGCAACTCGCTTCGTCCTGCACATAGTTGTAGCTGCCGGCGTCCTTCATCTCGCGCATGGCCTTGGCGCCGTCGTTGCCCATGCCCGTCAGCATCACGCCGTAGGCATTGCGTCCGACCACGGCAGCGGCCGATTTGAAAAGCACCTCGACCGAAGGCTTGTGCCGGTTCACAGGCTCGCCATCATCGACCACGGCGACGTAGTTGGCGCCGCTGCGGGCCAGGCTGAACTGCTTGCCCCCCGGCGCGATATAGGCATGTCCGGGCAGGATCCGCTCGCCATTCACCGCCTCCTTGACCGTGATCTGGCAGAGACCGTTCAAACGGGCCGCGAAGCTGGTGGTGAAGCCGGGCGGCATGTGCTGGGTGATGACGATGCCGGGCGAATCGGCCGGCATGCGCACCAGGATCTCCTTGATCGCTTCGGTGCCCCCTGTGGAGGCGCCGATGCAGATGAGCTTTTCGGTCGACAGACGTCCGATCAGGGTCGGCGCGGGCGGTCGGGCGGGCGCCGGAGCACCTGGCGCGTGGGCATGCTCCGCAGCCAGAGGCTCCTTGTGTGCGCGTCGCACATGGGCCACCGCCGCCACCCGGATCTTGTCCACGATCTGATTGGCCAGCTCATTGATGCCATTGGCCAATCCCACGCGCGGCTTGGCGACAAAATCGATGGCCCCCAACTCCAACGCCCGCAAGGTCACCTCGGCACCCTTCTCGGTCAGAGTGGAGATCATCAGCACCGGCATGGGACGCAGACGCATCAGCCGCCCCAGGAAGTCGATGCCATCCATGCGTGGCATTTCGACATCCAATGTGATCACGTCGGGATTGAGTTCTCGAATCATCTCCCGTGCGATCAAGGGGTCGTTGGCCGTCCCCACGCACTCCATGTCACGCTGACGATTGATGATCTCCGACAGCAGACTGCGCACCAGCGCAGAGTCGTCCACAACCACCACCCGGATCTTCTTGCTCATCCCCATTGCTTCTTTCAGATTTCCTCAGAACAGATCGACGGAACCACCTGCAGTGGTCTGCACCACCGTCGCCACATTGCCACGCTTTTCCTGGGCCAGGGTTTCCGGATGGGCATGGGCCAGACGTTTCACCATGGCTTTCCCGGTGACCGGGAAGAAACAGACCTTGCGCGGATAGATGTCCAGCACATCCTCGGACACCACCGGGATCCGCTCGGCCTGCAGATAGTCGCGGACGAACTTGGTATTGCGCTCCCCCACGTTCATGGTCGTGAAGTTGGCCATCACCGCCCCGCCGCCGAAGATCTTGGCCTGCATGGTCTCACGCCTGGCGCCCAACTTCATCAACTCGTTGATCAAGAGTTCCATCGCATAGGAGCCATAGCGGCCGGAAGAATCGCCGACTTCGCCTTCGGGCAGCATGAAGTGATTCATGCCGCCGATCAGGGAGCGGCTGTCCCAGATGCAGGCAGCGATGCACGAACCCAGCACCGTCATGACCACCAGATTTTCGTCCGAGACAAAGAATTCGCCCGGCAACACCTTCACCGCGTTGTACTGGAAATGGTGATCGAAGTAGAAGAAGCTGGCCTCGCCGGCCTTTCTCGACTTGGACTTGAGCTCTTCGAGCGTCGAGGTCCGAGCCCCCTGGGTCGATGTGTTGTACGAATTCGGTGAAATCGGATGGATCCGCGGCACCTGACGGCGATCCACCACGCCCGGCGGAAGCGCCCCACGGGCTGAGGGGGGAGTAGAACTGGGAGGAAAATTCATGGTCGTCGGCTCAGGGGTGTGGGGCGTGGTCAGCGGCGTTCATAGACCGTCTTGCCGCGAAGGGTGAACAGATCGCGCGACTCACTGAAATTCTCGGCATGACCGACGAACAGCATGCCACCGGGCTTCAGCACCCGGTGTATGCGTTCCAGCACCTTGCGCTGGGTCGGGGCATCGAAATAGATCATCACATTGCGGCAGAAGACCACATCGAAGGGCTCCTTGAAGGGCCAGTCATCCCGGATCAGGTTGACGCTGATGAAGTCGATGGCCTTGCGCAGTTCCGGCTTCACCCGGATCAGGCCCGCATTCGAATCCTTGCCCCGCAGAAAGAACCGTTGCAGGCGCTCCTGACTCAGGCCTTTGAGGTTGTCGAGGCGGTACACGCCCTGCGCCGCCGACGCCAACACCTTCGAATCGATGTCGCTGGCCGTGAGTTTGAAGGACGCGTTGTGACCCAAGGTCTCGATGGCCGTCATGACGATCGAATACGGCTCCTCGCCGGTCGACGCCGCATTGCACCACACCTTCCACGGTGTGCCCGCCGGCTTGAGCTTCAGGTGCGAGGCGAAGATCTCGAAATGGTGCTGCTCCCGGAAGAACGCCGTGAGGTTGGTCGTCAGCGCGTTGACGAACTCCTGCCACTCGGGTCCATCGTGGTTTTCGAGCCAGCTCAGGTACTCCTTGAAGCTGGTATGACCTGTCTCCCGCAGCCTGCGGGACAGGCGGCTGTAGACCATGGCGTGCTTGCCGTCATGCAGGTTGATGCCGGCGCGTTGATAGATCAAGGCCTGGACCCGCGTGAAATCGGCATCCGTCCAGACGAACTCGCGCCCCTGGGCGGCCGGACCGGAAGGGGCCACGGCAACCGCCTGGGAACGCTCACGACCCGCCGTACCGCCGAGATCCTGCTTGCGCAGACTGGACATCATTCACAATCCTTTCCGGCACGAAGTGCCCCGGGCACAAGGCCTCGGCTCGGCGCCTGAAGCCCCACCGTCTCCGCCAAGCTGGGCGGACAATCAGGCTGCGGCAGGCACCAGCCCCATGTCCACGCCCGACATCAGCTTCTCGATGTCCAGCAGGATCAGCATGCGCTCGCCGACCGACCCCAGACCCAGGATACAGCCGTTGTCGATCACGCTTTCGATGTCGGGAGCCTGCTTGATGTTGTCGGGCGACAATTCCATCACATCACTGACCGAGTCCACCACGATGCCCACCACCCGGCTGCGCAGGTTGAGGATGATGACCACGGTGAAGTTGTTGTACTCGGCATTGGCGCAGTTGAATTTCAAGCGCATGTCCACGATCGGGACGATGGTGCCGCGCAGGTTCACGACCCCCTTGATGAACTCGGGCGCATTGGCAATGCGGGTCGGCGGCTCGTAACCGCGGATCTCCTGGACCTTCAGGATGTCGATGCCGTACTCTTCCTGATCCAGACGGAACGTCAGGTATTCACGGGCACCAGTGATAGTACCTTCAGAGCTTTTACCAATCACACCCATGATGCTCTCCTTCAAAGACTAATTGACTCAATGGCGGGCCCGGCGGACCAGTCCACTGGTATCGAGAATCAAGGCCACCTTGCCATCCCCGAGGATGGTTGCGCCGGAAACGTTTGGAACCTTGCGGTAGTTGGTTTCCAGGTTCTTCACCACCACCTGGTGCTGGCCCAGCAATTCGTCGACCAGCAACGCGACACGGCTGCCTTCGGCTTCGACCACCACCATGATGCTGCTGCTCTTCTCGAAATCGAAGCGCGGTACCTGGAAGACCTTCTCGAGCTCGATGACAGGCATGTATTCGTCACGCACCTTCACCAACTGAGAGCCTTGTGCCACGGTGCTGACCGAATCGTCATTGACCTGGAAGGACTCGACCACCGAGGACAGCGGCAGGATGTAGACCTCTTCGCCGACGCCCACCGACATACCGTCCATGATGGCCAGCGTCAACGGCAGCCGGACCGACACCTTCATGCCATAGCCTTCGGCCGAGTCGATCTCCACCGTGCCGTTGAGGGCCAGGATGTTCTTTTTCACCACGTCCATGCCCACACCACGACCGGACACATCCGTCACCACTTCGGCGGTGGAGAAGCCTGGCGCGAAGATGAGCTGCCAGACCTCGGCATCGCTCATTTGGTCGGAGACGTCCAGGCCACGCTCGCGGGCCTTGTTCAGGATCTTGTCGCGCGACAGGCCGCGGCCGTCGTCGCGCACCTCGATCACGATCGAGCCCCCCTGGTGGGCGGCCGACAGCGTGATGGTCCCGTGGGCCGGCTTGCCCTTGGCCAGGCGGTCCTCGGGCAGCTCGATGCCATGGTCGCAACTGTTGCGCACCAGGTGGGTCAGCGGGTCGGTGATCTTCTCGACCAGCCCCTTGTCGAGTTCGGTGGCCTCACCCTGGGTGATCAGCTCGACGCGCTTGCCCAGCTTGTTGGCCAGATCCCGCAGCATGCGAGGGAAGCGGCTGAATACGATGGACATCGGGATCATGCGGATCGACATCACCGATTCCTGCAGATCGCGGGTGTTGCGATCCAGGTCGGCCAGGCCGGCCAGCAATTGCTGGTTGAGCGCCGGATCCAGCGTGCGGCTGTTCTGAGCCAGCATGGCCTGGGTGATCACCAGTTCGCCGACCAGATTGATCAACTGGTCGACCTTGTTGACCGCCACACGGATCGTGGCCGCCTCCAGTTGGGCCTGGCTCGCGGCCTTGGGCTCGGGCGCCTTCACCGCAGCGGGCTTGGCAGCCGCCGGCTCCGCCACATCCACAGGTTTGCTGGCGGCGGCGGCCGGCGCGGCCGCCTCGGGATGGCCGGGCGCCCCGGGGAAGAAGCCAAAGCCGGGGGCCGGCGCCATCGGCGCATCCGCCGCCGGCTCGGACGCATCGAACAGACCGAAACCCGGGATGTCACCGCCTGCGGCCGGCGCAGCCGCAGGGGCCGCCGCATTCAGGTCACGGATCTGGACCTGCTCCTTGGCCACATGGAAGATGAACAGATCCAGCAACTCTTCATTGCTGGAGCTGGTTTCGACACTGAAGCACCGGAAATCCGGCTTGGCACTCACCATGGGCTGGATGCTGCCCAGGCCGGGAATGTCCCGGAACAACTCGGCAATGGCGTCCGCCTGTTCCGGGCGCCCCAGCGGGCCCACCACGATCTCGAGCCGGCGCAACTGACCAGAGACAGGCGCCTCGGCGGCCACCACCGGCGCCGCCACGGGGGCCACCGCAGCGGGCGCGGGCGATGCCGCCGGAGCGGGCGCCGGGGCTGCCGCAGCCGGCACGCCTCCCGCCGCCAGCTCGCTGATCCGGCGGACCAGATCGACGGTTGAAGGAGGTGTGCCATTGCCGCCGGCCTGATGGACGGCCAGCAGACCGCGCGACGCATCGGCCGATTCCAGCAGCACATCGACCATGGGCGGGATCGGGGCCAGTTCGCGGCGACGCAGCTTGTCGAGCAGGGACTCCATGTGGTGGGTCAGCTCGGCCACATCCGAAAACCCGAATGTCGCAGCCCCCCCCTTGATCGAGTGGGCACAACGGAAAATCCCGTTCAATTCTTCATCGTCAGCACTGGCCAGATCCAGCTCCAGGAGCATCTGCTCCATCAGATCCAGATTCTCGCCGGCTTCCTCGAAAAAAATCTGATAAAACTGACTCAGATCGAAATCTGCACCAGAACTGCCGCCTTCATGCTGCGCTTCAGCCATGCCGTGCTCCTGCCATCTTTCAAACGAGAGAGTGTCCAGTCATCGAATGACCTTCTGAATGACCTCGATCAAGCGATTCGGATCAAATGGTTTGACCAGCCATCCCGTCGCGCCTGCGCTGCGACCGGCCTGCTTCATCTGATCACTCGACTCCGTGGTCAGGATCAGGATCGGGATGGTCTTGAATTTCGGATGCTCGCGCAGCTTGCGGGTCAACCCGATGCCATCGAGTCGCGGCATGTTCTGATCCGCCAGGACCAGATCGATGTGATGGGTCTGGGCCTTTTCGTACGCGTCCTGGCCGTCAACAGCCTCCACCACGTTGTATCCAGCGCCAGTCAACGTGAAAGACACCATCTTTCGCATGGACGGAGAGTCATCAACGGCGAGAATCGATTGCATTTAGGGCTCCAGAAACGATGTATCAGCTTTATTGGATGGAAGAAGACGTCAGAACAGGTCGATGGACCCCGCATCCATTTCACTTTGCGTGACCGGATTGGGCCGTTCAGGCATCTGATCTGCATAGGGTGCGGCCTCTTCGCCTTCATCCTGCCCCATGGACTCGGAAGCCAGGCGGAACGCGCAACCCTGGAGGATCTTGGTGGTGTGGATGATGAGCTGGGTGGCCATGTCATGGAACTGCAACTCGGTCACCGCACTGCGAAGCGCCTCACGAACCCGGTCGATCTGCTCCGACGTGTCCGACCCCAGCTCGGCCAGACTCTGATTGGCAGTGCCAAAGCGTTCCAGAAGGTTGTCTGCCGCATGGTTCAGCAAACCTTCCAGACGATGCAGATCGTGCATGACCACGAGCAATGAATCCTGAACCTCAGCAACCGCCATCACTGGCAACTGGACGGCCGGCCCGCTGGGGTTGTCTAGCGTTGGTTGCATGTTTTCTCCATCGCCTCGGGCGAATTTCCAAGCATTTGCAATTCGCCGGTACTTCTGGCCATTTTGCAATACGCCGAAGGCTTCCGGTAACTCAAGCTCACAAAAAAGAGGCTCACACCGCTTGAATTTGCAAAAAAAGCACTCTCAGTCGCGCAACCCGGACCGAATTCACGACACAACCTTGCATGCTTTATCATATTGAAACACCACCTCCATCCCTGATGCGCCCTACCCCAGCCAAGCCCCTGCCAAGCCCCGACAGGCTGTCCAGCCGCACGGCTACGCAGGAATCAAGCCAACGAACCCGTGCGCAGACAGGACCGCATGACTGAGCACGAAAAACCTCCCCGGCAGGTGTTGCAGATCCTGCATCTGGAAGACTCTGAAGTGGACCATGAATTGGCCTGCCTGGCGTTGCGGCGAGGGGCTTTGGCCTTCAATATCCTGCGGGTGGAAACCCTGAGTGCCTTCGAGCAGGCGCTGTCCAGCCCCCCGGACCTGATCCTGGCCGACTACCAGTTGCCCGGATTCACCGCCCTCGACGCCTGGCGGCTCCTCCAGCAAAGCCGTCTGGCGCCGCCGCCGCCTTTCATCCTGCTGTCCGGAGCCATCGGCGAAACCGCTGCGGTGGCGGCCATCCAGCTCGGCATCAGCGATTACCTGCTCAAGGACAACATGGGCAAGCTGGCCCACACGGTGGCCCGCACCCTGGAGATCAGCGAGGCGCGCCGGGCCAAGGAGAGGTCGGACCAGGAGCTGGCCCTGTCCGAACGCCGGCTTGCCGAATTGACCGCCCACCTCCATGCCTCCATTGAGCTGGAACGCGCCAAGATCGCGCGGGAGATCCATGACGACATCGGCGGCGCCCTCACTGCCGTGAAGTTCGACCTGGCCTGGCTGGCCCGGCACAACACCGACACCGCCGCCCAGGAGCACCTCGGATCGGCCACCGAGATGCTCCAGCACGCCCTCGGCGCCAGCCAGCGCATCATGCTCGACCTGCGCCCGCCGATCCTGGATCAGGGCCTGATTGCAGCGGTGCAATGGCTGGCCGACAGCTTCCATCAGCGCACCGGCATCCCGGCCCGCCTGCACACCACCCAGGAGCACATCGACGCCCCGCCCTCATTGCAGCTGGTGGCCTACCGCACGGCGCAGGAAGCACTCACCAACATCACCAAGTACGCGCGTTGCACGCGGGTCGATCTGGATCTCTCGCTCGACGAGGGCCTTCTGATGCTGGAGATCCATGACAATGGGCAGGGCATCCGGGACGAGGATCGGCAAAAACCCAGCTCATTCGGACTCAAAGGCCTCGAGGAAAGGGCACGCATGGCTGGGGGCCGGCTCGAAATCAGCAGCCCGCCGGGCCGAGGCACGGCCTTGAGGCTGAGCCTGCCCACCGAAGCCGACACCGGCCCGACCCAAGAAAGCTGAAAAATGATCCGTGTCATGCTGTGCGATGACCACGCGATGCTGCGCCGCGGCATCCGCGACACCCTGACCGAAGCGGTCGATATCCAGGTCACGGCCGAAGCAGGCAGCTATGCCGAACTGCGCGAGGCGCTGCGCAAACAACCTTGCGATGTGCTGCTGCTGGACCTGAACATGCCGGGGCGCGGCGGCCTGGAGGCCCTGGCCAACCTCAAGGAGACCCACCCCGAGATCCGGGTCCTGATCGTCTCCATGTACCCCGAGGACCAATACGCCTTGCGCAGCCTGAAAGCCGGTGCCCAGGGCTATCTGAACAAGGCGGGCGACCCCGAAAACCTGATCAAGGCGGTGCGCACCGTCATGGACGGCCGCAAATACCTGACCGCCGATGTGGCTCAGTTGCTCGCGGACAGCCTGTCGCGCCCCTCGCAGGAGGCGCCCCACACGCTGCTGTCCGAACGCGAATTGCAGACGCTGCTGAAGATCGCCTCCGGCAAGCGCCTGTCCGACATCGCGGAAGAACTCATGCTCAGCCCCAAGACCGTCAGCGTCTACCGGACCCGGGTCCTGGAAAAGCTGGGCCTGACCAACAACGCCGAACTGACCGTCTACGCGATCCGCAACAACCTGGTCTGACGCCGGCCACGCCCCACGCTCAGCGAGAGCCGAACAGGTCCAGGGTCCGCTGCATCAGGGCCATGACCGGGCGGTCCAGCATCGGGGCCACCAGGGTGACCCCGAGCAGCCCCACACTCAGGGTCACCGGAAAGCCCACCGCGAAGATGTTCATCTGCGGAGCCACCCTGGAGATCACACCCAGCATCAGGTTCACGAACAACAGCAGGCCGATCACCGGCAGGGCGATCCACAAGGCACTGGCAAACAGATCGACGCCCAACTCGTGGATCCTCACACGATGCAGCACCTCGAGAAAGTTGCCGTCCACCGGGAACACCTCGAAGCTCTTGATGACCGCCATCAGCAACATCAGGTGCCCATTGACCACCACGAACAGCAGCGTGGCCACATAGCCGAGAAAGCTCGACACCGCGCTGGTCTGCCCGCCAGTCGTGGGATCGAAGAAGGACGCGAAGTTCAAGCCCATCTGCAGGCCCATGAGCTCGCCGGCCAGTTCAACGCAGGCGAACACCAGCTTGACCGAAAAACCGATCGACAGCCCGACCCCGACCTGCTGCAGCACCGCGCCCAACGCCTGGGGGTTGTCCAGGCCGATCAGGGGTTGGTCGGCCAGCACCCCCTGGGCCGAGATGGCCACCAGCAGGGCCAGCCCGACCTTGGCGCGCATGGGGATGGAGCGCAGGGAGAAGATCGGCGCCACGCTGAACATGCCCAGCACGCGCAGGAATGGCCAGAGCACCGGCGTCAGCCAGGCCATGAGCTGCGCTTCGGAGATCGAGATCACGCTCAGGTCACCAGGGACGGGATCGATTCCAGGGTGCGCCGGATGTAGTCCACCAGCGAAGAGATCATCCAGGGGCCGGCGATCATCAGCACCGCGATGGCGGCCAGCAACTTGGGCACAAAGGCCAATGTCTGCTCATGGATCTGGGTGATGGCCTGGAAGATGCTCACCAGCAGCCCGACGGCCATCACGGCCAGCACGACCGGCAGCGACACCATCAGCAGCAACTCCAGCGCCTCGCGCGCCGTCGTCAGGACCGTCTGCGAATTCATGGCCGACTCCTCAGGTGACAAAGCTGGCGGCCAACGAGCCGATCAGCAGATTCCAGCCGTCGGCCAGCACGAACAGCATGAGCTTGAAGGGCAAGGCCACCAGCACCGGCGACAACATCATCATGCCCAGTGACATCAGCACACTGGACACCACCATGTCGATGACCAGAAATGGGATGAAGATCATGAAGCCGATCTGGAACGCCGACTTCAGCTCGCTGGTGACGAACGAGGGCACCAGCACCCGCAGCGGTGCGGTCTCCGCCGTCACGGCGCTGTCGAGCCTGGCCAGGCGGGCAAACAAGGCGAAATCGGATTGCCGGGTCTGCTTCAGCATGAACTGCCGCAAAGGCTGTTCGCCACGCTCCAGGGCCTGCTCAAAGCTCAGCGTGTTGTTGGTGTAGGGCAGGTAGGCCTCGTTGTAGACCTTGTCCAGCGTGGGCCCCATGACAAAGAAGGTCAGGAACAGCGACAGGCCGACGATGACCTGGTTGGGTGGCGCCGACTGGGTTCCCAGGGCCTGGCGCATCAGGGACAGCACGATGACGATGCGGGTGAAGCCCGTCATCATCAGCAGCACGGCCGGCAGGAACGACAGCGCCGTGAAGAACAACAGCGTCTGGATGGGCACCGAGAAACTGGTGCCATTGCCGCCACTGCCCACCAGCAGGGGCAATTGCCCAGCCGCCCCCTGTGCCGGGGCCGCCGCCCAGGCAGGCAGCAGGCCCAGCGCCAGGACCAGCCCCAGGCCGACACGGGGCCAGGCAGACTTCGGGATCTCAGACCTCATGTCAGTCGGCCCGGTTGCCGATCAGATCGGCTTGCAGGGGAAAAGGCCGCTCGGGCGACGCAGGATCTGCCGCACTGCGGTCCATCGGGATGGTGTGCAGGCATGAGATCTGCTGGGCGGTCACGCCCAGCACGAGCCAGCTGCGGGCGTGCGCCGGCCCGACTTCGACCGTCACCACGTGCTGCTGCGGCCCCACGGCCACCGACGACACCACGTCCGACGAAGTCCAGCCTTCGCGCCGCCGTCCTCCGATCCGCTTCTGGAGGAAACGAATGCCCATGGGCAGCATGGCCAGCACGGCCACGAGCAGCGCCAGGGCGCCTACAGACTGCCACATGACTACCCCTTGCTGACCCGCCGCAGGCGCTCGGAGGGCGTGACCACATCCGTGAGCCGGATACCGAACTTGTCATTGACCACCACCACCTCGCCCTGCGCGATGAGGTAGCCATTGACGAGCACATCCATGGGCTCGCCGGCCAGGGCATCGAGCTCGACCACCGAACCCTGGGCCAATTGAAGGATGTACTTGATCGGCACCTTGGTGCGTCCCAACTCCACCGAGAGCTGCACAGGGATGTCCAGCACCATGTTGATGTCGTTGAGCGGCGGATCGGAACTGGAGAACGCGCGCAGCGGCTCGCCGCCCGACAGGGGGCCACCGGGCTCGGGCGCCTGCGCGGTGTCTTCCGAGCGCTTCTGTTCTTCAAGGGCCTCGGCCCAACCCGCCATCGGGTCGTCTGCCGGGTCCTGGTTATCTTCAGAGGACATTGTTATCTCCAATCCAGTTCAGGTCGCTGCTGCGCAGGCACTCTTCGATCCGGATCGCATATTTGGAATTGTGGGTCCCGTAGTGGCAGTCGAACACCGGCACGCCACCGATGGAGGCGCGGATGCGGGGCTGCCGATCGAGTTCGATGAAGTCTCCGGGCTTCATGGCCAGCAGTTGCTCCACCGTGGCATCGGCACGCGCCAGTTCGGCCACCAGGGTGACTTCTGCGGCCTGGATCTCACGGGTCAGCACCTTCACCCAGCGCCGATCGACTTCCATCGAGTCGCCCTGGGTGGACGAGTACAGCACATCGCGGATCGGCTCCAGCGTCGCGTAGGGCATGCACAGATGGATGGCCCCCGAGAGCTCGCCGATTTCGAGCTGGAAGGCGGTGGAGACCACGATCTCGCTGGGCGTGGCGATGTTGGCGAACTGGGGCTGCATTTCGGAGCGCTGGTATTCCAGCTCGAGCGGATAGATGCCGTGCCAGGCCTTCTTGTATTCGGCACAGATCACGTCCACTAGGCGGTTGATCACACGCTGCTCGGTCGGGGAGAAATCACGGCCCTCGATCCGGGTCTGGAACTTGCCGACCCCGCCATACAGGGTGTCGATGATGCCGAAGACCAAGGCCGGCTCACAGACGATGAGGCCGCTGCCGCGCAAGGGCCGGATGGCGACGATGTTGAAATTGGTCGGCACCGCCAGCTCGCGCAGGAAGGCGCTGTAGCGCTGCACCGTCACCGTGCCCACCGAGATTTCCGGGCTGCGGCGGATGAAATTGAACAGGCCGATGCGGAAGTTGCGGGCAAAGCGCTCGTTGACGATTTCCATCGTCGGCATGCGGCCGCGGACGATGCGCTCCTGGCTGGAGATGTCGTAGGCGCGGACCGCCCCGGCCTCGGGAATGTCCTCGACGATCTTCTGACTCTCGCCGGTCACGCCCTCCAACAGGGCATCGACCTCTTCCTGCGAAAGAAAAGATTCACTCATGGTGCACCCTATTGGACGATGAAATTCGAGAACAGCACGCCGATCACCGGACTCTCGGGCTTGGCCTTCTTCTTGGCCTTGCTCTTGGACTTGGCCGGCGCCTCGTCCTCGCCGGAGTCACCGGTCAGGACCTTGGTGGTGGCGGCCAGGATCTCATCGGCCAGCTTCTCCTTGCCGTCCCGGGTCAGCAGGTCGTCCGAGGTCTTCTGCGACACCAGCAGCAAGATGCCATTGCGGATGGCCGGCATGAAGGCCTTGACCTCTTCCTCGGCATGGGCGTCCGTGATCTGGAAGGTCACCCCGATCTGCACGAACTTGTCCCCCCCGGCGTCGGCCAGGTTGACCACCATGTTGTCCAAGGCCATGAAGGCCGGTGGACCTTCCTTCTTTTCGGCCTTGGCCGCCGGGGCACTGCCGCCTTCTTCATCATCGGCCGCATGCCGGCTCATGAAGAACCAACCGGCACCGCCGGCGACCGCCAGCAACACCACCGCCGCAATGATGATGATCAGGAGCTTCTTGCTCTTGGGCTTTTCCTTGGCCGGGGCCTCTGCTGCTGCGTTTGCCGCCACGACGATTTCCTTCCGAGATGCCCGTCGACTGCCGAGGGGCCATGAATGATGGGCCCATTATTGGGCCGGACCGTTCAAATAATAGCCAGAATAAGACGCGGAAACCGGCTTTTACCCAAGTCTGGCCCTCGGAAAGGGCGCGTGCACCGGCCCACGCGGGTCACACGAACAGGTCCAGCATGCTGCTCGTGCTGACAGATTGGGTCGAGGTCGTGGAGGCCGCCGCAGCACTGGCGCCCAGGCTGTCGACCGCCGCCGGCGCAGCGGAGCGTGCACCGCCCCCCTGACCACGCCCACCACCAGAGCCGCCCTGCTGGGCCCCGGAATCCCCCACGGTCACCCCGGCCAGGACCACGCCTTCGCCCTGCAGCAGCTGGCGCAACTCCGGCAAGGCGCCACTGATCATCTCCCGCGTCTGCTCCGTGGCGCTGTGGAACGCCACATGCGCCTCATTGCCGCTCATGGAAATGCTCACCCCCACGGCCTGGCCATTGCCGCCGTCCAGGGTCAGCTCGGCGCCCTGGCGCTTCTGATGGATCCAGTAGCTGACCTGTTCGGCCACCGACTCCTCGGTGCTGCGCCCGCCGCTGTTGGCGTTCCCTCCGGCCATTTCACTGCCGGCGCCCACGGCCATGGGCTGCACCGTCGGACCGGCCGCGCCGGCCACCGTAGCTTGTGTGGCGCTGCTGTCGCTCGCAACCCCCTTGGTCTCGGAGCTGGCCCCCTTGCCCTTGCGGGGCTCACTGGCCAACAGTTGCTTCAGACTGTCGGGCAGGGTGACGCTGGCAGCCCCATCGGAGACCGTGCTCCTGTGTCCCGCGTCGCGCCCCGAGACCGCATCCTGCGTCACGGCGTTGAGAGACAGTGTGCTGGGGCCCGACACGACCTGGGCGGTGGAGGCGCCGGCGTTGGCGTCCGCGGCGGCGTCCTGCCCGGCCACCGCCAGACCCGCCACGCCCGATCGCGCAGCGTGGCCCGCCACAGCCCCGCCCCCCGCACTGGCTGCCGGCACCTCGGCGGCGGCACCGGCCCCCACGGGGCCGGGCAAGGCATGCTTGGCCGGACCACCCGCCCCCGGTGTCGCAGGGTTGCCGGCCGGCTGTGGTGCCGCATTCGCCTGGGTTGCCAGGCCCACTGGCGTTGTCGTGCTCGCCTGGACGGTCAGGACGGCCTGGGCTGCCGCAGCCGGCTGCGCCGTCGACGCCTGCAGACCTGCGGCCTGGGCAATGGCCGCACTCATCAGTGCGACCTGCTGCGCGCCGTCGGTGGCAGAGGCAGCCCCGGACGCGGCCGCCTGGGAGCGGTCCTCTGCCAGGGACGATGCGGCCTGAGCCTTGCCCCCGGCGGCTTCAGGCTCGGCCGACGCCGACGCCGCCGCCTTGTCTTTGTCGCCCTGCCCGGCCGCACCGGAGGCCGCCGCCTTCTTCGGATTCTTGCCTGCACTCTGCGGCAGGACCGAGGTGGGCGCCGGGCTGGCCGGCGCCGCATCGGCATGGCTGAGCAGCCCCAGCAGACCGGCAAAGGCGTCGGAGCCCGTACCGCCGGACGCCGAGTTGGAGGACGCGCCGGCGGACTGCATCGCGGCCGTGGTGACGCCTGCGGCGCCTAGGGTGTCGATTGCCATGATGGGGCTCCGGGTTCTGGTCTCAATGCTCTGCCTGCTGGCTCATGCGAAAGCGCAGGGCGGCGATTTCGTCGGTTTCCTTCTGCTCCCGGCGCATCTGCCCGAGCAGTTGTTGATGCTGACGACGCTGCAGGACCTGGCGCAGGCTGGTCAGACGCAGTTCGCAGCACAGCAGCTCGCGCTCGGCCTCCTGGACCCCCTGCTCGTGGTCGGCAACGGTCTGGCGCTGGATCTCGATCGTGTGGTCCAGCCGGGCCATGAACTGGGTGTGGTGCTTCACGATCTCGCCGACGGTGCCGGCCTGCCCACGGCGCAGGAATTTCTGCTCCGTCTCCTGGGCATAGCCCTGCAGTTGCTCCAACTGGTTCAGCGCCGACTGGCAGGTGCGCCGCACCTGCCCCAGCCGCTGCGCCGCCGCATCGCGCTGCCGCTCGGAAAGCTCCATCGCCACCACCAGTCCACGGGATTCAGCCATACCTTGTCCTGTTCTCCGTCAAGTCTGCACCAGACCCAGCGCCTGCGCCATCTGGCGCACCGATTGCTCCAGCGTCACGGCCTCGTACATGTCCTGCTGCAGGAAGGCCGCCATCGCCGGCTGCAACTGGATCGCCTGATCCAGTTCCGGATCGCTGCCCCGCACATAGGCACCCACCTGGATCAGTTCGCGGCTCTTCTGGAAGCGTGAATAGATGGCCTTGAAGCGCCGTGCCAGCTCGATGTGCTCGCGCGAGGCCACGTTGTGCATCACCCGCGACGCCGACTGTTCGACATCGATGGCCGGGTAGTGGCCCGCATCCGCCAAGGTGCGCGACAACACGATGTGGCCGTCCAGGATGGCGCGGGCCGCATCGGCGATGGGGTCCTGCTGGTCATCACCCTCGGACAGCACGGTGTAGAAGGCGGTGATCGAGCCGACCCCCTTGAGGCCGTTGCCGCTGCGCTCGACCAGTTGGGGCAGCTTGGCAAAACATGAAGGCGGGTAGCCCTTGGTGGCCGGCGGCTCGCCGATGGCCAGGGCGATCTCGCGCTGGGCCATGGCGTAGCGCGTCAGCGAATCCATGAGCAGCAGCACATGCTTGCCCTTGTCGCGGAAATGCTCGGCCACGGCCGAGGCGTAGGTCGCGCCCTGCATGCGCAGCAGCGGAGGCGCATCGGCCGGCGCGGCCACCACCACGGAGCGCGCACGACCCTGCTCGCCCAGGATGTCCTCGATGAATTCCTTGACTTCGCGGCCCCGCTCGCCGATCAGGCCGACCACGATGACATCGGCCTGGGTGTAGCGGGCCATCATGCCGAGCAGCACGCTCTTGCCCACCCCGGAGCCGGCGAACAGGCCCAGCCGCTGGCCGCGCCCCACCGTCAACAGGGCATTGATGCTGCGCACGCCGGTGTCCAGCGTCTCGCGCACGGGCGCGCGGTCCATGGCGTTGACCTGGCGCCGCCCGGGCGGCTCGGCCACCACGTCCCGCACCGGGCCCTGGTGGTCGAGCGGATGCCCCGAGGCATCCACCACGCGGCCCAGCAGTCCGTCACCGATCGGCAGGCGCAGCACCCCGGTGGCCAGGGCCGAGTCGGGCAGCGGGGCATCGCCCAGGCGGGGCACCGGCACGTAGGGCAGGGCCGGGGTGACCCGGGCCCCGCTCGACAGCCCGTGGATGTCGCCGGCCGGCATCAGGAAGGCCCGCTCCCCGGTGAAGCCCACCACTTCGGCCAGCACCGGTTCGCTGCCTTGCTGGGTGATCCAGCACTGGGAACCGACCGGCACGCGGATGCCGCTGGCCTCGAGCACCAGGCCGGTCAGCCGGGTCAGGGTGCCCCGCATCTCCAGGCTACTGCCGCGGTGCGCCCGCTGGTGCAGATCGGCCAGGAAGTCGGTCCAGCGCTGGGTGCCTTCAGTCGTCGCCATGCGAGGGCTCCTCCCAGTTCCGCTCCAGCCCCAGGGCGGCGATCGCCCGGCTCCAGCGCCTGGACAGCCGCCCATCCACCTCGGCGCCGGCCGCCTCGACCATGCAATCGCCGGCACTCAAGGCCGGGTCGGGCAACCAGCGCAGGCCCGGCTCGGCCAGTGCCTCCTTGAGGTCGGGCACGAAACGCTCATGGTCCTGTGGGCAGAGGCGCACCGTGGCCACCCGGCTGTCTGCGGTCAGCATGCCCAGCGCCTCGCGCACCACGCCCGCCAGCAACTCGGGCCGCGTGGCCAACTCCTGGCGCACGACCTGGCGTGCCAGCGAGCAGGCCATCTCCAGGACGCTTTGCGCCACCTCCTGCTCGAGCTGGGTGAAATTCGACTGCAGGCCCTGCATCAGTTGTTCCAGCCCCCGGCGCGCCTGCGCGCCCTGGTCGGCCACATAGGCGTCGAGCGCCCGCTGGCCTTCGAGCCGGCCCTCCGTGCGCCCCTGGGCCAGGCCCCTCTGATAGGCCTCGTCCCAGGCCTTCTGCATCAGCTCGGGATCGGGTGCGACGGCCTCGGCCTCCTGCTCGGCCATGGCCAGGGCGGCCAGGCGGCGCTCTTCATCGACCTCGCCGAACTGCCATTGGGAGAAGTCGTCGATCTCTTCGCTGGGGATGAAGCGGGCGTATTGCCGCGCCTTAGACGAAGCTGTCGTCACCGCCGCCTCCGATCACGATCTGGCCTTCATCGGACAGGCGCCGCACAGTCTTGAGGATTTCCTTCTGCTGCGCCTCGACCTCGGACAGCCGCATCGGGCCGCGCGACTCGAGGTCTTCGCGCAGGGTTTCTGCGGCACGCGAGGACATGTTCGACAGGAACTTCTCCTTGAGCTCGGGCGCCGCGCCCTTGAGCGCGACGATGAGGGTCTCGGAAGCCACCTCCTTGAGCACCAGCTGGATCGACTTGTCGTCGAGTTTCATGATGTCGTCGAAGACGAACATCTTGTCCATGATCTTCTGGGCCAGGTCGGGGTCGTAGCCACGGATCGACTCGAGCACCGTGCCTTCGATGGCGCTGCCCAGCAGGTTGATGATCTCGGCGGCGGTCTTCACACCACCCAACGAGGTCTTGCGGATCTTGTCGCCGCCCGACAGCACCTTGAACAGCACTTCGTTGAGGTCCTTGAGCGCCGTCGGCTGGATGCCTTCGAGCGTGGCGATGCGCAGCAGCACCTCGCCGCGCTGGCGTTCGGTCAACTGGGCCAGCACGCCGGCAGCCTGTTCGTAGTCGAGGTGAACCAGGATGGCCGCGACGATCTGCGGGTGTTCGTTGCGCAGCAGCTCGGCCACCGACAGCGGATCCATCCATTTCAGGCTTTCGATGCCCGACACGTCGCCGCCCTGCAGGATGCGGTCGATCAGCAGCGAAGCCTTGTCCTCGCCCAGGGCACGCTTGAGCACCGAGCGCACGTAGTCGCCGGTGTCGGACACCAGCAGGCTCTGCTGGCTGGCGGCTGCGGTGAACTTGCCGACCACCGCGTCGACCTTGTCGCGCGAGACGGCGCGCATGCGGGCGATGGTCTCGCCGAGCTTCTGCACCTCCTTCGGAGACAGGTGCTTGAAGACCTCGGCCGCCTCCTCCTCGCCCAGCGACATCAGGAAAATGGCCGCATCGTTCAAACCGTCTTCATCCATATCATCCTCCGTGGAGAGACGGGTCAGGCCGGTGCTTCACCGTTGACCCAGCCCTTGATGATATTCGCGACGGCCATGGGATTTTGCTTGGCCAGCACCCGCGCCTCTTCCAGGCGCAATTGCTCCGGCGTGGCCTGGGCCGGCTGGGCCTCGGTCACGGCCGGGGCCGGCAGCAGGCCCGGACGCTCAGGCGCATCGGCCTCGAGCGCATCGATCTGCGCGGCGTTGTCGATGACAGGCGCAGGCTGGTTCATGGCCTTGACCGCCGGACGCACCATGCCCATGAGCACGATCAGCGACAGCAGCACCATGCCCACCGGCCAGGCATAGCTGCGGGCCAGGTCGATCATTTCGGGCTGCTTCCACAGCGGCAGTTCCTTGCTGTCCACCGCCTTGACCTGGAAGGGCGCGTTCATCAGGTTCACCGAATCGCCGCGGTCCTGGCTGAAGCCGATGGCGTCCTTGACCAGGGCGGTCATCTGCTCGAGCTGTTCGGGCGTGATGGGCTTGACCACGGGCTTGCCCTTCTCTTCGGGGCCGCTCTGGTAGTTGAGCACCACGGCCGCGCTCAGGCGGCGCACCATGCCCGAACTGCCCTTGACCACCTTGACGGTCTTGTCGACCTCGTAGTTGGTGATCGATTCCTTCTTGCCATTGGGCCCGAGCGTCGAGGTGGCGGTGGCGCCATTGGCGGCGCCCGCGCCGGCCCCGGCCCCCTGAGGGGTGTTGATCGGTGCGCTGGCAGGTCCGGGGGGTTGATTCGAGGCTGCGCCCGGAATGCCGCTGGGCTGGGCCGGGGTGGCGCCGCCGGCACTCTCCACCAGTTGCTGGCTGCGCACCGCCGCCGTGTCGGGCCCCTGGTTGGGCTTGTGCGATTCAGAGGTGGACTCGGTCTGCGAGAAATCCACGTCGGCCGTCACCTGGGCCTTGACGTTGTCGCGCCCGACGATGGGCTCCAGGATGTCCATGATGCGGCGGCTGTAGAGCTGCTCGAGCTGCTGCACATACTGCAGTTGCTGGACGTCGACCGCCCCGTTGACCGCATCCGGCGAGGCCGACAGCAGCTTGCCGGTGTCGTCGATGATGCTGACCGCCGAGGGGCTCAGTTCGGGCACGCTCGATGCCACCAGGTGGACGATGCCCGCGAGCTGGGCCCGGTCCAGGGTATTGCCGGGACGCAGCGTCACCAACACCGAGGCCGACGGCTTCTGCTGCTCGCGGAAGAAGCCGTTCTGGTTGGGCAGCGCCAGATGGACCCGGGCACTCTCGATGGCCGTCACCGACTGGATGGAGCGGGTGAGTTCACCCTCCAGCCCGCGCTGGAAGTTGAGGCGCTCCTGGAATTGCGTGATGCCGAACCGGGCGTTGCCATCCATCATCTCGAAACCGGTGACCGAGCCCTTGGGCAGGCCCTGGGTGGCCAGGCGCAGACGCATGTCGTGAACCCGGTCTGCCGGCACCATGATGGCGCCACCGCCCTCCGAGTACTTGTAGGGCACATTCATCTGGGCCAGCTGGGCGACGATCTGCCCACCATCCTTGTCGGACAGATTGCTGTAGAGCACCCGCCAGTCGGCCTGCCGGGTCATGAAGACGCCCGCGATGGCGATCAGCGCGATCAAGGCGACGCCCAGGCCCAGCTTGATTCGCTGGCCCGCGTTGAGGCCGGACAGGCGGTCCAGCCAGTTGGGCGTCTCGACAGTCTTGGCAGGGGTGGTGGCAACGGCGGTCATCTCGGGTCCAGAGTGAACGGGGTTTCCCCCTTATGGAGCGCAAGTATGGCGGCGGCTCGGCGGTGGATGCGGGGGATAAGGCGGTCGATTCGGGCGCATTTCGGACCGATGCCCGCCGCCCAGGCGCCTAGGATTGCGCCATCAATCTTCGCCAAAGCACACCATGGACCTCCGCTTCCCACCCATCACTTCGACGCCCGGCACCTCCGCCAGCGCCGGTGTGCGGATTGGCACGGGCAGCAGCAGTGCCAACGCCACCTCCGGCGGATCCTCGGCCGGCTTCTCCACCGCACTGAGCGATGCATTGAAATCGGTCAGCGCCGCCCAGAACGATTCGGTGGCCCTCCAGAAGGAGGTCCAGATGGAGAATCCGGCGGTCAGTCTCGAAGAGACCATGGTGGCGATCCAGAAGGCCCAGATCGGCTTTGCCGCCGCACTCAATGTGCGCAACCGCATGGTGCAGGCCTACACCGACATCATGAACATGCAGGTCTGAACGGCCTGGACGCTGCACCCGCAGCACCCGTCCGGCACGCCCGCCCCCCAAAAAGCAAAAGCCACACCCAGGTGTGGCTTTTGCTTTTGCCCCCTGACAGGGACCGCGCCCCACCCCGTCCGACCGGGGCGCGGGGCACAACCCGCAGGCTCAGTGCAGGACCGGGGGGCGTCCGTCCATCAGGTGCTCGAACTGGCCGATCCAGGGTTCGGTCAGGCTCCGGATCTGGGCATCGTTGCGCAGGATGCGCTGCATGATGCGCACCTTCTCCGCACGGTGCTCAGGCGTCAGAGCCTCTTCCTGCGACTTGAAGCGCAGTTGCTCGATCAGCACGGCGCAAGCCCCTTCATAGCGGGCCACGCCATCCCAATCCTGGGCCTTGGCGGCTTCCAGCATGCGGGCACTGCTTTCTTCGATGGCTTTGTAATAGTCGAGCAGCATATCGGTCACCGCGGAATCAATGGAGGTCGTGTGGGACGGTTCAAACATGGGCTTCGCCTTCGATTTGTTTCCAGCCTTGCGCCACCGGTTCGATCAGGCGCACGACTTCGGCCAGGGCCTCTTCGTCGTCGCGCAGATTCGCCCAGGTCAGGCGCTGCAGGCAATAGTTGTAGAGAGCACGCAGATTGAGGGCCAGCTCGCCGCCGGCCTCCATGTCGAGGGACTCGAGCAAGCCCCCCTGCAGGATGCGCCCGGCCAGTGCGATCTTCTTGGCCTTGAGCACCCGGTCCTTGTTGCGCAGGCCTTCGCGGGCCATGGTCATGGCCACGAAGAATTCGTCGAACAGCACCTGCACCAGCCCATGGGCCGAGGCCCCCATGACGCGGGATTCGGCACCGATCTTCTGGTAGGCAGAGGCGACGCGGGAATTGACAGAGGTGTACATGGTGCTGGCCTGTGATCGTTGCAAAGCTTCTGTCTTTTGTATCGGCATCGCAGGCTCAAAGTTAAGGAATGTTTCGAAGTGCTGGAACAACATCCGGGAACAGGGTCAGTCCTCAGGACGGATCAGCTCGAACTCGAACTGCTGCTGTTGTTCCACAGGCCGATCTGCTGGGTGAAGTAATTGCTCATGGCCGTGGTCTGCGACTGTTCGGTGTCCAGGTACGAATACTGGGCCTGCAACTGCGCCTGCAAGGCCTTGCCATTGGCCGTGATCTGGCTGATCTGGCTCTCCAACTGGGTGATGCCCGACTGCATATTGCTGGTGTCGCTGGCCAGCAGCCCCGTGTTGGTGGCCAGCACGGTGTTGCTGAGAAAATTCTGCATCTGCACCGCCAGGCCCTGGGCCGAGGCCGAGGTGTTGGAGCTGTACTCGCCTGCGGAGAAGAGGTTCTGCACACTGCTGGCGTTCGAGGTCAGCGCCTGGGTGAGCTTGGAGCTGTCGAGTGTCAGATCGCCGTTCTGTCCCACCGTGATGCCCACGTCCGACAGGTATTTGTAGGCGCCCCCCGACGAGGTGGTGCCCAGCACCAGTGAGTTGAGCTGGTTCTGCAGGTTTTCGGTGGTCTGATCGCCCTCGAGCACCCCGGCCGTGTTGGCGGTGGTGTTGTACTGCACGGCGGTGTTGAGCTGGTCGTTGAGGGCGTTGTAGGCGCTCACGAAACTCTCGACATCCGAGACTGCGGCCGAGTTGTTGGCCGCGACCGACACCTGAACCGCCGACGTGGTGACCTGGGACACCTGCAGGTTCAGGCCGGTGATCACCCCCGAGAGGGTGTCGTTGCTGGAAGAGACCGAGATGTTGTTGACCGTGGCCTTGGTGTCCTGCGCCGCCTGGTAGGAATTGGCCGCCATGCCGAAGCTGCCGGCCGCCGGATCGAAGGCCAGGCTGGCCAGCGCGGAGGCACTGCCGGTGTTGCCGCTGCCGTCGGTGGTCTCGATCTTGAAGCCCTGCGCCGCTCCGGTCGAATTCGACTGCACCAGCAGGCGCTCGCCCGAGGAATCGTCGAGCACCGTGGCCGTCACGCCGGCATTGGCGCTGTTGATCTTGGAGGCGATCGAGGACATGGTGTCCGACGAACTGATGGAGATGCTGACGGCCGAGGACGAACCGGCCGCGAAAGTGCTGGTCGCACCACTGCCGCTGCCGCTGGTGGTCCAGGTGCCCAACTGGATGCTCATGGTGCCGCTCGAGCCGATGGCCGAGCCCGCCGTCACCGCCGAGGTGGCGGACTCCTGCGATTGCGCCAGTTGCTGCACCTGCACACTGAAAGAGGTCGCCTGCGGCGACCCGGTCACCACCCCGGTCACGGCCGAGCTGGTGGAGGTGGCGCTCATGGTCTTCCAGACACTGGGATTGGCCAGGGTCGCCACCGAATCGGACAGG
Organism: Curvibacter sp.; assembly: GCA_019233055.1. GTDB lineage: Bacteria > Pseudomonadota > Gammaproteobacteria > Burkholderiales > Burkholderiaceae_C > Curvibacter. Next base: position 24,864 of record JAFAMV010000020.1, read on the forward strand.
GTGGCCGCCAGGGATTGCAGCTGCCCCACCGAAGATATCTTGGCGGTCAGGTTGGCTTCCTGCGACTGCAGCGTGGCGATCGGCGACTCGGTCACCCCCACCTCGGCGGCAATGATCGCGGTGACATTGAGACCCGAGCCCAGCCCCAGCGAAGAAATCAGCCCCTGCCCGGTCGAATAGGTGGAGGCCGTGCCCGTGCTGCTGCTCAGGCTGGAGGTGCTGCTGGTGCTGGTCGTGCTCATGGTTCGATCCCCTAGGGCCAGGTTTTCGTTTCAATCCCAGCCATCATGCCGTCGAATCCGGTCTTCAAAAGGCGGAAAAGCGATGGTAGACCGGCCACCATCGCTTCTTTGACTGAAGAGCGCCGCCGCTCTTTCAGGTTTTCCCTTTTACTTCAGCAGGGAGAGGATCTGCTGCGGGTGCTGGTTGGCCTGGGCAACCATGGCGATGCCGGCCTGTTGCAGCACCTGGGTGCGCGAGAGGTTGGCGGTTTCCTGGGCGTAGTTGGCGTCCACGATGCGGCCGTTGGCGGCCTGCAGGTTGTCCGACATGGTGCCGATGTTGGAGATCGCCGCATTGAAGCGGTTTTCCACCGCACCCAGGGTGCCGCGGGCGGTATCGACCGAGTTGATGGCCGAATCGATCTTCTGCAGGGCGACCCAGGCATCAGCCTGCGTGTTCACGTCCATGGTGTCCAGGCCGATGGCGTCGGTGGTGGTGCTGGTGGCGCTCAGGGCGGTGGCAAAGCTGGCCAGCGAGGTCAGACCGGTGGTCGATGCCGAGAAGCCCGACAGCGTCACCTGGGCGGCATTGCCGGCCGAGGTCAGGCTCGACGACACCAGGTTGACCGAGTAGCTGCCATTGGTGTTCTGGGTCAGGAAAGCGGTCACACCGGTCGAGGCAGTCGAGTTGTTGATGTCCTGGACCACATCACCCAGGCGCTGCTGGGCGGTGCTGGCGGCAGCCAGGGCACCCAGGCTGATGGCGCCCGAGGCACCGGCCACGGAAATGGTCAAGGTGCCGGCGGCCACCGAGCCCAGGGTGTTCAGACTGCTGGTCTGGATGTTCGACTGGCTGTTGTCATAGGCATAGGCGGTCTGACCCAGGCCCTTGGCCGTTTCGTTGCCCAGGCCGCCCACGGTGATGTTCTGGCCGGCGTTGGCACCCACCTGGAACACCGAACCCGAGAAGCTGCCATCCAGCAGGTTCTGGCCGTTGAACTGGGTGGACTTGGCGGTGCGGTCCACTTCCTGCTGCAGCTGGGTCATCTGTTGCTGCAGCGAGGCCCTGTCGGCGCTGCTGTTGGTCGAGTTGCTGGCCTCGACCGCCAGTTGGCGCATGCTTTGCAGCATGTTGCCGATCTGGCCCAGGGCGCCGTCGGCGGTCTGGGCCAGCGAGATGCCGTTGTTGGCATTGTTGCTGGCCTGGTTCAGGCCGCTGATCTGGGCCGTCATGCGCTGCGAGATCGCCAGGCCGGCGGCGTCGTCGGCCGCGCTGTTGATGCGCAGACCCGAAGACAGGCGGGCCATCGAGGTCGACATCGAATTCGACGTGCTTTGCAGGTTCTGCTGCGCCACGAGCGAATTGAGGTTGGTATTGATGCTGGTTGCCGACATGGTAGGGCTCCTTAGGAGAAAGTGGCCGCCCAGTCACGGGATTCATGATTGGGTCCGTGCTCATGTTTTCGTTCGGTCCCGCCAAAACTTGAGGACATTTTTCACAAATTTTTGGACAGATGGCGCTCCCCCACCCCGGAAACGTCCGCCAGCCACCCCGCCACAAACGCTGATCTGGGCGGCATTTCGCCCCTTTTTCGGGGCAACCAGATGGCAGGGGGCAAGAACAATAGCCATACCGCGCCATCCGTTCCGGCATCCAGAGAGCGTTGATGAAAAAAGGTGTGGCGCTTTCCGATTAACCACCTGATTTGGAGCTTTTCACATGTCCGCTACCAGTATCAATACCAACATCAACTCGCTCGTGGCGCAGCAGAACCTGCAGAACACCGCGAACTCGATGTCGACCTCGATGGCCCGCCTGTCTTCGGGTCTGCGCATCAACAGCGCGGCCGACGACGCCGCCGGCCTGGCGATCTCGCAGCGCATGACCACCCAGATCAGCGGCCTGAACCAGGCCAGCAACAATGCCAACAACGGCATCTCGCTGGCCCAGACCGCCGACGGCGCCCTGGGCCAGATCGGCAACATGCTGCAAAGCATGCGCCAACTGGCCGTGGAAGCCGAGAACGCCACCAACAGCACCGCCGACCGGGCCTCGCTGCAGCAGCAGATCACCCAGCTGCAGCAGGAAGTCGACCGCACCGCCAAGGAAACCAATTTCAACGGCCAGCAACTGCTGGACGGCAGCTTCACCGGTTCGGTGTTCCAGGTCGGCGCCAACGCCGGCCAGACCATCACCGTGGGCGGCCTGGGCAACGAAACGGCCAAGGGCCTGGGTCAAACCGCCTATGCCTATGACAACAGCCAGTCGAATATCAGCACCGGCGCCCTGTCCTCGCTGGGTTCGATCGCGGCCGGCACCCTGTCCATCTCGGTGGCCGGCGCGACCAGCGCCATCAGCCTGGGCGCCCTGGCCGCCGCCGGCACCGCCCAGCAGCGCCTGGGTGACGTGGTGCAGGACATCAACAACTCCTCCGCAGACACAGGTGTGAGCGCCTTCCTGTCCCAGAACGCCAATGGCAGCTACTCGGTCAACCTGGTGTCTTCGAGCCAGACCTCGGCCGGCAATGCCGCCCAGGTGACGCTGTCGGGCTTCTCGGCATCGTCGACCGGCATCACCTCGCTGGCCAGCTTTGCCACCGCCCTGAGCGCCACCAGCACCACCACCGACGCCATCGGCATCGACACCCTGGATGTGACTTCGCAGTCCGGCGCCTGGGTGGCCCTGCAGAAGATCACCTCCGCCATCAATGCGGTGGATACCGCCCGTGGCACCCTGGGTGCGGTGGAAAACCGCTTCAATGCAGCGATCTCCAACATCGGCACCATGTCGGACAACCTGCAGGCCGCCAACGGTCGCATCGTGGACGCCAACTACGCCCAGGAAACCGCCAACCTCTCGCGCACCCAGGTGCTGCAACAGGCCGGCATCGCCATGGTCGCCCAGGCCAACCAGCACCCGCAGCAGATCCTCTCCCTGCTGAAGTAAAGTCAGGCGGGCGGCGCCTCGTGCCGCCACACGCCAGAATGGCCCGGTCCCTGGCGGTCCGGGCCGCTGTCCTTGCGATGCACCTATCAAGAGAGCGCCATGGAAAAATTCCGCATCGTCATCGCCACCCGCGACAGCCAGGCCCAGTTCGACCGCGAATCGCCGACGGCCCGATCGCTGGACCTGTTCCCCTTCCCCTTCATCGAACGCAGGGTCTTTGCCGACAACCGCGAAAGCCTGTCGCGCCTCTACAACCGGGTGATCGAGGAGTCGCGCGACGACCCCGCCATCCTGGTCTTCATGCACGATGACCTGCATCTGCTGGACTACTACTGGACCGACAAGGTGGCCGGCTACCTGAAAAGCTTCGACATCGTGGGCATCGCCGGCAACCGCCGCCGGCTGCCCCGCCAGCCGGCCTGGTGCTTTGTCGACGACAAATTCAGTTGGGATCAGCACCCGAACCTCAGCGGCATCGTCGGCCACGGCAAGGGTTTTCCACCTGAGAACATGAGTGTCTACGGCAGCCCGGGGGTCGAAGTGAAACTTCTGGACGGCCTGTTCATCGCGGTGCGCAGCAGCACCCTGCACGAACGGGGCCTGCGTTTTGACGAACGTTTCGCCTTCCACTTCTACGACCTGGACTTCTGCCGCGAAGCAGAAACCCGCGGCCTCAGGATGGGCACCTGCCCGGTCTCGCTGGTGCATCAGAGCGGGGGGGACGGGTATGGATCGCCTGCTTGGTGGAGCGCCTACCAGGCCTACCTGGCCAAATGGCAGTCCTGATTCCCAGCAGAACCAGCGCATTCGAGAAGGAAGCCCGGCATGACCGCCCGCACCGCATGGCAGCCCCCGGTCCCAAGAGGTGAATCCGGCGAGCCGCCACAGGCGTCCCCCGAGATCGGCGGCTACTTCGGCCTGGATCTTCCCGACCATGGCGACTTCTTTCCCGGCACCCACGCATTGCAATCCGGACGCTCGGCGCTGGAGGCGGCATTCCGTTCAGCCGGCTACGCCAAGGCGCGCCTTCCCGCCTATGTCTGCGATACCGTCATCGCGGCGGCCGAAAGAGCCGGTGTCCAGGTCGAGTTCTACCCCGTCGATGGCAGCCTGTACCCGGTCGATCTGCCGAAGCGACTTCCGGCGGACACCCTGCTTTTGTATGTCAATTATTTTGACCTGGGCCGCGCCAACATCCAGCGCCTGCTGCAACACATCCCCCCGCAGCAATTGATCATCGACAACTGCCAGGCCGCCTTCGCGCCGCATTACGACGCGCTGGCCGCAGTCTATTCACCACGAAAATTCGCTGGAATGCCAGATGGCGGGCTGCTGCGGGCGCACCCGACCCTCGCTTTTGAAGCGCCCGCCCAGCAGGACGAAGGCTCATTCGAGCGCATGCGATCCCTCCTGAAAAGAAGCAGCGAATCGGCGCGTGCCGGCTACGCCGCCTTTGACGCGGCACGCCGTTCCCTCAACGATCTGCCACCCCAGCGCATGTCGCATCTGAGCGCTCGCCTGCTGCGCGCCATTGACTGGCACGAGGTCCGTCGGCGCCGCCAGGGCCATTTCAGCACCATGCATGAGCGACTGGGCGCTCTGAACGGTTTCTCCTGGACGCAGGACCGGGCTGCGGTCCCACTTTGCTACCCCTTGCTATGCCCTGGACGGGACGCCCAGCGCTGGCGGGAAGAACTGGCCAGCCTCAACATCTTCACGCCCCTGTACTGGCCGGATGCGAAAAAACGGGCTCTCGCCGGCTCATTCGAGGCCCGGTTCATGCACAGCACCCTGTTTCTGCCCATCGATCAACGCATGGACGAGACGCAGGTCCACCAGGTGTGTGACCGCGTTCTAGCCCTTGCGTCCTGAGCACCCCAAACGCCCTATCCAGCCAGGCCCTTACCATGACCCAAGCCCCAACCTCGCCCACCGAGTTCAGCTACGACGCTCACGCCAGGACCTGCAGACCAGATGATTTTCTCGGACAGACCAAGCGAACCGTCCATGGCCAGTCGGTTGGCGCCGACCAGATTGCCCTGATCCTGGCGCAGATCAAGCATCTGCTCGAGCTGCAGTCCGACGACTGCCTGGCCGAGATCGCCTGCGGGAATGGCTACCTCTCCAAGGACCTCTTCCCCTGTATCCAGGCCTACCTCGGAACCGACATCTCGGACTACATGATCTCGGTGGCGCAAGCCCATTTTCAGCAATGGCCAGCCTACCAGTTCAAGCACAGCACCGCCTTGGCCCATCTGTCAGAGGAAGGCGAGCCCGGGCGCTTCACCAAGCTGCTTTGCTATGCCAGCGCCCAGTATTTCTCCGACGAGGAGTTGGGCGAACTGCTGCGCTTGGCCCATGACCGCTTCCCCCATGTCAGCCGGGCCTTGTTCGGCAATTGCCCGGATCGCAGCAAGGCCGGCCTCTTCTACAAGGATCAGCCGCTCAATGAAGCCGAGATGGACAGCCACAAGACCATCATCGGCAAATGGCGGCATCCGCAGCATTTCATGGCCATCGCCCAGGCCGCCGGGTGGCACGCAGAGATTGCATCGATGCCACCGCAGTTTTCTGCCGCCTACTACCGCTTCGATGCCTTGCTGACCCGGGCCTGAGCCCCTGGGCCCCTGGACCCCAGAGGCAGGCCGAGTTCAACGGGCGCGCGCGAACTTGCGCAAGGCAATCGTGCTGTAGCCCAGGTTCAAGGCTTCCATGAAGTCCCGCGTCAGGAAATGCTCCTGAGGCGCCTGGGCATTCAGGCGATTGAAGTAGGCCAGCTCGGGAAACCTGGCGACATGCGCCTGGTACATCTGCCTCTGCATTTCGCGCCCCTGCTCAAAGGCATCCCGGCTCATGTACCCGCATTCGGCCGACCATCTGCGAAACAAATCCCATTCGAACAAGCCTGCCGAATAGCCGGCATAGCCGGCCCCCGAGGTTTGCTGGGCATGCACCCGGAAAGCCGAACCGAACTGCGCGACGCCGACGATGCCCAGGTCCAGCCGCATGAAGTTCGCATACAAGGCGACGTCCGACAGAAAGCCCATGTGCCGCTGCTGGATGGTGAACAGCCTCTGCAGGTCAGGAATCCCTGCCGTGTCGATCAGGATGTTGGAAGGCTCGCCGATGAGATTGGCCGCATGGGCAATCAGTTGGTTGAAGAAGAAATCCCGACTCAGGCGCTGGGGCGCGGCGCCGGTCACCAACTGAGGCGAAGCCAGCACGCAACCATCACCATCCACCACATGGCGGCTGTGAAAGGCCAGCTTGGCGCCGCTGGCTTCGACGGCCGCCAGCAGCGATTCGATGGAATGCGGCAGCAGGAAATCATCATCGAAAAGGAATTTCAGATAGCGGCCACGCGCCTGCGCAATCAAGTTGTTGCGGTTCGTGCAGATCAGCCCCCGGTTCGGGTTCTTCATGTAGCGGATACGGGGATCGCTCCACTTCTGAACGATATTCGCGACGCGTTCATCCCGGGTGTCATCGCTGACGATGATCTCGACATCCCGCACCGTCTGGGCCACGGCACTTGCCATCGCCAGGTCCAGCCAGGTCGTGCGAAATGCCGGGATCAGAATGGAAACAAGTGGCGTCGTCATTTGTTGAATACAAAAAATGGTTCCAGGGCATTGAATCCATATTCCAGAGGGCCGAGTGGCCCGAGTACCGACTCACTGGGCAAGGGGGCACCGACAAAGCCCGCCTGGACAAACAGTTCGGCAATGTCGGCGCCGAACAGGCGCACATGGTCTTCCTGGCCATAGAACAGCTTGGCGAACTCCGGGCTGACCGGCTCATTCACCTCCAGTGTCTTCTTGAGGTAGGGGCTGTAAGGCGTCTGGGCGATCAGAATGCCCCTGGGCGCCAGGCATCGATACAGTTCAGAGACCGCCTTCACGGGATCGGCGACATGCTCAAGCACATGGTTGCAGATGATGAGCTCGAACCGTTCCGCCTCGAAAGCCAGGTTCTCGATATCCAGCTTCAGATGTTGCGGCGACTTCGGAAAAAGGTCCCCGCGCACATACTCCACCGGTTCCAGCCGGGAAATCAAAAGCTCGAGGTGCTGCTCCGGCGCAATATGCAAGACACGGAACCGGTTGATCTGCTCGAGCAGGCCCACGGTGTGCATGAAAAGCCAGAGATGGCGATCTCTGTCATTGCAACCGCAAGAGGGGCACTGGAAAATGGAAAGATCCGATCCCACCGCCCGCATGGTCACCATGAACTCGCTTCGGTGCTCGACCAAGGGATGCGGCAGCCAGCTTTCTACGGTTTTTCCACACACGATGCAACGCGGCATGAACGACTCCAGAAATTAAATTCGATTCGACAAAATGAAAATCAAGCCTGCTTGATCAAATCAACAATGCGCCGTACTTCGTCATCGGCCAGGTCTGGATAGATCGGCAGGCAGAGGATTTTGTTGGAAGCGGAAGTCGCATGCGAAAGATTCTGCCGCTGCGCCGACGGCAGGCCTCGGTACATCGGGAATTCGCTGATCAGCGGGTAGAAATATCGGCGGGCATGCACCCCTTTTTCGAGCAGGTGGTTGTACAAGCCGTCGCGCGTCAAGGGGAAATCCTGCTCGACCAGCACCGGGAAATAAGCGTAATTCGAACGGACTTCATTGCGCCCGCTGACGCAGCGGATACCCGGGACATTCTGGAACAGCCGGCGGTACAAGGTGTCGATCTCGGCACGCCGGGCAATCGCACGATCGACATGCTTGAGCTGCAGCAGGCCCAGCGCAGCGTTGAATTCGCTCATCTTGCCATTGATGCCGGTGGCCACGACCGTGGTCTCGTTGGCGAACCCGAAATTCTTGAGGTAATCGATGCGCTCTTTGCTCTTGGCATCCGGGCAGATGATGGCGCCGCCTTCGAAGGTATTGAAGACCTTGGTCGCATGAAAGCTCAGGATCGAAAGGTCGCCGTGCTTGAGGACACTGCCGCAGTGGCAGTCCACCCCGAACGCATGGGCCGCATCGTAAATAACGCGCAAATTGTAGATATCGGCAATGCGCTGGATGGCGTCGACATCACAGGGATGGCCGTAACAATGCACAGGCAAGATGGCGGTGGTCTGCGGTGTGATGGCGGCCTCGATCTTGGCCGGGTCTATGTTCAGGGTCTCCGGGTCCACGTCGACAAACACGGGCTTGATACCGTTCCAGAGCAGCGAATGCGCCGTGGCGACAAAGGAATAAGGGGTGGTGATGACCTCGCCGGTGATGCGCAGGGCCTGCAGGGCCGTCACCAGGGCAATGGTTGCATTGGTGAACAGAGCCACATGCCCGACACCCAGATGACTTGCCAGCGCCTGCTCGAACTGACGATGGAAGGGCCCGCTGTTGGTCAGCTTGCCACTCTCCCAGATCTGCTGCAGGTAAGGCAGGAACTCCTCCAGCGGCGGCAGATACGGCCGGGTCACGAATATCTTGTCGGAATTCATCAGGTACAGCTCCGTGTGGCAGGCAGGTGCGACGTCAATAGCCTCAATACTCTCCCACAATGCCCAGCCTGTTCCTGGGAAAACCCGGGCCTTCGCGTCCTTGTTTGAAACGCCGCAGGCCTGGATTTGCCAGATGATATCCAGCGGCAATGTACCATTTCCGGATCATGGCGCCGCGCATCCATTCCCGCTCCAAGCGACCCTGGATACGCCCCATATTTTCCGCATGGCAGGCAGTGCCGGAATCCAGACCGCGATGGACGCGGAGCAGGGCCGAACCGAATGACTAGCATGAAAAATTCAATCCAGGAATTCGCCATCCAGGGTGGCCCACCGGTATTTGAGCAAATCAAATCCATTTCCAATCTGGTGCAACCGGACTTCGAGAAATTCCTGGGTTACAGCACCCCGATGTTCCGGGACGAAGTCTTCTCGGGCGCCGGGGCTGTGCAGGCGTTGCTGGAGAAGCGGCTGGCCGAATTCCATCAGGTGGCGCACTGCGTCTCGCTTTGCGGCGGCTTCTGGGGCCTCGTGCTGACCATGAAGCATCTGGCGCTGCCGGGGCGCAACGAGGTCATCATGCCCTCCCTGACCTACCGCCGCCTCGCCGACATCGTGGCATGGGCCGGGCTGACGCCCCGCTTTTGCGAGGTCGACCCCCAGGCTCTATGCATCACCGAGGCCACAGCCCAGGCCTGCGTCAGCGACCGGACCGCCCTGATCCTGGGCGTGCACCCCATCGTGAATTGCTGCGACGCCTTCGGACTGGAAGCCTTGTCGGCACGCACAGGGATTCCGCTGATGTTCGATGCGGTCGAGTCTGCCTACGAAACCTTGCGTGGCCGCAAAGTGGGTTCATTCGGACGGGCCGAGTGCTTTTCCATGCAGTCGAGCAAGCTCTTCAATGCCTTCGAGGGCGGCTATGTGACCACCAATGACACAGTACTGGCCGACAGTCTGCGCAGCCAACGCAACCACGGCCTCAATGGGCGGGGTGAGTTCATGGGCCACGGCATGAACGCCAACCAGAGCGAGGTGCATGCGGCCATGGCCTTGGCCGCGCTCGACGGCGTGCACGCCCAAGTCGAGCAGAACCGGGCCCGCTACCAGCGCTATCAGCACAATCTGCAAGGCCTGAGCGCACTGGAACTCGTGCCCTTCGATGAGCGTGAGCGCCACGGCTACAAGAACATCGTGGTCAAGCTCACGCCCGAGTGGCCGATCAGCCGTGAGCTGACCCTGAGGCTGCTGCACAAGGAAAACATGCTGTGCCGCGCCTATTACTCGCCGCCCTTGCACCAGAAGGCGACCGGCTACGACATGGTGTGGGACGATCTGAGTCTCACCGAAGCCCTGGCAGAACGCTACCTGATGCTGCCCTGTGGATACTTCGTCTCGATACAGGATGTCGACCACATCTGCAACTTCCTGGCAGACATCGTCAGGCATGGCCAGGCCCTCAAAACCTACGAGGTGGGTCAATGATCGACAAAAGCACACTCGCCCTCTTCGGCAACCGGCCCCACTTCGAAAAGCCGGTCGCCTGCCACGCCCTGTTCTGGCCAAGCCAGGACGAGTACCGGGCCATGTTCCGCGACATCTTCGAGCGCCAGTACTACACCAACCACGGTCCCCTGGCCCAGGCCCTGGAACAGGCATTGGCCGAGCGCCTGCAGGTGCGGCACGCGATCTGCGTCACCAATGAGTTCATCGGACTGGCCATGCTGGCCCAGGCGCTGGACCTGGCGGGACCGGTACTGGTGCCGGCCCACGCCTCGATCAAGACCGTGCAGTCACTGGATTGGGCCCAGGTGCAACCCGTTTTTTGCGATGTGAACCCCGAGACCGGCATGCTCGACGCCCGACATGCAGCGCCATGGCTCGAAAAGCACGCGATCGGCGCCATCCTCGGGGTCAACGCCTGGGGCGGCGCCTGCGACCTGCCGGGGCTGACCCAGCTTGCGCGCAGCGCCGACATCCCCTTCTACCTGGATTCCAGCCAAGGCTTCGGCTCCCTTGTCGACGGCACGCCGCTGGGGGGCTTCGGTCATGCCGAAGTGCTCTCATTCCACGCCGACCACATCCTGAACGCCGGCGAAGGCGGTGTCATCTGCACCCAGGACGATGCGCTGGCGGCGCGCATCAGAAACATCCGCAGCAATTACGGCATGGGCCCGTCCGTGCCGGTGAAGAAGACCGGCAACGGCCGCCTGTCCGAAGCCCAGGCGGCCCTGGCCCTGTACGGCCTGAAACGCATCCCCGAGTACCTGGGGCACCACCGCCGCATCCGCGCCTTCTATGCAGCGGGCTTGCGTGGAATTCCCGGTATTTCCCTCTTCCAGGCGCCGGGCGTGAGCCTGAGCAATGACCAGAATCTGATTGTCCAGGTTTCGGCCCATCTGCTGGGTCTGAGCCGAGACGAACTCTGCCGCTTCCTGCGCACGGAAAACATCATGGCAGAAACCGGGTATTTCCAGCCCCCAGGACTGACCCCTTGCAGCCTCTACGCCGAGTCCATCGAGGACCATCCCCACGCGGACCACTTCGGCCAGACCGTGCTGGAGCTGCCGATGCACCACAGTCTCGACGAGGCGGCGATCGCCTTCATCACCGGGGCCATCGAATGGGCGCACCGCCACGCTGGCGAGATCCGGGAAAGGCTCAGGTCGTCGCCATGAAGCTGGCGATCATGCAGCCGTACTTCTTCCCCTACCTGGGGCATTTCGCGCTGATCGCGGCCGCGGATGAATGGCTTGTTTTCGATGTCACCCAGTACACGCCGAAGAGCTGGATGAGCCGCAACCGGGTGCTGCATCCCAAGGAAGGCTGGAACTATGTGTTGGTGCCGCTGGCGAACGGATCCATCTCGATCCGCACCCAGGACGCCAGAATCCTGGGCTTCGATACCCTGGAGCAAAGCATCCTGGGCAAGCTGTCCCACTACCGCAGGAAGGCCCCGTACTACAACGACACCATCGGACTCGTGCGCAGCGCCTTTGCCGAGCCATTGGACAATCTGGTGGATCTGAACATCCGCACGCTGGAGCTGGTGTGCGCGCGCCTGGGCATCCCCTTCAAATGGCGCCAGGCATCGAGGCTGGATGGGGTGCCTGCGGACGTGGCCCATGCAGGGGCCTGGGCGCCCATGCTCAGCCAGGCCGTGGGTGCCCAGACCTACATCAACCCGATCGGGGGGGCCTCCATCTTCAGGCAGTCCGACTTCGACCGGGCTGGCGTGGCCTGTGAGTTCCTTGAATTCCAGCCCGCCGTCTACCCGACGCCGGGCTACGGGTTCATTGAAAACCTCTCGGTGATCGATGTGCTGATGTGGAACAAACCCGACAGCATCCGTGACATGCTGGCCAGGAACACCCGCTTGCTGCCTTCTCGACAGGTGATAGCGCAAGCGCCACCGGCCTGAGCCGACGGACTTCGGACAAGCACATCAGGCCAGGTCGGGTGCCACGATCTGGCGCAACCCCTGTTCCAAGGACAGCACCGGCTGCCAACCCGTGACGGCGCGCAGACGCTCCACCGAGCCCACCAGGAGCCGGGGCTCGTGCGGACGAACCTGCGACAAGCCCAGAACCGGGCCAGGATCGGCGCCCGCGACCTGCGCCAGGACCTGCACCAATTGCTTCAGCTGAACCGGCTGACCGGAACAGATATTGAAGCTGCCCCCCGCCTGGCTCGCCAGCAGGGCCACAAAGGCCGATGCCGCCTCGGCCACCGGAAGAAAGCCCCGGTAGGCCTCGGCATGGACGCCAAAGGGAGAACGCCGACCCTGGAAGACCTCGATCAACGAAGGGATGAGTCGGTTCGGATGCTCGCCCGCACCATAGGTGAAGAAAAGCCGGCCCCAGGCCAGGGATACACCGTGCAAGGCACACCAGGCCTGAGCCATCTGATGGGTGGCATGCTTGGCGACGCCATACAGGGTGGCCGGGTGGCAGGGCGTGACCTCTTCCACGCAATACCCCTGGGCCCAATCGTATTCGGCACAAGTGCCCGCCAGGACTGCGCGCTGGCCGCCCGCCTCGCCGAACGCCTGGAGCAGGCGCAGGCTGGCATCCGCCCAACGCAGGTTCAGGTCCGAAGTCCAATACAGACCATGCTCCACATACCAGGCCAGGTGCAACAGATGGGTGGCCTGGGCTTCGAGCAGCCGGGGCCCCAGGCCGCCCGGGGCCAGCAGGTCGGCCTCGATCCAGGGCAGGCCGGTGCCCTCGGGCGGCACCTGCCGGCCCAGCAGCACCACCTCCAGCCCCTGCGCCCGCAGGGCACGCAGCACATGCCGCCCCAGGTACCCGCTCGCCCCGGTCAACAACACCTTCATGGCAGCACCTGAAGACGGGGCACCGCCACCACGAACTGCCCGCCCCACTCACGGATATAGGCCAGCTGGGCCATCACCTCGTCCTTGAGGTTCCAGGGCAGGATCAGCACGTACTGCGGGCGATGGGCACGCAGATGCGCTTCATCGACGATGGGCACCCGGCTGCCCGGCATGTACCGGTGCTGCTTGGCCGGGTTGCGGTCCACCACATAGGGCAGCAGGGCCGGCCGCACGCCGGCGAAGTTCATCAAGGTGTTGCCCTTGGCGGCCGCGCCATAGGCACCGACCGTCTCCCCCTGGCGCCGGCGCTCCAGCAGAAAGGCCATCAGCTCGCAGGCCACGCGCTGGGCCTGGGCCTGGAAGCCGCCATAGAAGGTGGCCTCGCCCATGCCGGCGGCCTGCTCCTCGGCCAGCAGGGCTGCCACACGGGCAGACACCGCCTGCCTGCCCTCGGACCGCTGGGCGAACACGCGCAGGCTGCCGCCATGGGTGCCCAGGGTTTCGACGTCGAACACCTGCAGCCCGTTGTGCTCGAAGATGCGCCGCACCGCGCTCAGCGAGAGGTAGGAGTAGTGCTCGTGGTAGGCGGTGTCGAACTGGCATTCCTGCACCATGCGCAGCAGGTGCGGGAACTCGAAGGTCGCCACGCCCTGGGGCTTGAGCAACTGCGCAAAGCCGGCGACGAAATCATTGATGTCGGGCACATGCGCCAGCACATTGTTGGCCGCCATCAGGTCGGCCTGCCGGCCCTGGGCGGCCAGTTCGCGGGCCAGGGCCACGCCGAAGAAGCGCTCCACCACCTCGATCCCCTTGGCCCGCGCCGCAGCCGCCGTGCTGGCGGTGGGCTCGATGCCCAGACAGGGGATGCCGGCCTCGCGCACGTACTGCAGCAGATAGCCGTCGTTGGCCGCCACCTCGACCACCTGGCTCTGCGGCCCCAGTGCAAAACGCTCGCGCATGGCCTGCACATAGCGGCGGGCATGGTCCAGCCAGGAGGTCGAGAACGAGCTGAAATAGGCGTAGTCCTCGCTGAACAGGGCCTCGCGCCCGGCATGGTCTTCGGTCTGCACCAGCCAGCAATGGGTGCAGACCAGCAGGCGCAGCGGGTACCAGGTCTCGGGGGCGCGCAGGCCGGCTTCGTCCAGGTAGGCATTCGACGGCGGCGCGCTGCCCAGAT
>JAFAMV010000260.1 GCA_019233055.1 Curvibacter sp.
GCGGAAGCGACCCACGATCTCTATGGCTTTGCCGATTTCAAATTGAAAGGCGGCGTGCTGCGCGGCGAAGCCGAGATCGAGGCGGTGACCGCCCTGCACGAGCGCTTCCCGCAGGCGCGGGTGACGCTAGACCCCAATGGCGGCTGGCTGCTCAAGGATGCGGTGCGGCTGATGCGCGACATGCGCGGGGTGCTGGCCTATGCCGAAGATCCCTGCGGCGCCGAGGAGGGCTTCTCGGGGCGCGAGGTGATGGCCGAGTTCCGGCGCGCCACCGGCCTGCCCACCGCGACCAACATGGTGGCGACCGACTGGCGCCAGATGAACCATGCGTTGTCGCTGCAGTCGGTCGACATTCCGCTGGCCGATCCCCATTTCTGGACGCTCAGCGGTTCGGTGCGGGTCGCCCAGACCTGCCGTGACTGGGGCCTGACCTGGGGCTCGCACTCGAACAACCACTTCGATGTCTCGCTGGCCATGTTCACCCATGTGGCGGCCGCGGCGCCGGGCCGGGTGACGGCCATCGACACGCACTGGATCTGGCAGGACGGCCAGCGCCTGACCGAAGAGCCGCTGCCGATCGTCGGCGGCCTGGTGAAGGTGCCGCAGCAGCCCGGCCTGGGGGTGACGCTGGACATGGTCGAGGTCGAGAAGGCGCATCAGCTCTATCTGCAGCATGGGCTGGGCGCGCGCGACGATGCGGTGGCGATGCAGTACCTGATCCCGGGCTGGCGCTTCGATCCCAAGCGGCCGGCCCTGGTGCGGGGCTGATGCCGGCGGCGGCGGCCCGGCCTGCCGTGCGGCACAGAACTGTCATGGAACTGCCGTGCGCTCGTCATGAGGGGGACATGCGCGAGGTCCCCAATCCCCGGATCGCTGTCTTCACCGCATCTCCGCGCCCCGCATGCCCACCGGTTTCCACCTGCTGATCGCCGCGCAATTCCTCTCCTCCCTGGCCGACAACGCCCTGCTGATCGTGGCCATGGCCAGGCTGCAGGAGCAGGGCTGGCCGGTCTGGTGGGCGCCCCTGCTGAAATTCGCGTTCACCATCTCCTACGTGGTGCTCGCCCCCGTGGTCGGGCCGTTGGCCGATGCGGTTCCCAAGGCCCGCCTGATGGCCTGGATGAACGGGGTCAAGGTGCTGGGCGTGCTGCTGCTCTTCACCTCGGTGCACCCGGTGCTGGCCTATGCCGTCGTCGGGCTGGGGGCGGCGGCCTATGCGCCGGCCAAGTACGGCCTGGTGACCGAACTGGTGCCGCCGCGCCGCCTGGTGGCGGCCAATGGCTGGATCGAGATCTCCATCGTCTGTGCGGCCCTGCTGGGCACGGTGACGGGGGGCGGCCTCGTCAGCGCCTATTTCCGGCATTCGGCGCTGGCCCATGCCGTCCGGCATGCGGTGGCGGACAGCGGCGTGCCGCTGGATTCGCCGCTGGCCGCCTCGATGGCCTTGCTGCTGCTGCTCTATGCCGCCGCCAGCCTCCTGCAATGGGGAGTGCCCGACAGCGGGGCGCGCTATGAGCGCCGACCCTGCCATCTGCGGGCCCTGCTGTGCGATTTCATGGACGGCAACCGGGTGCTCTGGCGGGATGCCGAGGGCGGCCTGTCGCTGGCGGTCACCACCCTGTTCTGGGGTGTCGGTGCCACCCTGCAGTTCGCGGTGCTGCGCTGGGCCCAGGACTGCCTGCGGCTGCCGCTCGATCAGGCGGCCTATCTGCAGGCGGTGGTGGCGGTCGGCGTGGTGGCCGGTGCGGCACTGGCCGGACGGCTGGTGGCCCTGCATTCGGCGGGGCGCGTGCTGCCGGCTGGGGTGCTGCTGGGCCTGCTGATCTCGGCGGTGGCCATGACCCGGGACTTCAGCCTGGCCCTGGTGTTGCTGGCGGTGGTCGGCATGGTGGGCGGCATCCTGGTGGTGCCGATGAACGCCTTGCTGCAGCACCGTGGTTTCCAGTTGCTCACTGCCGGCCGCTCGATCGCGGTACAGGGATACAACGAGAACCTCAGCAGCCTGGTGATGCTGGCGGTCTACGCCGGGCTGCTGGCGCTGGAGGCCCCCATCGTCGCCCTGATGGCCCTGTTCGGCCTGGCGATCGCCCTGGCGATGCTGGCGCTCACCGTGCTGCGCTGGCGCAGCGGTCGGGCGGCGGCCCCGCAGGTGTCCTGAAAGCCGGCGCTTCCGGTGGCGTGAGGGGAGGGGCGGAGCGGCGCCCGAGGCGGGGCCGGCCGGCTGTGCGCAGTCGGCGCAGCCTCAGGCAGCGCAGGCTCAGGCGGGTTGTGGCTGGGCGTGCTTGCGGCGCACCGGCTGGCTCACCGGCGCGCCGCTGGTGAGTTCCTGGTAGATGCCTTCGATGCTGTTGATCACGCGGTCCCAGCTCACCTGGGTGGCGGTCTCGCGCGCCTGCCGACCCATGGTGCGCAGCCGGGACACGTCCTGGGCCAGGCGCTCGGCCCGCTCGACGAAGTCGGGCATGTTGCCGAAGGGCGCCAGCTCGCCATTGACCCCCGGCAGCACCATCTGGCTGGCGGCCGCGTAGTCGTAGGCCAGCACAGGCAGCCCGCAGGCCATGGCCTCGGGCGTGACGTTGCCGAAGGTCTCGGTCATGCTGGGGAAGACGAAGAGGTCGCCGCTGGCATAGTGGGCCGCCAGGTCTTCGCCATGGCGCATGCCGGCAAAGATGGCCTCGGGGCAGCGTTGCTGGATCTCCTTGCGCGAGGGGCCGTCGCCCACCAGCACGAGGCGGGTGCGCGGGGCCACCTTGCGCATGGCTTCGTAGGCCATCGCCAGGGTGCCGAGGTTCTTCTCGGGGGCCAGCCGGCCCACGTGGACCACCACCGGGTCGTCCGGCTGCACGCCCCACGACTGGCGCAGCGCCTCGCTGCGGCGCTGGGGGTTGAAGAGCTGGGTGTCCACCCCGCGCGAGACCACCACGACGTTGCGGAAGCCGTAGTCGCTGAGTTCGTTGCGCAGGCCCTCGTCGGGGGTCATGGTGCACTGCGTGAGGTTATGGAACTTGCGCAGATAGGCCATGATGGGCTTGTGCAGCCAGCCGATGCCGTAGTGCTTGCTGTAGGCGTGGAAATTGGTCCGGAAGTCCGAGCACACCGGCAGCTTGAGCTGCACGGCGGCCTGCAGTGCCGACCAGCCCATGGGGCCTTCGGTGGCGATGTGGACCACGTCCGGGCGCCGGCGCGACCACAGGCTGACCAGGGTCTTCTTCGAGGTCAGGCCCATGCGCAGATGCGGGTAGCGCGGGATCGGCAGGCCGCGCATCAGCACTTCGTGGAACAGCATGTCCTCGCTGGCCTGTTCGCCGCGCGGCTCGGCCTTGGACTGGTTGGGACGGATCAGCTGGATCTCGTGGTTGCGCTCGCGCAGGCCCTCGACCACGCAGGCGATGGTACGGGCCACGCCGTTGACCTCGGGCGGGTAGGTTTCCGTGACGATGGACACGCGCAGCGATCGGCGCTGTGCCGGGAATTCGTCGACCATCAGGGTGTTGTCGGGCGTGGCGATCATGGCCGCATGGTGACGAGGGATTGCAACCGTTGTGTGACAGCGGGCGTCACCGCCTTTTCATATTCGGCCGTCACCATCCGGTCACGTTGCCCGCCGGGCTGCGTGAACCCACTGCCGGACCCACCGGCCAAGCCTGTTGCCAGAGGAGTAAAGGTGAAAGACTTTCTGAATGCATTGAAGACGCAGCGTTGGGACGACCATCGCTACTACCACCACAGCCGGATCAACCAGACCCTGCATCTGATCAGTGCGCTGAGTTTTCTCGTGGCCTATGGCCTGCTGTTCAAGGACCCGGCCCTGGCCGCCCTGGTGGCCTGGCTGGTCAGCATGGTGTCGCGCCAGGCGGGGCACTTCTTCTTCGAGCCGCGCGGCTACGACGAGGTGAACCAGGCCACCCATGAGCACAAGGAAGACATCAAGGTCGGCTACAACCTGCGCCGCAAGGTGGTGCTGATGGCCCTGTGGGTGGCGGCTCCGCTGGCGCTGTGGATCAGCCCCGGCCTGGGCGGCCTGGTCACCCCGGCCGAATCGGGTGCCGCCTACTGGCACCAGGTCGGCATGGCCTGGCTGGCCCTGGGCGTGGGCGGCCTGCTGTTCCGCACCGTGCACCTGTTCTTCCTGCAGGACATCCAGACCGGCCTGGTGTGGATGACCAAGATCCTCACCGATCCCTTCCATGACGTGATGCTCTACCACAAGGCGCCTTTGTTCCTGCTGCGTGGCGAGCTGGTGGACCCGATGGTCCACGCACGCTCGCATTGATCGCTTCAACCGCGATGGGCCAGCATCTCTCGCAGGATGCTGCGCCGGATCGATTTGTCGGTGCGGGCCGGGTCCTGCCACCACCAACCGTCACGCTGCATGGCCTGGGCGGCTGCCACGAAACGCTGGCAGACCTCTTCGAAGTCGGCTTCGGTGTAGTTGAGACTGAAGATCAGGCGCCCCGTCCCCACCCAGCTCAGGGCCAGGCCTTGTTCCCTCAGATAGAACTGAAGCATCCAGTTGTAGCGCGAAGGTTCGGTGTAGTAGACCGTCCAGATCGAGGACAGGTTGGCGACCCGCACCGGCAGCCCGGCCTCTTCGAGGCGGCTGTTGAGCCGGGCGGCACGGCGGTTCTGGATGCTGTCCTGGTCGACATACAGCAGCTGGGCCTCGCTGGTCTCCAGATAGTCCAGGAAGGCCTGCATGGCGCCCATCACATAGGGATGGGAGTTGAAGGTGCCGCGGGCAAAGCAGATGTCGGCCGGCCGGTCCTCGCGGAAGCGCTTCATCAGCTCTTGCTTGCCGCACACCACGCCCACCGGCAGGCCGCCGCCCAGGGTCTTGCCGTAGGTGACCATGTCGGCCTTGACGCCGAAGTATTCCTGTGCGCCGCCCGGCGCCAGGCGGAAGCCGACGAAGACCTCGTCGAAGATCAGCACGATGCCGCGCTCGGTGCAGATCTCGCGCACCTGCTTGAGCCAGTCGGTGTAGGCCTGGCGATCGAAGCCGGCACGCCGCGAGCTGTCCACCAGCGACGAGTCGCCGGGCGCGGACTTGTTGGGATGCAGGGCCTGCAGCGGGTTGATCAGCACGCAGGCGATGTCGCGGCGCCGCCGCAGCACCTGCAGGCTGTTCTCGTGCATGTCGCGCAGGGTGTAGGTCTCGCGCGGAGGCAGCGGATTGCCGGGGCCGGGCTGCACATCCTCCCACCAGCCATGGTAGGCGCCGCAGAAGCGCACCAGGTGGGTGCGGCGGGTGTGGTAGCGCGCCAGGCGCACCGCCTGCATCACGGCCTCGGTGCCCGACATGTGGAAGGACACCTGATCCAGGCCCGAGATGCGCTTGAGCCGCTCGACATTCGAGGCCACCACCGGGTGCAGTCCGCCGAGCACCGGCCCGAGGGCCTGCACCCTCTGGCTGCCTTCGGCGATGCAGGCCCTGTAGACATCGACGCCGAACACATTGACGCCGTAGGAGCCGGTCAGGTCGTGGTAGCGGTTGCCGTCCAGGTCGGTCAGGCTGACGCCGTCGGCGGCCTCGAAGAAGGCGCCGACCTGCACATGCTGGCGCAGCACCGGGCTGTACTGGTAGGGCACCCGGTAGCTGCCGGTGAACTGCAGATCCGGAATGCCTTCACGCGCACTGGCCGTCAGGGCCAGCGTCTTGGGGCAGCGCTGGGCCAGCGTGGCGCCGAGCTGGCGCAGGCCCTGCTGACGGCGCTGCACGACCTCGGCCGGCGCACCGTCCGAATTGAAAAACCGCGCTTCGTCGTAGGCGTAGCCGGGCAGCAGCGAGGCCACGCGCTTGGCCATGCGCGAATGACCCGTGAGCGACGGGTGCTTGGCCCGCGACAGCTCCAGACGCTGCTTGAGTTTGGGCAATGCAGCTGCCAGCGCGATGCCGCCGGCAGCCCAGAAAGCCAAAGTTTCTTCCATGTGATGAGGCTCGCTTGAGTTGAAGCCTCATCTGTAACCCGCTGACTTGACACCTTGATGAAACCCAGCCGACTCCGTGACCGCCTGCTGCAGCAGGAAGACCTCAACTTCCTGTTGACCAACCGCATCCCCCGCCTGGCGCTGACCCGCTTCATGGGCTGGTTCAGCCAGTTGCGCAACCCCCTGGTGCGGGATCTGTCGATCGCCACCTGGCGCCTGTTCACCGAGCTCGACCTGAGCGAGGCGCGCAAGACCGAATTCGACAGCCTGCACGACTGCTTCACCCGGGAGCTACGTCCCGGGGCCCGGCCCTTCGACCCCGACCTCGGGGTGCTGGCCAGCCCCAGCGACGGCATCGTCGGGGCCTGCGGGCCCATGGAGGGGCTCGAGGTCTGGCAGGCCAAAGGCTTTCCCTACCGTGCCGAGGACCTGTTCGGTGACGCGGCGCGGGCCGAGCCTTTTCGCGATGGCTGTTTTGTCACGCTGCGTCTGACGTCGGCCATGTACCACCGCTTCCATGCGCCGGCGGACGGCACGGTGAACCATGTCACCCATCTGGCCGGCGACACCTGGAACGTCAACCCGATCGCCCTCAAGCGGGTCGAACGCCTGTTCTGTCGCAATGAACGCGCAGCGATCCATGCGACCCTGAACCAGGGGGGGTATCCGATCGCCCTGGTCCCGGTGGCGGCCATCCTGGTCGCCAGCCTGCGCCTGCACTTCCTGGACCTGCTGCTGCATGTCGACTACCCGGGCCCGCACGAGTTGCCGTGCCAGGCCGCGATCCAGAAGGGTCAGGAGCTGGGCTGGTTCCAGCATGGCTCGACCATCATCGTCTTCGCGCCCCGAGGGTTCCGGCTTGCCGAGGGCATCCAGACCGGGGTGCGTGTGCGGGCCGGTCAGGCCTTGATGCGGCTGCCGCAGACCGTGGACGGGGACTGAGTCTTACTGCGCCGCCGGCACCACGTCGTAGACCACATAGGCGAAATCGACCGGGTGCGGAAACAGCAGCCCGGAGCGGGCTGCGGTCACCCAGCGCGGCTGCACCGGGCGGCCTTCCTTCTCGAGCCATTCCTGGGCCTCGACCT
>JAFAMV010000016.1 GCA_019233055.1 Curvibacter sp.
GGCATGGTGCCGGGCGACAACCCGACCACGCCCACCGGCCAGGTCAATGGCGCCAACATGGTCGGCGGTGTGTCCCCCGAACTGTGCGGCACGGCGTTGCTCAACACCTTCCAGGCCGCCGGCATCGCCCTGCCGCAGGGACGCACCGAAGGACAGAGCGACCGCTATGTCTATCTCGACAGCAACGGCAACCCGCAGGAGGCGCAGGTCTGCTTCTACAACGTCTCCTGGGCCGACGCCGGGGCCACGGTGGGCAGCTATGTGCTGCGCCCGCGCAATGTGATGGAACTCAAGAGCCTCACGCCGGCGCTGGCCAACATGCTGGACGCCCAGATCGACGGCAAATCGGATGCGCGCTTCGGCAATTTCCGCGAGGACGATTGCGCCGGGCAGACGACCACGAACTCTGCCCCCTGGGGTGTCGACGAGACCGTGGCCTACGGTTCGGTCACCGTGAGCTGCGGCAGCGTCGCCACCAATGCCAGCCCGCTCGACGAATCCCAGGTGGCGGTGGTCACCGCCTACCAGCTCATGAGTCGCTGAGCGCCGCGCGGTCGCTGGCGTAAGCGTCTTCGTCGGCCATGTCCAGCTGCAGCTGCCAGCGCCGCAGCCAGCCATGGGCGCCGGCCTCCATGGCCACCTGCCGCGCGTGGCGCCAGGCGGCGGCCGACTCCTGGGGCCGCTGCAGGCTGGCCAAGGCCTCGGCCTTCAGGCGCCACAGGTCCATCATGCAATAGGCGTGGCTGCCGTCGCCGGACAGCACCAGGGTCTGTTCGAGCAGTTGCAGGGCCAGCTCGGGCTGGGCGCTGGCCACCAGGGCCTGGCTGGCGAACCACATGGCCGTCGGGATGGCCGCACGGTAGCCCTGCAGCACCGAATCGGCCTCCTTGGCCAGCGGGGCCAGGTCGATGGCCTCTCCGGCATGGGCCCGCGCCATGGCCACCAGCAGGCTGGCCACGGCGCGCCAGAAGCTGAAACCCTCGGCATCGGCGATCTCCAGGGCCTGGGCCGCATGGATGGCCAGCTGCAAGGGATCCCCCCCCATCCAGTTGCACAGCGCCTTGAAGCAGTGGGCGATGCACAGGTCCTGCCGGGTCGACGACGCTTCGGCCAGGGCCTGGGCCTCGTTGATGACCTGCTGGCTCCCGGCCCAGTCGCCGGTGAGCCAGAGCATCCAGGCCAGCTCGCAACGCGCGAAGACCGCCGGGTCGGAGGGGAAATACATCCGCCGCTCTTGCGGGGACAGCTTCAGGCCGGCTTCCAGGTTGCGTTCGAACCAGACGCGGGCCTCGTCGAACCGGCCGAGCCAGAAGTAGCTGTTGCTGCGGGCCCAGGTGGCCAGGTAACGCTGGGTCGGGGTCTCGGCGGTCTGTTCCATGCGGCGCGCATAGGGCAGGCTGTCCTCGTGGGCCTGGCCGCTGGCCCAGAGGTAGGACAGGCACAGCATGCTGTAGCGCTCGTGCTGATCGAGCTGCAGCGCCTGGACCTGCAGCTCGTCCATGCCGGCCATGACCTGGTGGGCGATCGCCGAACCATAGCCGTCGCGCGCGATCAGGCAGTTGGCGTGCAGGATGCGGGCGCGCAGGCCCTCCACGCCTTCGAGGTAGTCGAGCCTGGCCAGGTGCTCGCAGTGGCTGCAGGCTGCCGAGATGTCGTCCTCGGCCTTGGCCTGCAACGCGGCCTGGTACCAGGCCTCGCGGGCGGCATCGTTGCGGGCGGCCTGTTCCCAGAGCACCGCCGCTTCGGCGGCCTGTCCGCGCGCGCCGAGCAGGCCGGCGGCCTCGGTGGCATGGCGCTGCAGGGTCTCGGGGGCGGTGACCGAGAGCAGGTGCTCGCGCAGGCGCGGATGGAAGAACGAGGCCTGCACCGGTCCACGCGCCACCAGCAGGCCCGAGGCCAGGGCCCGGTCCCAGGCCTGGCGGGCTTCGTGGGCGCCGCACAGGCTGCCCAGGTCGTCGAGACTGAACAGCATGCCCAGCACGGCCGCCGCCTCCATGGGCGCGCGCGCCTGGCCCAGGCGGTTCAGCAGGGCCTGGCAGAACTCGCTGAAATGGCTGCCGCTGTCCTGCGGCACCGAGTCGGCCAGCAGGTACAGCGGCAGGCCGCGCGCGTTGGCGATGCGACCACGCCGCGCCTCGCTGCTGAGCAGGTCGGCATCGGGCAGGGAGCTGAGGATGGCGTCGGCGGTGGCATCGTCGAGCCGCTTGAGGGGCAGTTCCTGCAGGCCGGGGACCTGCAGCGGGTTGCGTTCGCGCGAGCGGCAGGTCATGAGCCAGAGCACCGCATCGGCGTGGCCGATGACCCGGTTGAGGATCTCGGCGCTGGGCGCATCGAGCCATTGCACATCGTCGATCACCACCAGCGCGCGCTGCCGGCCCTGGCCGCGCAGCAGTGCGGAGATGCCTTCGGCCAGCGCATTGCGCTGCCCCTGCGGCACCCCGCGTGAATGCAGCAGGCTGAGGATGGCGGCCCGCGCCTCGGGCCCGACGCGGGCCTGCAGCGTCTTCTCGGCGCGATCGAGCTGCTGCTCGGGGCTGCCGGCGCCGGTGAACACCTTGCTGAAGAAATCATGCAGCCCGCGCCACGGGACCCCGGCCGCCTCGGGCAGGGCCCCGATCCAGAAGGTCAGATGGCCGCCGGCCTGGCAGCGCTGGGCGAACTCCCAGGCCACGCGGGTCTTGCCCACACCGGGCTCGCCCCGGATGCACAGGCCGCGCGCGGCCCCCGGGCCGACCTGGCCGAAGATCTGGGCCGGGCCTTCGAGGAAGGCCTCGCGGCCGAAGAAGCCGCCGGCAAAGTCGCCGCCCGGCGGCAGCAGCAGCGGCGGGGTGTCGGCCAGGCGGCGGCGGTACAGCTGGAAGCTGGGGTTCATGCCCCGGAAGCGCCGCTCGCCCAGGGGGGTGCAGCCGAAGTGCTGCACCAGGTCGAGCAGGCTCTCGTCGCAGACCAGTTCGCCGATGTCGGCCGACAGCGCCAGACGGTCCACCAGACGGCGGCGCCAGCCCATGACGCGCGGGGGCTTGTCCTGGGTGAGCAGCATCTTGCCGCTGCTCACGCCCATGCGCACCTGGTGCCTGCCGCCGAGCTGCCCGAACACGCTGCAGGCGCAGCGCAGCGCCTGCCAGCGCTGGCCGGTGTGCTGGCTGTCCAGGCCGAAGACGAAGGTGCAGCCGGCGTCGTCGTGGTCCAGCAGCATGCCGTCGAAGAACTGGACTTCGCTGCACACCGTCTCCAGCATCCTGGGCTGGGTCGAGAACAGGTTCAGGTGCCCCGTGTCCTGCGTGTCGTCGAGCTCGACGCGCAGCAGCGTCAGGATCGACATCTGCGGGGCGCCCGGCTGCAGGGGGGGCGCCTCGGCGGGTGCCGTGCCGACCGGTTCGGCTGACGGGGCGTCCTCCTCCAGATCGGGGGCCGCTTGGAACAGCAGATCGCGTGCATGCTGCAGGTGGTGGCGCTGGGCACTCAGCCATTCGCGGAAGTCGTCCGAGGTGCCGTCTTCGGCGTCCTCCAGCCAGCTGGTCGTGGCCTGGCCCAATTGCTCGAGCAGGGCCTGCGACTGGGGGTGTCCGTTGGCGCCGGGGCTGCACAGCGAATCCAGCAGGGCCACATCGGTCTGCAACTGCCGGCCGGGCCGCAGGGCCAGCCAGTCGCGCTGCACCTCGAGCACTTCCGGCAGCTCAAGTTTGCGCAGGGCACTGCCCAGGTCGGCCAGCACCACCCGCAGATTGGCGCGGCCGGCGCCCGAGTCGATGCCCGGCCACAGCAGTTCGGCCAGGGTCTCGCGCCGGAACACCCGGTTGGCGTGCGAGGCCAGGAAGCCCAGCAGGGCAAATCCCTTGCGGTACTTGAGCACCAGGGGACGCGCCCCGCCCGCGTCCAGCAACGCAGGGCGGCCTGACAGGCACAGCAGCGGCAGTGAGGTAGGTGGGTTCCCTTGCATTGTTCTTGTGCTCAGTCCCGGCCTTGCCGGCCAGGGCTGGACTTTGATTCAGACTGCAAATGTGTGAATTTTGGCGCAAATGTAAAGAAAAGAACGATTACAGTTCTTTTCAAGGTTGCCGCAAGGGACTAGTGCGCCAGCCCGGAGATGGCGGAACGCGATTTCATGTTTCGTTGTCTCCGGGCTGGTGTACCAGGGCCTGCGCCCGAGGTCCACGAAAGGGGCTTGCATGGTTCTCTGCTTCATGCCATCTGTCGTCCGCCGGGGGCTGGCCGTGGTGCTGCTCGGCCTGGCGTCCTGGGGCAGGTCCTGGGCGTATGACAACGGCGCCCAGGTCCTCGACTGCGACTACCGCTTCGGTTCGGCCACCGGGAGCGGCCGCTGCCGCATCGTGGGCAGCGGCATGAACCAGGGCGTGGCCTGGGTGGTGTTCGAGGTCCAGGGCCGCCGTTTCCGGTACCTCGACGCTTCGGAAGACCAGCTCGAGGAGGTGGACCGGGCGGGCCGCACGCTGCGCAGCTTCATCATCGAACGGTCCAGCGGTCGCTGCCGCCAGGGCCGGGGCAGCGCCGACATCTATGACTTCGAGCGCGGCGACCAGGTCTGCCTCTATTGGCCGGAGACGAAGAAATGAACATCCTCAAGACCGTGGCGGCCGTCCTGGGCCTGGCCTGTGCCCTTCCTTCGCTGGCGGCCGACGAGCCCGGAGGCTGGGCCCTGTCCCTGGGGCCGGGCAGCGCGCTGGAGGCGGCCCGCCGTCTTTTCAGCGGCGCCACCCAGGAGGCGGATGGCAGCCTGGTGCTGGCGCACGACCGGCAGCTGCGCCTGCCGGGCACGAGCAAGACGCGGGCGCAGCTGCCTGCCGGCACGCGGCTGTCCGCGCCGACGGCCCTGCATGTGCGCAGCGAGGGCCGGCCCTACACCCTGCTCATGTGGGAGGGGGTGCGCCCGGATGCCTCGGGTGACGGTGGCTTCGGCGAGGAGGTGGCCGTGCTGGCGGTGCTGCCCGAGGGCAGCCTCGACGCCAGCGACGTGGCCGAGGTCAAGGGCGACCGCGACACCTACCTGGACCAGGGCCCTGTGCTCGGCAGCGAAGACGCCTTCACCGTCCTCAACGCCCATCACAACTCCAGCCAGGGTTATGCCAGCACCGACCTGTTCCACCTGCGCGACGGGCGCCTGAGGCGCATCGCCAGCGTCTTCACGCTGTCGAGCCTGATCAATTGCCAGGACGCGTTCCAGGAAGACCTGCAATGGCGGGTCGAGCCGGATGGCGACGGCCCGCCGCGCATCCTGGCGAAGCTGACCCTGACCCATGCGCCGGCCTTGATGCGCAGTGGCTGCGACAGGATGCCGCGCACGCGCAACGAGCATTTCGAGGACCGCTACCGCTGGAACGCCGCGCAGAAGCGCTACCTGCACGAAGGCGGCAACTCAGACCGGCTGGACCGCTGGAACGACCAGCATCGCTGATGCCCGTGGCCAGGCTCTCGGCTGTCGACAAGCGGCGCAACGCCGCAGACCGCCCGAAAAGGCCGCCGCGCGACCCATGCGAGACCGTGACCACGCTCTCAGGGCAGGCGCAGGCAATGCAGCGCGCCCTTGCCGCCCAGGCCGACCAGCACCACCGCCCCCAGTTCGGGCAGATAGAACACCCGGCCCTCCGGCTTGGCGAAGCGGCTGCTGCGGTTGATGTTTTCCTCGAACACCGCCTTCACCCCGCTGAGCACATGCTCGATCTCCAGCCAGCGGCGTCCGGTGTAGGTCTGCGGCCCGGCGGGGGCTGGGGTGTCGCCGAAGAGGCCGCCACCGTCGCGACGCGCCCGGCTGCGGCCGTCGAAGTGCAGGCTCAGGCGCAGCGCGCCGTCGCGGCTCAGGCACTGGCCTTCGAAACGGGTCAGGCAGCCCTCGGGCAGGGACTGCTGTTCAGGCGTCAGCGCTTGCACATCGGCCTCGTGGACACGGCTCAGCGGTTGCGGGCGCAGCACCGGACAGTTGCGCCCGCTGCCATCGCCTTCGAGCGCCCAGGCAGCCGCGCCGGGCAGGTCCACCTCGTCATCGGCTTCGGCCAGACCCACGGCCAGGAAGTAGTCGCCCTGCTCGCTGCGCAACAGCAGGGGGCGGCTGTCCGCGGGCAGGGCATGCACCCCCTTGGCCTGGGGCGATGCCGCTGCGGGCATCGGCATGCGTCGCAACGGCCAGCTGCCGTGCGCCGGCTCCAGGCCCTGGCCCTGTGCCAGGGCCGCACCACAAAGGCCACCCCAGAGCAGGGCGGTCCGGCACAGGCGCCGAGGCAGCGAAGAATGGACGGGGGCTTCTTTCATGGCCGGCGCAGTGTACGGCCCGCCCGTGGCAGGCGGCAAGCCGCCGCCGGTCCGGAGCGTGAACCAGTGCTCAGCGTCCAGCCGCCACCCGCGCCGCCAGGCTCGCGTCGCGCAGCCCCTGCAGCGTGCCGGTGGGCGTGATCGCCTCGGGGTCGATCAGGCAGTGCAGCACCGCCGGCAGGCCGCTGGCGCGTGCACGCGCCAGCGCGGGGCCGAACTCGTCGGTGTGCGTGATGCGTTCGCCATGGCCGCCGAAGGCCTGGGCGTAGGCCTTGAAGTCGGGGTTCTTCAAGGCGGTGCCGCTGATGCGACCCGGGTACTCGCGCTCCTGGTGCATGCGGATGGTGCCGTACATCGCGTTGTCCAGCAGCACCACCAGGATCGGCAGCCCGTACTGCACCGCCGTGGCGAACTCCTGGCCATGCATCAGGAAGTCGCCGTCGCCTGCGAACACCACCACCTCGCGCCCGGGCCACAGGCGCTTGGCGCCCACGCCGGCCGGCAGGCCATAGCCCATCGAGCCGCTGGTGGGGGCCAACTGGCTGGCGAAATGGCGGAAGGGCCAGAAGCGGTGCACCCAGGTGGCGAAATTGCCGGCGCCGTTGCAGAAGATGGTGTCGGCGGGCAGTTGCGCGCGCAGCAGCTGCATCACCTGGCCCATCTGCAGCGGGCCCGGGATGGTGATCGCGGCCGGGTCGCTCCAGCGCAGGTAGTCGGCGTGGGCCGCCTCGCGGGCGTCGCGGCGCTCGGCCGGCCAGGCGCCGTCGACGGCCGGCAGATCGGCCAGGGCGGCGGCCAGGGCCTGGGGCGTGGCGTGGATCGCCAGCGCCGGTCGGTACAGGCGGCCCAGTTCATCGGCATCGGCATGCACATGGACCAGGGGCTGGCGCGGGTTGGGGATGTCCAGCAGTCCGTAGCCCTGCGAGGGCACCTCGGACAGGCGGCCGCCCAGCAGCAGGATCAGGTCGGCCTCGCGCAGCCGCGCCAGCAGGCGCGGGTTCACGCCCAGGCCCAGGTCGCCGGCATAGCAGGGGTGGTCGGCCGGGAACAGCATCTGGCGGCGGAACGAGCAGGCCACCGGCAGCTCATGGGCCAGGGCGAAATCGCTGAACTGCCGCACCGCCTCGGCCGACCACCGGCTGCCGCCCAGGATGGCGATCGGCCGGCGCGCCGCCTGCAGGCGCTGGCGCAGCGCCGCCAGGTCGGCGGCGCCGGGGTGGGTCTCGGCCTGGCCGTAGGGCAGGGCGTCGGCCACCGTGGCCGCCTCGGTCAGCATGTCCTCGGGCAGGGCCACCACCACCGGGCCGGGGCGCCCCGAGGTGGCCACATGGAAGGCCCGCGACACCAGCTCGGGCAGGCGCGCCGGGTCGTCGATCTGCACCACCCACTTGCTCATGGTGCCGAACACCGCGCCATAGTCGAGTTCCTGGAAGGCCTCGCGTCCGAGGGCGCCGCGCGCCACCTGGCCGACGAAGAGGATCAGCGGGGTCGAGTCCTGGTGCGCGATGTGCACCCCGGCGGCCGCGTTGGTGGCGCCCGGCCCCCGGGTCACGAAGCAGATGCCGGGTCGGCCGGTGAGTTTGCCCTGGGCCTCGGCCATCATCGCGGCCCCGCCTTCCTGGCGGCACACCGTCACCGCGATGCGCGCATCGTGCAGCGCGTCGAGCACTGCCAGATAGCTTTCACCGGGCACGCAGAACAGCTGCTGCACCCCGTGCAGCATCAACTGGTCGACGAGGATCTGGCCGCCGCTGCGGGCGGACTGGGGGGCGGTTGCGGTGTCGGAGGGCTGGGTCATGGAAGGAGAAATGGGCCGGGCGGATCGGCCACTATCTTTCAAACAGGCCCCTTGGGCTAGCGAAATTTGCACAAGACTTGATGCGAAAATGAAATGAACCCGCGCACCGTTCCGGCACCGTGCTGGCACCCGCGCCGGGGTTCATGCCGAATCCACAACACATGCTGCGCCGCAACCAGCTTCCCGCCATCCCCAGCCTGCTCGCCTTCGAGGCCGCCGCCCGGCACGGCAGCATCTCGCGGGCGGCCGGCGAGCTGCACCTGACCCAGGGCGCGGTCTCGCGGCAGATCCACCAGCTCGAGGAGCAGCTCGGCGTGGCCCTGTTCCACCGGGTGCGCCAGCGCGTGGTGCTGACCGACCCCGGTCGCATCTATGCCGGCGAGCTGAGGCCTCTGTTGCGCCAGCTCAGCGAGACCACGCAGCGCGCCATGAGTTTCGCCGGCACCGGCGGGGTGCTGCACCTGGCGGTGTTGCCCACCTTCGGCACCCGCTGGCTGGCGCCACGCCTGAGCCGCTTCGCCGCCCTGCACCCCGAGGCCGGCCTGAGCTTCGCCACCCGCACCGAAGCCTTCGACTTCGACAGCCAGCCCTTCGATGCCGCCCTGCATTACGGCATGCCCCATTGGGCCGGGGCCGAATGCAGCTACCTGATGCACGAAGAGGTGGTGCCCCTGTGCAGCCCGGCCTATGCCGGGCAGCAGGCCCTGCGCCAGCCGCAGGACCTGGCCCGCGCGGTGCTGCTGCAGCAGAGCACCCGCCCCGACCTCTGGGCCGACTGGTTCGAGCAGGCCGGCTGCCGCGTCGCCCAGCCCCGGCGCGGGCCGCGTTTCGAGCAGTTCTCGATGATCGCCGAGGCGGCGGTGCACGGCCTGGGTGCGGCCCTGCTGCCGCGCTTCCTGGTCGAGGAGGAGATCGCCGCCGCCCGCCTGCAGCGCCTGCCCGGCCCGGCCTTGCGTCAGCAAGAGGCCTACTACCTGGTGGTGCCCGAGTCGCGGGCCGAGAACCCCCTGGTGCAGGCCTTCAAGGCCTGGCTGGTGGCCGAGTGTCAGGCCCCGGCGGCAGCCTCTGCGCCGGCCGGCTGAGCCGCATCGGCATCGACCCCGGCCGGCAGGGCCTCGCGCAGCGCCTGCAGTGCCGCCGAGCGGCTGTCGCGCCGCGTCGCCAGCCAGGTGGTCTGGCGGTTCCAGGGCGGCTCCAGCGGCCACTCGGCGAGGCCGCGCCGGTCCACCCCCTGCAGCACCGAGCGCGGCACCAGGCCGGTGCCCATGCCGGCCGACACCGCCGCCACCAGGGCATGGTAGGAGCCGATCTCGATGCCCGGCCCCAGCGTCAGCGGCTGCGTGCGGGCCCAGTCGAGCGCCACCTCGCGGTAGGCGCAGCCGCTGCTGAAGGTGACCAGGGCGCAGCCCCCTTCGGGCAGCGGCTGGCGCGGCGCGATGCGCACCAGGGTCTCCTGGTACACCGCCTGCCAGTCCAGCCCCGGCCGCCCGGGGGCGCCGGCCACCAGGGCGGCATCGATCTCGTGGTCTTCGAGCGCCTGCAGCAGGGCGCCGGTGGTGCCGGTGCGCACCGCCAGCTGCAGTCCTGGCTGCTGCTGGCGCAGCCGGGCCAGCACCGGCGCCAGGCGCGCCGCCGCCGTGCTCTCCATGGCCCCGATGCGCAGCACCGCGCCCTGGGCGGTGCCCGCCAGCTCCTGGCGCAGCACGTCCATCTCGCGCACCAGGCTGGCGCTGCGGTCGTAGAGGTGGCGGCCCTCGGGGGTGAGCTGCAGGCGCCGCCCCGCGCGCTCGAACAGCAGGCAGCCCAGGTCGCGCTCGAGCGCGCCCAGGCGCGCCGAGATGCTCGACTGCACCCGGTGCAGCCGCCGCGCCGCCGCGGTCACCCCGCCATGGTCCACCACCGCCCGGAAGGTTTGCAGGTCTGCGAAGTCCATCGTTCGTCTCAATCGATTGATTCGTGCGATTTTATTCGTTTGACTCGTTTTGTGGTGGCTTCCAGAATGGGGCCATGAACACCACCGCCACCCCCACCTCCGCCGCCCCGGTCACGCTGGGCACCCGTCTGACCCGCCACTACGGCCTGACCCTGCCCGTGGTGCTGGCCCCCATGGCCCTGGCCTCGGGCGCCGCCCTGGCGCAGGCCTGTGCCGATGCCGGCGCCCTGGCCCTGGTGGGCGGCGGCTATGGCGACCTGGCCTGGACCCGGCACGAATACAGCCTGGCCCGCCCAGCCCAGGCCGCCGGTCGCCTGGGCTGCGGCTTCATCACCTGGAAGCTCGACCAGGACGCCTCGGCCCTCGACTGGCTGCTCGATCAGCCCGAGAACCGGCCGCGCGCGGTGATGCTGTCGTTTGGCGATCCACGCCCCTATGCCCCGCGCATCCGGGCTGCCGGGGCCGACCTGATCTGCCAGGTGCAGCGCCTTGAGCAGGTGCCTCTGGCCCTCGAGGCCGGGGCCCGCGTCATCGTGGCCCAGGGCGCCGAGGCCGGCGGCCATGGCATGAATGCGCTCAACGGCCGGGCCACGCTGAGCTTCGTGCCCGAGCTGGCCGACTGGCTGGCCGCCCATTCGCCCGACACCCTGCTGCTGGCCGCCGGCGGCGTGGCCGACGGCCGCTCCCTGGCGGCGGTGCTGATGCTCGGGGCCGACGGCGCCCTGGTGGGTTCGCGCCTGTGGGCCAGCGCCGAAAGCCTGGCCCCGGCGGGCGCCAAGCAGCAGGCGGTGGCCACCAGCGGCGACGGCACCGCGCGCTCGCCGGTGTTCGACATCCTGCGGCGCAAGAACTGGCCCCAGCCCTATGACTTCCGTGCCATCCGCAATGCGCTGCACCGGCGTTGGGAGTCGCGCATCGACGCCCTGCAGGCCGACCCCGAGGCGGCCCGTGCCGAGTACGACGCCGGTGTGGCCCAGGGCGACTACGAGGCCGCCCATGCCACGGTCGGCGAGGCGGTGGGCCTGATCCACGATTGCCCGCCGGCCGCCGAGATCCTGCGCCGCATGGGCGAACAGGCGGCCGCGCTGCTCGGCCGGCAGGCCTGAAGACCCTCCCGGTCGCTCAGCCCGCTCTCCCGCTCAGGCCCAGGGCAGGTCGAAAGGCGAGGCCTGCAGGCGCGGCGGCTCGGCGTTGAGCACCTCACCGGCCAGCACCCGTTCGTAACAGGCCAGGTAGCCGCGCGCCATGGCGGCAGCGCTGAAGCGCTCCAGCACCTGGGCCTGGCAGGCGCGCGGGTCGCCGCGCCAGCCGCGCAGCGCCTCGGCCAGTTCGGCGGCCGAGGCGGCCAGGTGACCGCAGCCGGGGTCGACCAGCTCGGGCAGTGCGCCATAGGGGGTGGCGAACACCGGGCAGCCGAAATACAGGCTCTCGATCACCGCCAGGCCGAAGGGCTCGTGCCAGCGCACCGGCAGCACCAATCCGCGCGAGGCGTTGAGGCGCTCGAACTTCTGCGCCCCGCCCACCATGCCGTGGAAATGCACATGCGGCGACAGCGTGAGCCTGAAGCCGCGCCGCAGGTTCAGCCGCGTGCCGCCCAGCACATCGAGGTCGATGCCGGCGCGCCGCGCGACCTGGATCGCGCCTTTCACGTTCTTGACCCGCCAGGCCGCCTTGCCCAGAAAGTGGCAGCGTGGCCGCGCCAGGCTGAAATCGACCGGGCCGTAGCCCGACCAGTCCAGCCCGTTGTGCACGAATTGCGCCGACCCATGGCGCTCGGCGTGGTTGCGCGAGACGAACACCGTGTTGTGCAGCAGGGGTTGGCCGCCGCTGCCGTTGCCGTGCTCGGTGACCAGGCAGGGCCGGCCGATCTCGCCTTCGGGCTGGAACTGGAAATGCACCACGTCGACATCGGCCGGGATCTGGGCCGCCCAGGGCGTGCCGGCGCGGATCGGCCAGACCTGCGAGAAATCGCAGTGCGAGCCCTCGGGCACCAGGTAGCTGACCCGGTGGCCGGCCTGCACCAGGGCCCGGCCCAGGTCCCAGATGACCCGCTCGGTGCCGCCGTAGGCGAACACCGGGATCGGCGCATGGTTGACCAGCAGGATGTGCATGGGCGGGCAGGGGGTGTGGGTGATCAGGCGCAGGAGGGCCGCGCCGCCGGCTCGGGCGCCAGCAGGGCGGCATGGAACAGCAGGGCCATGAACAGGTAGAACATGGTGCCGCTGTTGTGGCCCAGGAAGGCCTGGGTGATGCCGAAGCCGATGTAGCTCAGCGGCATCATCAGGCCCGCCAGCTCGAGGCATTTGCGCTCGTCGCTGGCGCCGCAGCCGCGCCGTGGCCAGAACATCCACAGCAGCACGCCGTACAGGGCCAGCACCGAGCTCAGGCCCACCAGGCCGCGCTTGGCGAAGACATCGAGGAATTCGTTGTGGGCATGGCCGTAGATCAGCACCACCGGGGGCGCCTCGCCGGCCGCCACCATGCGCTTCTTCTCTTCTTCGTAGCCGGCCTGGGTCCAGCCCAGCAGGGGTTTCTGCAGGCCCATGGTCCAGGCCACGCGCCAATGCGCCAAGCGCTGGCCCACCGAGTTGTCGGCGCCGCCCGTGGTCTCGTAGCTGCGCGCCTCGTCGACCGCCAGCTCGAGCCGGCTGGTCACCGTGTGGCCCAGCACCACCACCAGCGACAGCACCAAGAGGATCAGCGCGCCCAGCGAGGCCGCCAGATGCGCCGTGGGCAGGCGGTGGCGCACCAGCAGCACCAGCAGCGGCAGCACGAACAGCAACGCCAGCCAGCCCCCGCGCGACTGCGACAGCAGCGAGGCGGTGAAGCCCAGCGCCACCCCCACGCCCAGCGCGATGCGCCAGCCGCGGCGCCCCGGCCCGGCAGGCCAGGTGAGCGCGCCCACCAGGCACATCAGGCCCATGAGCAGGCTGAGGTTGCCGTACTGGATGGCGTTGGTGAAACCCTCGGCGCGGTCCATGTGCAGCACCAGGTATTCATAGAGGGCCACCAGGCCGCTGAGCGTGGCGCCGGCGACGAGGCCGGCCCACAGCGCGCGTGGCCGCGGCGGGTAGCGCAGCACGAAGAACAGGCAGGGCAGGGCGATGAAGTACTTGATCGGCTTGTCGAGCCCGCGCATGCTGCCCTGGCTGATGATGGCGTCGATCAGCCAGTCCACCCCCATGAAGACCACGGCCGCCACCAGCCAGCGGGTCTCGGGCCAGCTCTCGGGGCGGCGCCACCATTGCGGCACGGTGAACAGGGCCGCCAGCAGCAGCAGGGCGGCCCCCCACGAATAGCCGCTGGGCAGCGCCATCGACAGCGCCGGCAACACGAAGGCCGCCAGCGAGGACAGCATCAGCGCGCCCTGCGGCAGGCCTTGCGGGGCCAGCCGCCGCTGGAGAGTGCAGAGAAAGTCAGGCATGGTCATCAGCGGCCGACCGACTGGCTCAGGCTGTCGCGGTCGTAGTACAGCGCCGCATAACGGAAGAAGCACTCGAGGGCGATGAAATAGCAGAACAGAAAGCCCGGCCCCCCGCCCAGAAAGCCCAGGCGGAACACATACAGGCGCAGGAAGATGGCGAACGCCGAGGCGATGCCGCGCAGCACCCCGCCGCGCTTGCCGGCCGCAGCCCGCTTGGCCGCGCCCAACATCGCGTACTGGGTGAGCTTCTCGAGGCTGCCGCGCACCGTCTCGCGCGAGTAATGCAGCAGCCGGGCCTTGAAGGGGTGGCGCGGCAGCGGGCCGCCGTCCTCGCGCAGCACCGCATGCTCGTGCACCACGCCCTCGTAGCGCAGCAGCATGTCGCGGCGGAACATGCGCTCCAGCCGCGACTGCGACAGGAAATACTTCAGCTCGCGGCCATAGGCCACCACGCTCCATTCGATCTGCCAGACCGCGCGCTCACCCGAGCGCACCGCCGCCTCGATCTCGGCCCGCAGGGCCGGCGTGATGACCTCGTCGGCATCGAGGTAGAAGAGATAGTCGCCATGGGCGTGCTGCAGCAGCCGGTTGCGCTGCACCGCGAAGCCCTGCCAGTCGGGGTAGACCTGCACCTCGGCGCCCAGCTCATGGGCCAGGGCCACCGTGTCGTCGGTGCTGCCGCTGTCGACCACCAGCAACTGGTCGGCGAAGGCGGCGCTCTTCAGGCACTGGCGGATGTGGTGCGCCTCGTTCTTGGTCAGCACACCGATGGTCAGGGTCGGCCGCGCGGGGGCAGAGGTCACGGCGGAAGAGGGCGTGGACATGGTGATGTTCAGGAAAAGGAACGGTCGTGACCCGGCTCAGGCCAGCGGCGGCAGTTGCCAGACCCCGCGCAGGCGGCCCCAGGCCCGCGCCAGGTGCTTGGGCGAGATCAGCAAGGTGCGCGCCAGCACATTGGCGCCGGCCGACAGCATCAGGCGTCGGCGCGCGCGGTCGCCCGCCGCCCGGCCCTGGTGCTTGCCGATGTAGCGGATCTTCGACTGCGCGTGGTGGTAGCCGCGCCAGTATTCGGAGCGCCAGGGGCGCGGGCCGCGCACCGAGCCACGCGACAGATGGGTGACGCGGATGTCGGGCAGCACCAGGATCTGGCCCTGTCGCTGGAACACCCGCAGGCACAGGTCCTCGTCCTCGTAGTAGAGGAAGAACAGCGGATCGAAGAAGCCCAGCGGCCGCAGCGCGTCCATGCGGATCAGCATCACCGCAGCGCAGGCATAGCCCACGCCCAGCGGGCCCTCGGCCGCGCCCTGGCGCGGCTTCCAGGCATGGCGCGGCCAGCTGTAGTTGACCTGCAGCCCGCCGTCGCCGTCGACCAGCTGCGGCACCAGCAGGGTGGCACCGGGCCAGTCGTGGCCGGCGCGCACCAGGGCCGCGATGGCCTCGGGAGTGACCTCGCAGTCGGGGTTGAGCAGCAGGGCGAACGGGGTCGTCACCTGCTCCAGCCCGGCATTGTTGGCCACGCCATAGCCCCGGTTGGCCGGCATGACGATCAGCCGGGCCTGCGGCAGGCTCGCGCGCACCGCATCGGCCGTGCCGTCCTGGCTGGCGTTGTCCACCACCGTCACATGGGGCAGGCCGGCCAGACCCCGC
This sequence comes from Curvibacter sp., assembly GCA_019233055.1. Lineage (GTDB taxonomy): Bacteria > Pseudomonadota > Gammaproteobacteria > Burkholderiales > Burkholderiaceae_C > Curvibacter. The sequence continues at coordinate 15,067 of JAFAMV010000016.1, forward strand.
GCCAGCGCCGGCAGGCAGTGGCGGCTGTTGTAGGTCACCACCAGCACGGTGACCTGGTCGAGCAGGGTGTCGGTGTCCGCGTGGTGCATGGCGGCGGGAAGGGGCAGAGGCGGCCTCGGGCCGGCCTCCAGATCAGTGGTGATGGGCCACCACCTCGCCGGCCTTGAGCCGGTACACCGTGCCGCAATAGGGGCACTTGGCCTCGCCGCTGCGGGCCACGTCCAGGTAGACCTTGGGGTGGCTGTTCCAGAGTTTCATCTCGGCCTTGGGGCTGGGGCAGAACACGCCTCCTTGGGCGTTCAGGTCCTTGGCCAGCAGTTCGACGGCGGCAGCGGTGCTCATAAAGTCTTTCGGATTCGGAAAAATGGGGAGGGTGCGGGGCGGGTCGTCAGACCGGCTCAGACCCGGCTCAGCCAGTGGGCGTAACGGGGATTGCGGCCGTTGACGATGTCAAAGAACGCATTCTGGATCTTTTCGGTGACGGGCCCGCGCGAGCCGATGCCGATCTCGATGCGGTCGAGCTCGCGGATCGGCGTCACCTCGGCTGCCGTGCCGGTGAAGAAGGCCTCGTCGGCGATGTAGACCTCGTCGCGGGTGATGCGCTTTTGCACGATCTCCAGGCCCAGGTCCTTGGCGATGTGGAAGATGGTGTTGCGCGTGATGCCGTTGAGCGCGCCGGCCGACAGATCGGGCGTGTAGATCACGCCGTTCTTGACGATGAAGACGTTCTCGCCCGCGCCCTCGGACACGAAGCCGGCCGAATCGAGCAGCAGGGCCTCGTCGTAACCGTCATCGGTGGCTTCCATGTTGGCCAGGATCGAGTTGCTGTAGTTGCTCACCGCCTTGGCCTGCGTCATGGTGATGTTGACGTGGTGGCGGGTGTAGCTCGAGGTCTTGACGCGGATGCCGCGCCGCAGCCCCTCTTCACCCAGGTAGGCGCCCCAGGCCCAGGCGGCCACCATCAGGTGCACCGTGTTGCCCTTGGGGCTGACGCCGAGCTTTTGCGAGCCGATCCAGGTCAATGGGCGCAGATAGCAGCTTTCGAGCTGGTTTTCGCGCACCACGGCCTTCTGCGCCTCGTTGACCTCGTCCTGGCTGAAGGGCAGCTTCATGCGCAGGATCTTGGCGCTGTTGAACAGGCGCTGGGTGTGCTCTTCAAGGCGGAAGATGGCCGTGCCGTCGACGGTGTTGTAGGCCCGCACGCCCTCGAAGGCGCCGCAGCCATAGTGCAGGGTGTGCGTCAGCACATGGATCTTGGCGTCGCGCCAGTCGACCATCTGGCCATCCATCCAGATCTTGCCGTCGCGATCGGCCATCGAGGGTGCAAGGGTGCTCATGCGGGTCCTTTGGTGGGTTTGGGCGGGCGCAACCCGTCCCGGCCCGAAGGGGCCGACGGCTGATTTTACGGCGCGCCAGCGCCTCAGGCGCCGTCGGTTGGGGGGCGGTGCAGTTGCCAGTGCCTGAGGCGCCCCTGGCCGAACTCGGCCTCGACCCACGAACCCGAGCCGTCGCTCCAGCGATAGACCTCGGGCTGCGCCCCCTGGGGTGAACGCAATTCACCCAGCGCGCGTGTCAGCGCCAGCACCTGCAACAGCGGCAGGCCGGGCCGCAGCCGGGCGTTGAGCATCACTGCACTGCCCACCTGCCCGATCGGGCGGCGCCCTGCTCGCCGCAGCACCTGGATCATGCGGGTGTAGTGGAGCAGCAGCCACATCAGCCCGGCGCCCCCCACCGCCGCGATGCCCGGCGGGCCGTAGCTGAGGTAGCCCGCCACCAGCAGGCCCAGGGCGGCCACCGGGACCAGCACAGTCTTGAAGTTCATGCCCGGCATTCTCCCGGCGCTGGCGGCGGCGGGGACTGTGGGGATTGCGTAGAGGTGTCGGCCCCAGGCAGGCTTCGCGCCGGAGAAATTGGTGTTGACAGGTCCTTCGGATGAAGTGAAGTCAATTTTGACCATCTGGGCGCCCTCAGAAGACGCCGGGCAAGTCGTTCCGCATCCTGGAATGGCAACGGCTGAGAGGAGCGCCTGCCGATGAGAAACACATTCATCATTTCTGTGGCCTCCCACGCTGTCAAGATTCAATTGATGTCAACAGTTTGGTGCCCATTCATCGGGCCTGGATCATTCTGCCTGGTGGGCTGCTTGGGGCGCTTGCGGTCCGCCTGCAGGCGGAGTATCTCAATCAAGAAATATCTTTAGATCAGTCGCCCTCGATCCGATCTGGTGGCTGAAGTGGCATAAGTCCGCCCGGGTTGGCGTCATGCCTTCAGCAAGCCACTTTGTGCAGCAGATTCTTTTTGTGCGATAGAGATTCGAATGCTGGGACTGACTCTTGGCCCGACGCTACCAGACAGCAGACTGCTGTTTGTCCAGCAACGCTGCTTGGTCCTTTGGAAACAATAATTACTGGTGGTAACTTTGGTATGGATTTTCAGGCTTGATGTGCAGGTGACAATATGTTCGCAGGCGCTCCCTATCTGCAGGCCAGCCGATCATGCCACCGAGTTGCAATTGATCAGCATCTTGAGAAATTTTTGGACGTGCGCGCTCAACTGAATTCATATCATTGAAAAAATAGAAATCAAATGGGAAAAATGCACGCACACGGTCACCGCCCCATCAAGCGAGCTCGCAAGTCTTGGACGGAAAAGTCGCCGACAATTGTGCCGCTGCCTGTGCAGCAAGCCCTGAGGGACGCTATGCGGCTTGAGGAAGTGTCGCCAGGGTCATTTGATGATCTGCTTTGGATCATGGCACAAGAATCTGGCGGTATTGTGGGAATTCGAAATGGAAAATCTACTGCAAGAGGCCTTTTCCAGCTATTGCATGCGCAGTATGGTTTGAATCCCAAGGGTGAAAGTTCTTTTGGTAATGCCACGGAAGAATGCCAAGGGGGAATCCACTACATTCTTGGTCGCTACCATACGGCCCGGACGGCTCGGGCATTCTGGGGAAAACACCACTGGTATTGAGTCATGCGCTTTTCTTTCCTCACCTTGCATGTTTCGCTGCTTTTGGCAATGTCTTCTGCTTTTGCCGGGTCGGCTGCCCCTGCATTCGAAGACTGCGCGGTACCCCCGGAGTCTGGCCCCTCACCCGGCCGGCCGCCACACCTCAAGCTGAGCGACCCGAAGGCCCGTCGTTATGCCTCGGCCTTGCAAGAGGGGGCAACGCAAGCCATCAATTTTGCCGGTCACTACATCCTGACCACCTGGGGCTGTGGCGCTGGATGCTTGATGGCGGCAGCCATCGACGCACGCAGCGGGCAAGTCGCGATGCTGCCCTTCACCGTCTCGGACTGGCCCCTGTCCGTCTCTGAGCCCCTGTCTTATCGCAAGGACAGCTGCCTGCTCGGGGTGCAAGGGCGACGCAATGAACAAGCACCCGGGGCGTATTTCTATCGCTTTGACGGCAAGCGCTTTCGCGTCTGGGAGCCTAGCCGCCCCACGCCGTCTTCTGGGGAGGCGGCATCCTAGAGTCTCTTGAGGGGGCCTCCACAGTGCCCAGGCATGAGTCGGTGCTCGGCGTCCGGTGGACGCACATGGCACAAGGATACTGTCCATGCTGATCAATGCCACGAGCGCGCGGCGGAAATCTCCGAGGCGCTGCTTGTCAATTTGTTACGCGCCCGTTGAATCCAGGCCGCTTGCAGATCCATCCCCAAACCGCTCTGCTGCCCCCGGTGCCACCGCTTGTTACGATGGCCGGGAATGGCCAGGAGCAGTCAGAGGCAAGGACACTTCATGAGCAACCCAAAACAACCTCAGGGCGAGAAAGTCGCTGCAGACCAAAGAAAGGGCATCAACCATCACTTCAGGAGAGAGGGGAAATTGATGGCCTGGCTCTTCGTCGGCGGACCAGTCATCCTGACAGTCGGCGGATTTTTTTTGGGTTACGTGATCCAATATTTCAGCCGATAGGCGTGATAGACGGCCAACGGCCATGAGCAGTGGTTCAAATTCTAAGCGGCACTAAATCATTCCTGATAGGGAGGGCGATTTGTTTTCGTGGGCGAATCTTGCTTTTTTAGCTTTAGCCACTTTTTTTCTTGCGGTCGCCTTGTGGGGCTTGCCGGCGTTTCTCGTATTCAAGAAGCGCCGAGGTCTGAATTCCGACCAGAAAAGGAGCCTGGGGTTTGTCCTCGTGTTGCAGGTGCTCGCATGGGCAAGTGCCTGCGTACTAGCCGATCTGGCTGGACTCAAGAACCCTGCTGGATACAGTCTCGCGTTGGGCGCTCTGTCCAGTGTCGTGTCGGCGTTTTCATGCCAGCGCGTCATTCGTTGACAGACAATGCAAGCGTCGCCCTTGTGGCAGACATCGGCCTGGAGCGGTCATCAATGGCATTCGGAAGATTTAATATTTGAGAGCAAAATATGCCAGATTCTCTAAATACAATTCACACCAGTGACGAAGAGGATGATGGCGATCCGACACATGAGGAGTCGGAGCAAATTCGGCGCGCAACACAATCCGATGCCAAGATGGTAGACGAATTAATTCTGCAAAGTTGCACGAATCGATGGAGAAAGGTGGCAATGATTGTCGGACTTGTCGCAAATGCATTCGAAAAGAAATTTCCCCATCTTCCAGCGATCTACTTGCCGATACGTATTATTGAGATGGAACGAAGTGGTGTGCTTGAGGTGGCGGGCGACGCGATGGACATACGATTCTCTGAGGTTCGGCTCGGCCGATCAAAAACGAATTGATCTCCTGCAGAAGCACGGCGACGACAGCTCTGAACCCACCGGTGGCCTCCGATGTGGGGCAGAATCCAGCCACAACCAGACGGGCACGACGGTCAGCTGTTGGTAGGGGGAGGTCCGTAAATGCTTGATATACCAGTTTCTGCCGTCGAGGAGGCGATGCTGGCTGCACTCGAGAAAGGCTGGCAGCTTGACAAGCAAGCGGTCAGAAGTCTGGAGACCCGACCGCTTGGAACTGTCGCTGAAGGGGTTCGCGCAATTCTTGAGAAGGAACTCTTGTCGGGGGTATTCGGAATCGAGGAGCCGCTGCGCAGAATCCTACGCCGGAATGTTGAGCATGCGCGCGCAATTGACGCCCTTGGTGCCGTCAAGGAACTTGATAAATCAGACGTTGGCATCGTGCATGTCCGCCTGCTTGAGGAGAGCTACACGATCGCGGCTTACTTGGTTCTGGATCCAGCGAAGTACGAGGAGTTCGGATGGCGGTGGAAAGCGTTTCCGACTATCCACGGCATTCGAAATCGGATCGTTGGGTTGGGAAAGCCCCCGCCAGATGACATGATGAAGTGGGTCAAGGACAACGAGAGACACCTCGCTTGGTTCGACCCGAAAGGGCGTCTGAGTGGCGACATTACAAGTGAGAAGACGCGAGAGCAATGGGAGAAGTGCAGCCACTGGCTCATCCCAGCATCGATCAAGGACGTTTTTGAGAAGACTGGTCGCCTCGACTCCTATAGGAAAATGGGTTACGACATGGGTAGTCAAGCCGTCCATCTCTCTCCGATGGGGGATATCTACATGTCATTCGAGATGGAGCATCTGCGCTATGCTGAGTTCGCGCACGAAAGCGCCAGCTTTTCGATCGTCAAGATGTTCTCGATCTGCCTGGACCTAGTCAATGACAGGAATATTGTTCGTCAAGAGCATGCTCGAGAAAACTTGGTGCAGACCAAAATGCTTGCCGCTTCGAATCCCAGGCGCTTCGCAGATCTAGTCACCAGACTGCCATCCTATGCAGCCTTCGTACAGGCTGTGATGAAAGATCCAACCGACACTGAAAGCATCATCGAAGCAGTGATTGGGAAAGCGGCAGCTAGCAAGCTAGAACTCAAGCTTTGAATGGCGCTATAGATGATGGCCGTGTGCATTTGCGCTGTTGTTCTCCGAGGGGCTTGAGGGCGGCTTCGCCAAAGGAATGAGCAAGTTGTTCGGAGCCTGTCAGGATTTTTGTGTGCGAGGCATAGCATGACAACCAGGAGCATCTATGCCAAGCAAGAAGAAGCCGGTGGGAGCCGGCATGACGGCGTTGCCGTCGATCCCCAAGGAACTCATTGAGCAGTTGGCGGGCGGCGGCACG
>JAFAMV010000026.1 GCA_019233055.1 Curvibacter sp.
TGTCCAGCACCTGATCGCCCTCGTGCAGGTTGGCGACCATGACGGCATAGGCCTTCCAGGCCCGGTGCAGGCCCATGGACATCAGGTCGTTCATGATGTCGTAACGCGAGGCCACGGAGTCGAACACGCCGCGCACACGGCGGGCCTTGTCCTTCTCGTCGACCGACTGGAATCCGAAATGGGTGGTGCTCATGGGAAAGGATGCTTCAGACAGTGGAGCCGGCCTTCGGTGGGACCTGGCCGGCGGGTTCATGGAGGCGGTTTCAGTGGGAATGGCCGGCACAGGCCCCGCCGCCCCGGATGGGCATGGGGTCGTCGCGGCCCCGGCCGGCGGCCTGGAGGCGGGCTTCATAGTCCGCCCAGAGTTCGGCCTGCCGGGCACCCAGCGAATACAGGTAGTCCCAGGAGAAGATGCCGCTGTCATGGCCATCGTCGAACAGGGGCTTGACCGCATAGTTGCCGACCGGCTCGAGCCCGGTCAGCTGCACATGGCGCTTGCCGGTCTGCAGAGTCTCCTGGCCGGGGCCGTGGCCCTGCACTTCGGCCGAGGGCGAATAGACCCGCAGCAGTTCGAAGGGCAGGCGGAAGTTCGCACCGTCGGAGAAGCTCACCTCCAGCACGCGCGATTGGCTGTGCACGGTCAGCGCGGTGGGGCTGGGGGAATCGCTCTTGAGTCCTGCCATGGGGCGTCGGGTCCGGTTATTGCGGCTGGAAGCCGCTGGCCTTGATGATGCGCGCCCAGGCCTGCGAATAGGCATGCTCGCGCGCAGCCAGCTGCTGCGAACTCATGAAGCCCACGGTGAGGCCCATGCTGGTCAGACGATCGTGCACCTCGGGCTGGGCGATGACCTTGGCCAGTGCCGACGAGAAGCGCTCGATGGTCTCTTTGGAGGTGCCCGCCGGCGCAAAGATGCCGTAGTACGGCACATCCTCGAAGCCCGACAGGCCCAGTTCGGCAAAGGTGGGCACGTCCGGCAGGGCGGGCTGGCGCTTGTCACCCAGCACGGCCACCACGCGCAGCTTGCCGGCCTTGTGGTTCTCCAGGAAGTCCGGCACCGAGGCCACGCCGGCCCCCACCTGGTTGCCCAGCATGTCGGCCAGCATCGGGGCGCTGCCACGGTAGGGCACCGACACCAGGTCGAGCTTGTTCTTCTCGCCGATCATCTTGACCAGGAACTCGGGCACCGAGGCCGGGGCGGGCACCCCGACATTGCCCTTGCCGCCCTGGGCGCGCACCGAGGCCACGTAGTCCTTGAAGGTCTTGGCCGAGGATCCGCTGGACACGCCGAAGGCATTCACGAAGGTGGCAAAACCCGCCACGGCCACGAAGTCATGGGCCGGGTCGAAGCCGGGGTTCTTCACCACCAGGGGCAGGATGGAGATGGTGTGGTCGTGGGTCAGGAAGAAGGTCGTGCCGTCGGGCGCAGAGGCCTTGAGCAGTTGCGCCGCCACCTGGCCGCCGGCACCGGGGCGGTTGTCGACGATGACCGAGGTGCCGAGCTCATCCTTGAGCTTGTCCGACAGGGTCCGGGCGATCGCATCGGTGCCCCCGCCGGCCGGAAAACCCACCAGCAGTCGCACCGGCCCCTTGCCCGATTGGGCCTGGGCCAGGCCCAGGGTCAGCAGGGCGGCCACCGCCAGGGTGGTGCGCAGGGTTCGGGCCAGCAGGCCGCGTCGCAGGATGGGCATGGAAGTCTCCGTCAGGGGCTTTGTAGGAAAAAGGAAGGGGTTCAGACCAGCACGCGTTCGATGCCGCCGAGGTTGGCAGCGTTCACATACTCGGGCATCCATTGCTCGCCGAGGATGCGGCGCGCCATTTCGACCACGATGTAGTCCGCCTCGAGCAGGCCGTTTTGCAGGTCGTCTCCGTAACGCGTCAGGCCTTGCAGGCAGCTCGGGCAGCTGGTCAGGATCTTCACGTCCGCCTGGGCACCGACCGCACCGCTCGCGCGCAGCTCGGCCTCGCCCTTGCGGATCTCCTCTTCCTTGCGGAAGCGGATCTGGGTCGAGATGTCGGGGCGGCTCACCCCCAGGGTGCCCGACTCGCCGCAGCAGCGCTCGCTCTTGAGCACCTGCTCGCCCAGCAGGGCCTTGACGGTCTTCATCGGTTCCTGCAGCTTCATCGGGCTGTGGCAGGGGTCGTGGTAGAGATAGCCCCCGCCTTCGGTGGCCAGGGTGATGCCCTTCTCGAGCAGGTATTCATGGATGTCGACGATGCGGCAGCCCGGGAAGATCTTGTCGAATTCGTAGCCCTGCAACTGGTCGTAGCAGGTGCCGCAGCTCACCACCACGGTCTTGATGTCCAGGTAGTTGAGCGTGTTGGCCACGCGGTGGAACAGCACCCGGTTGTCGGTGATGATCTTTTCGGCCTTGTCGAACTGGCCGCTGCCGCGCTGCGGATAGCCGCAGCACAAGTAGCCCGGCGGCAGCACGGTCTGCACCCCGGCATGCCAGAGCATGGCCTGGGTGGCCAGGCCCACCTGGCTGAACAGGCGCTCGGAGCCGCAGCCGGGGAAATAGAACACCGCCTCGCTCTCGGGCGTGGTGGCCTGGGGGTTGCGGATGATGGGGACGTAGTCCTTGTCCTCGATGTCGAGCAGGGCCCGCGCGGTCTTCTTGGGCAGGTTGCCCGGCATCTTCTTGTTGATGAAGTGGATCACCTGCTCCTTGATCGGCGCGCTGCCCACCGAGGCCGGCGGGGCCTCGGTCTGGCGACGCGCCGCCACCTTGAGCAGGTCATGCGCCAGGCGCTGCGCCTTCATGCCGACCCCGACCATGGCCGAGCGGGCCAGTTTGATGGTCTCGGGGTTGGTGGCGTTGAGCATGAACATGGCCGCCGCGTTGCCGGGCCGGAAGCTCTTCTGGCCCATCTTGCGCAGCAGATTGCGCATGTTCATCGACACATCGCCGAAGTCGATCTTCACCGGGCAGGGGCTGGCGCACTTGTGGCACACGGTGCAGTGGTCGGCCACATCCTCGAACTCTTCCCAGTGCTTGATCGACACCCCGCGCCGGGTCTGCTCCTCGTAGAGGAAGGCCTCGACCAGCAGCGAGGTGGCCAGGATCTTGTTGCGCGGGCTGTAGAGCAGGTTGGCGCGCGGCACATGGGTCGCGCAGACCGGCTTGCACTTGCCGCAGCGCAGGCAGTCCTTGACCGAATCGGCGATCGCGCCGATGTCGCTTTGCTGCATGATCAGCGACTCGTGCCCCATGAGGCCGAAGCTCGGCGTGTAGGCATTGGTCAGGTCGGCATGCAGGGCCTCGCCCGCCTGCGAACGCAACAGCTTGCCCTTGTTGAAGCGGCCTTCGGGATCGATGCGCTGCTTGTAGTCGGCAAAGGGCTTGAGCTCGGCGTCGCTGAGGAACTCCAGCTTGGTGATGCCGATGCCGTGCTCGCCCGAGATCACCCCGTCGAGCCCACGCGCCAGCACCATGATGCGGGCCACCGCCTCATGGGCGGTCTGCAGCATCTCGTAGTTGTCGCTGTTGACCGGGATGTTGGTGTGCACATTGCCGTCGCCCGCATGCATGTGCAGCGCCACCCAGACCCGACCCTTGAGCACGCTTTGGTGGATGGCGGTGACTTCGTCGAGGATGGGCTTGAAGGCCGCACCGGTGAAGATGCCCTGCAAGGGGGTGCGGATCTGGGTCTTCCAGCTGGCCCGCAGGCTGTGGTCCTGCAGTTGCGGGAACAGGCCGGCCACGTCCTGCAGCCAACCCTGCCACAGGGCACGCACGCCCTGCACCACCGCCACCGCCTGGGCCACGCGCTCCTCGAGCAACTCGGCCGGGGGCATCTCGGCGTCGTCGGCCTTGCCCAGCGGCAGCTTGCCGCGCGAGAAGAAGGCCTCGAGTTCGTCGCAGAGCTTGAGCTTGTTGCGCAGCGACAGCTCGATGTTGATGCGCTCGATGCCGTCGGTGTACTCGGCCATGCGCGGCAGCGGGATCACCACGTCTTCGTTGATCTTGAAGGCGTTGGTGTGGCGGCTGATCGCGGCCGTCTTCTTGCGGTCGGCCCAGAATTTCTTGCGTGCCTCGGCGCTGATGGCGATGAAGCCCTCGCCGCTGCGCGAGTTGGCGATGCGCACCACTTCCGAGGTGATGCGGGCCACATCGTCGGCGTTGTCGCCCGCGATGTCGCCGATCAGCACCATCTTGGGCAGACCGCCATTGCCCTTCTTGCTCTTGGTGGCGTAGCCCACAGCCTTGAGGTAGCGGTCGTCCAGGTGCTCCAGACCGGCCAGCAGCACGCCGCTGCGCTTCTGCTCGGCGAACATGAAGTCCTTGATCTCGACGATGCTGGGCACCGCATCCTTGGCGTTGCCGAAGAACTCGAGGCAGACGGTGCGGGTGTGCTCGGGCATGCGGTGCACCACCCAGCGCGCGCTGGTGATCAGGCCGTCGCAGCCTTCCTTCTGGATGCCCGGCAGGCCGGCCAGGAACTTGTCGGTCACGTCCTTGCCCAGGCCTTCCTTGCGGAAGGTGCGGCCCGGGATGTCGAGCCGCTCGGTGCGGATCGGCGTCTTGCCATCGGCCTCGAAGTAATGCAGCTCGAAGCTGGCCACCTCGACGTCATGGATCTTGCCGAGGTTGTGGTTCAGGCGCACCACCTCGAGCCATTGCGCCTCGGGCGTGACCATGCGCCAGCTGGCCAGGTTGTCCAGGGCGGTGCCCCACAGCACCGCCTTCTTGCCGCCGGCATTCATCGCGATGTTGCCGCCGATGCAGGAGGCCTCGGCCGAGGTCGGGTCGACCGCGAACACATAGCCGCCGCGCTCGGCGGCGTCGGCCACGCGCTGCGTGACCACGCCAGCCTCGGTCCAGATCGTGGCCACCGGCCGGTCCAGGCCCGGCAGCGGCACCTGTTCGACCTCGGTCATGGCCTCGAGCTTCTCGGTGTTGATGACCACGCTCTTCCAGCTCAGCGGGATCGCGCCACCGGTGTAGCCGGTGCCGCCGCCGCGCGGGATGACGGTCAGGCCCAGCTCGATGCTGGCGCGCACCAGGGCGGCCATCTCGGCCTCGGTGTCGGGGGTCAGCACCACAAAGGGGTATTCGACACGCCAGTCGGTGGCGTCGGTCACATGGGCCACGCGCGACAGGCCGTCGAACTTGATGTTGTCCTTGGCCGTGTGACGGCGCAGCTGGCGCTCGGCCTTGCGGCGCAGGGCCGAGGTCTCCTCGAACGCGGCGTCGAAGCCCTGGATCGCCTGGGCGGCCATGCGCAGCAGCTCGCCCACCAGGGCGTCGCGCGCCGCGTCCGCCCCCGGGGTGCGCCGCTTCTCGATCTCGCCCAGGCGGTGCCGCAGGGCGTCCACCAACTGGCTGCGGCGCTTGGGATTGTCCAGCAGGTCGTCCTGCAGATAGGGGTTGCGCTGCACCACCCAGATGTCGCCCAGCACCTCGTAGAGCATGCGGGCCGAACGGCCGGTCTGGCGCTCGCCGCGCAACTGGCTCAGCAGCTCCCAGGCGCGGGAGCCCAGCAGACGGATGACGATTTCCCGGTCGGAAAACGAGGTGTAGTTGTACGGGATCTCGCGCAGTCGGGCAGGTTCGGCCGCCTGCGACAGGATGGCGGCCAATGCGGTGGGTGCATTCATGGATAAAGACCTGGGGGTTGGGCCATCAGACGGCCCATGGACCTTGGGGCCCGGATTTTAAGTCACCGGGATGAAGGCCGTCGGCGCGGCCTCGGCAAGCCTGCACCTCGGGCAAGGGCTCAGAACAAGCCCCGGGATCGCCAGGAAGCCCGCGATCCGCCACCCGCCAGGTCGGCCGACCGAGCGGCCCGCGCCACAGCCCCTGCCCGCCGCATCAGCGGGGTCCTGGGGTTGTCCTTGGGCAGGTGTGGCATGGCGATCCGTCTGGTGTGGCAATGGCGTGGCAGGGTGTCCGGAGCCACCGACCCGGCGCCAGGGTCCGGGCCGGTCGAATGGGTTCACAAATCCTAACATGCTGCGCCGCAACATCCACCACATCGACTCGAAATCCCGCAAGACAGACGGTGCCAAGCCCGGACAGATCGACGGGTTTCCCCGATGGCGCTGGATCTGGCTCTGTGACAAAGTTTCGCTTCTTTGTCATATTGCGCGTTTAGCATTCCTTCTTTTTCGTTTCTCAGGAGCCTGCATGAAATTCCGCAACCTGGCCCTGGTGGCCGCTCTGGCCGCCGCGGTCGGCGCCCCCGCCCAAGCCCAGACCGAAATCCAGTGGTGGCACTCGATGGATGGCGCGCTGAACGACTGGGTCAATGACCTGGCCAAGCAGTTCAATGCCAGCCAATCCGAGTACAAGGTGGTGCCGACCTACAAGGGCGAGTACGACCAGTCGATGGCGGCAGGCATTGCGGCCTTCCGCGCCGGCAATGCACCCGACATCATGCAGGTCTTCGAAGTGGGCACGGCCACGATGATGTACTCCAAGGGCGCTGTGAAGCCGGTGGCCGAGGTGATGAAGGAAGGGGGCCAGAAGTTCGACCCCAAGGCCTACATCCCGGCGGTGGCAGGCTATTACACAGCCCCGAACGGGCAACTGATGTCCCTGCCCTTCAACAGCTCGACCACGGTGTTCTATTACAACAAGGACGCCTTCAAGAGCGCCGGCCTCGACCCCGAGAAGGCCCCGACCACCTGGCCCGAGGTGGTGTCGGTCGCCGCCAAGCTCAAGGCCAGCGGCAGCGCCTGCCCCTTCACCACCTCGTGGATGACCTGGGCCCAGCTGGAGAGCTTCTCGACCTGGCACAACGTCAGCTACGCCTCCAAGAACAACGGCTTCGGCGGCCTGGACGCCCGGCTCGAGTTCAACTCGCCGCTGCATGTGCGCCATTTCGAGAATCTGGCCAACATGTCCAAGCAGGGACTGTTCGTCTACAAGGGCCGCGCCAGCAAAGCCGTCACCTCGTTCACGACCGGTGAGTGCGCCATGTTCGTGGGCTCCTCGGGCAGCTACGCCAGCATCCAGCGCGATTCGAAGTTCAAGTTTGCCGAATCCACCCTGCCCTACTACCCCGATGTGCCGGGCGCACCGCAGAACACCATCGTGGGTGGCGCCAGCCTGTGGGTGATGGCCGGCAAGTCGGCCGAGCACTACAAGGGGGTCGCCGCCTTCTTCAATTTCCTGTCGAGCCCGCAGGTGCAGGCCGAAAGCCACCAGCGCACCGGCTACCTGCCGATCACCACGGCGGCCTACGAGCTGACCGAGAAGTCCGGCTTCTACAAGAAGAACCCGGGCACCGATGTCGCGGTGAACCAGATGATCCGCAAGACCACCGACAAGTCGCGCGGCGTGCGCCTGGGCAACTTCGTGCAGATCCGCGCCATCCTCGACGAGGAAACCGAGCAGATCTGGATCGGCAAGAAGACGGCCAAGGAAGCCCTGGACGACGCGGTCAAGCGCGGCAACGAACAACTGGCCAAGTTCCAGGCCGCCAACAAATAATGTCCGACCGGGGCCGATGCGGCCCCTGATGCGGCGTTATGCTGCCTGCCCCCCCGAATCCCGCCCGCACCCTTGCGGGCGGGGTTGTTTGAAACCCTGGCGTTCTCTCATGGAAAAACGAGTCCTCTTCCGCTCGGCCTGGCTGCCCTGGGTGCTTCTGGCACCCCAGTTGGCCATCGTCGGCGTCTTCTTCTTCTGGCCGGCCGGCCAGGCGCTGGTGCAGTCGCTGCAGCAGCAGGATGCCTTCGGCACCTCGGTGACCTGGGTCGGGCTGGACAACTTCCGTGCGCTCTGGAATGACGACACCTATGTGGAGTCGTTCGAGACCACGCTGATCTTCTCCGTGCTGGTCACCGGCCTGGGCCTGAGCATCGCGTTGCTGCTGGCCGTGTTTGCCGACCGGGTCACCAAGGCCGCGACCGTCTACAAGACCGTGCTGATGCTGCCCTACGCGGTGGCGCCGGTGGTGTCGGGCCTGCTGTGGTCGTTCATGTTCTCGACCTCGATCGGCATCGTCAGCTGGTGGCTGAAGCGCCTGGGTTTCGAGTGGAACCACCTGCTCAACGGCCACCATGCGATGGCCCTGATCGTGATGGCGGCGGTCTGGAAACAGATCTCGTACAACTTCCTGTTCTTCCTGGCCGGCCTCAGCGCCATCCCCAAGTCATTGATCGAGGCGGCCGCCATGGACGGCGCCCGCCCCTGGCGGCGCTTCTGGACCATCCAGTTCCCCCTGCTGACCCCAACCACCTTCTTCCTGATGGTGATCAACATGGTCTACGCCTTCTTCGAGACCTTCGCCATCATCGACGCCACCACCCAGGGCGGCCCCGGCAAGGCCACCTCGACCCTGGTCTACCGGGTCTATTTCGACGGCTTCCGCGGCATGGACTTCGGCGGTTCGGCCGCCCAGTCGGTGGTGCTGATGGTGATCGTCATCGCGCTCACCGTGGTCCAGTTCCGCTACGTCGAAAAGAAGGTGCAGTACTGATGCGCGCCCTGTCATTCCGCCCTTTCCCACCCTCAGGAGCCCGCCATGGTTGAGCGCCGCAGCACCCTGGGTCTGCTGGCCCATGCCGTGATGATTCTCGGCATGCTGGTCGTGGCCTTCCCCATCTACCTGGCCTTCGTGGCGTCCACCCACACGGCGCAGGAGATCATGCAGGCCCCCATGCCGCTGTGGCCCGGCCACAACCTCTGGCAGAGCTACAGCGAGGCGCTCACCGGCAGCAGCCACGCCAGCACCACGGCGCCGGTGGCCCGCATGCTCTGGGTGAGTTTCGTGGTGACCATGATCATCACCGTCGGCAAGATCAGCATCTCGCTGCTGTCGGCCTTCGCGGTGGTGTATTTCCGCTTTCCGCTGCGCAATCTGTGTTTCTGGCTGATCTTCATCACGCTGATGCTGCCGGTCGAGGTGCGCATCGGCCCGACCTACCAGGTGGTGGCCGATCTGCACCTGATCAACACCTATGCCGGCATGGCCGTGCCCCTCATCGCGTCGGCCACCGCCACCTTCCTGTTCCGCCAGTTCTTCCTGACCGTGCCCGATGAGCTGGTCGAGGCGGCCCGCATGGATGGCGCCGGTCCGATGCGCTTCTTCAAGGATGTGCTGGTGCCGCTGTCGGCCACCAGCATCGCGGCCCTGTTCGTGATCCAGTTCATCTATGGCTGGAACCAATACCTCTGGCCCCTGATCGCCGCCACCAGCGAGGACATGTACCCCATCGTCATCGGCATCAAGCAGATGATCGGCAACGGGGAATCCCCGGTCGAATGGAATGTGGTGATGGCCACCGCGATGCTGGCCATGGTGCCGCCGGCCCTGGTGGTCGTCCTGATGCAGAAGTGGTTCGTCAAGGGCCTGGTCGATACTGAAAAATAAACCCGCAACAACATGGCTTCCATTTCCCTTCGCAATGTCGTCAAACGCTACGGCAAAGGCCCCAAGGCCAATCAGGTGATCCACGGCGTGAACGCCGAGATCGCCGACGGCGAGTTCATCGTCATCGTCGGCCCCTCGGGCTGCGGCAAGTCGACGCTGCTGCGCATGGTCGCCGGCCTCGAGGAGATCAGCGACGGCGAGATCGCAATCGGCGCCCGGGTGGTCAACCAGCTCGAACCGGCCGAACGCGACATCGCCATGGTGTTCCAGAACTATGCGCTGTACCCGCACATGACGGTGTTCGACAACATGGCCTATGGCCTGAAGATCGCCAAGGTCTCCGCCGCCGACATCAAGCTGCGCGTGGACAAGGCCGCCGCCATCCTCGAACTCGGCCACCTGCTGGCGCGCAAGCCACGCGAGCTGTCGGGCGGCCAGCGCCAGCGTGTCGCCATGGGCCGGGCCATCGTGCGCCAGCCCCAGGTGTTCCTGTTCGATGAACCGCTGTCCAACCTCGACGCCAAGCTGCGCAGCCAGACCCGGCTGGAAATCCAGAAGCTGCACCGCGAACTGGGCATCACCTCACTGTTCGTGACCCATGACCAGGTCGAGGCCATGACGCTGGCCCAACGCATGATCGTCATGAATGGCGGCGTGATGGAGCAGTTCGGCACCCCCGAGGAGATGTACCACCGCCCGGCCTCGACCTTCGTGGCCGGCTTCATCGGCTCCCCCGCGATGAACCTGCTCAAGAGCAGCCCGGGTGCGCGCGCCGGCGTCACGCTGGGCGTGCGGCCGGAGCACCTGGACATCGGCGACGAAGGCTGGAGCGTGCAGGTCGAGACCACCGAACTGCTGGGTGCCGAGCGCCTGGTCTATGCCCGGCTGGGCGCCGAACAGCTGATCATCCGCATCGAGGAAGGCGCCCCGGTGCCCGTCAATGGCAGCACCCTGAAGGTGCGGCCCAGGGAAGACCGGCTGCACCATTTCGACAGCACCTCGGGCAAGCGGATCTGAGGGGCACCGACGCATGAGCAATCTGCACACCCCCTGGCCCTATCCGCGCTGGGTGGCCCACCGTGGCGCCGGCAAACTGGCCCCGGAGAACACCCTGGCCGCCTTCCGGCATGGCGCTTCCTTCGGCTACACCATGTTCGAATGCGACGTGAAGCTGAGCGCCGACGGGGTTCCCTTCCTGATGCACGATGCCTCGCTGCAACGCACCACCAACAGCCGCGGCATCGCCGGTGAATTGAGTTTCGGCGAACTGGCGCAGCTCGACGCCGGCAGCTGGCATTCGCGCACCTACGCCGGCGAAGCCATCCCCTCGTTCGAGAACACCGCCCGCTACTGCCTGCACAACGGTTTCTTCCTGAACGTCGAGATCAAGCCGACCCCGGACACCGAGCGCGCCACCGGCGAGATCGTGGCCGCCTACGCATCCCATCTGTGGGCCTCGGCCTCGGTGCCGCCCCTGCTGACCTCGTTCAAGATCGAAGCGCTCGAAGGCGCGGCCAGCGCCGCACCGCATCTGCCGCGCGGCCTGCTGCTCGACAGCCTGGTGCGCGGCTGGCTCGAAAAGGCCCAGGCCCTGGGCTGTGTGGCCGTGGTCCTCAACCATGCGCTGTGGGACAGCGAGACCGTGGCCAAGGCCCAGGCCGCCGGCCTGCGCACCCTCAGCTACACGGTCAACGATGAATGGGCGGCCCAGCGCCTCGTCGAACTCGGCACCGACGGCATCATCACCGACCGGGTCGACCTCTTCAGCCCGGCCGGCTGAGGCTTCCGGCGATTGACAAAGATCAAGAAACCAGCATGAATGGCCGGCGCTAGCCGCGCCATCCCCGCATCAAAACCCATTGGCTGGAGGCCACCGCCACCACCATGGCGGCATAGGCCAGCATCTTGCCGTCGTGCCCGAAGCCCCAGGCCGCAAGTGCCAGCGTCGATGCGCCGACAGCAAAATTGATAGCAAGTCTTGCAGTCCAGTTCTTGCTTTGAGGCCGACGCCTCCAGAACAGTGGTGTCAACAGGCCCAGCAGACCGGCCACCGCCGCCGCTGGCGCCAGGAAGTTCATCCAGAGAAAACTCAGTTGGGTCAGGTCCATGGAAAAGGCCTGGACGGCGCTGGAGAGAGTTTCCAGGTCCCGCCGCCCTTTGTCGCCGATCAATTTTATAATCGCCCGCATGGCAGTCTGGGCTCTCGGCCTCAATCACCACACCGCCCCGCTCGATCTGCGCGGGCGCTTCGCCTTTGCCGTCGACCAGATCGCCCCCACCCTGCAAGGCCTGCGCCAGTCCTTCGGCCACCATCGGCACCCCGATGTGGAAGCGGCCCTGATCTCGACCTGCAACCGCACCGAGATCTATTGCGCCGGCGACCGCCCGGCCCTGGACCACACCCTGGACTGGCTGGCCGAGACCGGTGGCGTGAGCCCGGCCCTGCTCGCCTCGCACGCCTACACCCTCGAAGCCGGCCAGGTCGCACGCCACGCCTTCCGGGTGGCCAGCGGGCTCGACTCCATGGTGCTCGGCGAGGCCCAGATCCTGGGGCAGATGAAGGACGCGGTGCGCGCCGCCGAAAGCGCCGGCGCCCTCGGCACCACGCTGAACCAGCTCTTCCAGCGCAGTTTCGCCGTGGCCAAGGAAGTGCGCACCTCGACCGAGATCGGCGCCCACTCGATCAGCATGGCGGCGGCGGCCGTCCGACTGGCCAGCCAGCTCTTCGAGGACCTGGGGCGCATCCGCATCCTCTTCGTCGGTGCCGGCGAGATGATCGAACTCGCCGCCACCCACTTCGCGGCACGCAGGCCCCGCGCCATCGCCATCGCCAACCGCAGCCTGGACCGCGGCGAAAAGCTCGCCAGCCGTTTCGGCGCCGAGGTGATGCGCCTGGCCGACCTGCCGGGCCGTCTGCATGAATTCGACGCCGTGATCAGCTGCACCGCCAGCACCCTGCCCCTGATCGGGCTCGGTGCGGTCGAACGTGCCCTCAAGCAGCGTCGGCATCGCCCGATGTTCATGGTCGACCTGGCGGTGCCGCGCGACATCGAGCCCGAGGTCAAGGCCCTCGAAGACGTCTATCTCTACACCGTCGACGACCTCGCCACGGTGGTGCAGACCGGGCAGGCCAACCGCCAGGCGGCGGTGGCCCAGGCCGAGGCCATCATCGACACCGGCGTCGAGAGCTTTCTGCACTGGATGGAACAGCGCCATGCCGTGCCGCTGATCCGCCAGCTCAACACCCAGGCCGATGCCTGGCGTGAAGCCGAACTGGCCCGCGCGCGCAAGCTGCTGGCCCGTGGCGACGACGTCGATCAGGTGCTGCAGGCCCTGGCCAAGGGTCTGACGCAGAAGATGCTGCACGGCGCCATGGCCGAGCTGCATGCGGGTGACAGCCAGTCGCGCGAGCGCGCCAGCCAGGCCATCCAGCACTTCTTCCTGCGCAAGGAACGTTAGCGCCGCCGGGCCGCCGCCCTGCGGCGGTGCCGCCCGCGAGCTCGCGGGCCCGACCTCCCCGGCCTGCGGGCCGCCCCTCCTTGCCAAGCCCAGCCCCATGAAAGAATTCCTACGCCAGCAGCTCGAACGCTACGCCACCCGGCTCGAGGAGCTCGATTTCCTGCTGTCCCGCGAGGACATCATGGGCGACATGGTGCAGTACCGCAGCCTGTCGCGCGAACATGCCGAGGTGACCCAGGTGGCCGGACGTTACGGCCGGCTGCGCCAGCGTGAAGCCGATCTGGCGGCCGCCCGGCAACTGCTCGAGGACCCTGACATGGCCGAGATGGCGCAGGAGGAGATCCTGTCCGCCCAGGAGGAGATCGAGCGCCTCGGCCACGAACTGCAACGCCTGCTGCTGCCCAAGGACCCGGACGACGCGCGCAATGCCTTTCTTGAAATCCGGGCCGGCACGGGCGGCGACGAATCGGCGCTTTTCGCGGGCGATCTGGCCCGCATGTACACCCGCCATGCCGAACGGGCCGGCTGGCGCTGCGAGATCGTCAGCGCCAGCGACAGCGAGCTCGGCGGCTACAAGGAGATCGTGCTGCGCCTCGAAGGCGAAGGGGTCTACGGCCGCCTCAAGTTCGAGTCCGGCGGACACCGCGTGCAGCGCGTGCCGGCCACCGAAACCCAGGGCCGCATCCACACCAGTGCCTGCACCGTGGCGGTGCTTCCCGAGCCCGACGAAGCCCAGGCGGTGCAGATCAACCCGGCCGATCTGCGCATCGACACCTTCCGCGCCAGCGGAGCCGGCGGCCAGCACATCAACAAGACCGATTCGGCCGTGCGCATCACCCACCTGCCCACGGGCATCGTCGCCGAATGCCAGGACGACCGCAGCCAGCACCGCAACAAGGCCAAGGCCCTGCAGGTGCTGTCGGCCCGCATCCAGGAGAAGGAGCGCAGCGAGCGCGCCGCCAAGGACGCGGCGCTGCGCAAGGGCCTGGTGGGCAGCGGCGACCGCAGCGACCGCATCCGCACCTACAACTTCCCCCAGGGGCGCCTGACCGACCACCGCATCAACCTGACGCTGTACAAGCTGGGCTTCATCATGGAAGGCGACCTCGGCGAGGTGCTGGGCGCACTGCAGGCCGCCCACGAGGCCGAGCAACTGGCCGAACTCGAACTGGGCAGTGCCGCATGAGCCGCGACATCGCCGAAGCCCTGCGCGCCGGCCAGGCCCTGGGCCTGCCCCGGCTCGATGTGCAGATGCTGCTGCTCCACGCGCTGGGCCGTCCGGTCCATGAACGCGCCTGGCTGCTGGCCCATGATGGCGATCCGCTGCCCGAGGCGGCGCAGGCCCGCTACCTGTCCCTGCTGCAGCGCCGCGCCGACCGCGTGCCGATGGCCTACCTGACCGGAGAGCACGAATTCTTCGGCCTGCGGCTGCAGGTCGACGCCCGGGTGCTCGACCCCCGCCCCGACACCGAATTGCTGGTCGAGTGGGCCCTCGAATGCCTCCCCGACGAAGGCCGGCCGAGCGTGGCCGATCTGGGCACCGGCAGCGGCGCGATCGCGCTGGCGCTGGCCCACATGCGTCCCCTGGCCGCGGTCTGCGCGGTGGATGCCAGCCGCGATGCGCTCGAGGTGGCGCGGGCGAATGCCCGGCGGCTGCAGCTCGATGTCGAATTCCTGCCGGGAAGCTGGCTGGCTCCCCTGCAGGGCCGGCGCTTCGATCTGCTGGTCTCGAACCCGCCCTACATCGCCCAGGACGACCCCCATCTGGCCGAGCTGCGGCACGAACCCCTGCAGGCCCTGGCCAGCGGCGCGGACGGACTCGACGATCTGCGCCGCATCGTCGCCGACGCACCCGCCGTGCTGCAACCCGGCGCCCGGCTGCTGCTGGAGCATGGCTGGGACCAGGCCGCAGCCGTGCGCGCCCTGCTGCTGGCGGCCGGCTTCGTCGCCGTCGAAAGCCGCCGCGACCTCGCAGGGATTGAGCGCTGCTCCGGCGGACAATGGCCGACACTGAGATAATCCCAGACCAGCGGCCGGCCCCGCCGACCCCACCGAACCGAGGAACACCCCATGAGTGACACCCAACAACGCATCGACGACCTGGTCAAGAACAACCCCGTGCTGCTCTTCATGAAGGGCACCGCCAGCTTCCCGCAATGCGGCTTCAGCGGCCGCGCGGTGCAGATCCTCAAGGCCTGCGGCGTCGACCCCAAGGGCCTGAAGACCGTCAACGTGCTCGAAGACCCCGAGATCCGCCAGGGCATCAAGGAATACAGCCAGTGGCCCACCATTCCCCAGCTCTATGTGAAGGGCGAGTTCATCGGCGGCTCGGACATCATGATGGAGATGTACGAGTCCGGAGAGCTGCAACAGGTGCTGGGCGGTCAGGCCGCCTGATCCCTTCCAGGGCCTGTTGCGCCGGCCTCTGGTCCGGCGCCCGGAAAAGCCACTGCCTGCAGTGGCTTTTCTGCCTTTGGAACACGGCGGCCAGCTTGAGGCCGGGCACGGCTTGTGCTTGAATGAAAGCGCCTGTCTGCCTCAGGAGAACGCCATGGAATCCCGCAGCCTTGTTCCCCGTTCGACCGCCTTCCAGCTGCCCATCGCCCAGATGCGCAGCGTGTTCGAGCCCGCCGAGGTCGAGCGCAAGCTGGCCCAGCTCAGCGATCACGAGCACGAGACCTTGCGCAGCACCTACCAGCGCATGCTGGAGCGCGGCCCCGAGCGCTTCCAGGTCCGCCCTTGCGGCGTGCCCGACATGGCGGCCCTGTACGAGGCCTTGCCCAACTTCAGCGAAGTCCTCGATGACGTCAAACGCCACCTGGCCCTGTGCCAGGACAGCCGCGACGGCCTGGAGGTCACCCCCATGCTGCTGCTCGGTGCCCCAGGCATCGGCAAGACCCATTTCGCCCGCCAGCTCGCAGACCTTCTGGGCACCGGCATGTCCCTGGTGCCGATGAGCTCCATGACGGCCGGCTGGTTGCTCTCGGGCGCCTCGTCGCAGTGGAAGGGGGCGCGCCCGGGCAAGGTCTTCGAGGCCCTGGTCGAAGGCCAGTATGCGAATCCGGTGATCCTGGTCGACGAGATCGACAAGGCCAGCGCCGATGCCCAATACGATCCGCTGGGCCCGCTCTACAGCCTGCTGGAACACGACACGGCGGGCAGCTTCGTCGACGAGTTTGCCGACGTGCCCATCGACGCCAGCCGGGTGGTCTGGATCACCACCGCCAACGATGCGCGGGGCATTCCCCAGCCCATCCTCAACCGCATGAACGTGTTCGAGATCGAGGCGCCGTCGCCGGAGCAGGCGCGCGAGATCGCCCGGCGCCTCTACCGCGCCATCCGCAACGGCCACGATTGGGGCTCGCGCTTCACCGACGAGCCCGCCGAGATGCTGCTCGACCAATTGGCCGAACTGCCCCCGCGCGACATGCGGCGGGCCCTGATGACGGGTTTCGGCAATGCCCGCCTGGAGGGGCGCGGCGAGATCCAGCCCGAAGACCTGCCGCGCAGCAACAGCCAGCGGCATCGGATGGGCTTTGTGCAATAGGCGGTGCACCCCGGTGGGGCGCCGGGCCGCTAAACTCGGACGACCTCGTGGGCTTGTCGCCCCGAGGTCCCTTGCATGAACCTGAGCCAAAGCCTGATGCTCATCCTGGCCCTGATCGCGGCCAGCGCCTTCTTCTCGATCGCTGAGATCTCGCTGGCCGCCTCCCGCCGGCTGCGCCTGCGCCAGATGGCCGACGCGGGCGATGCCCGCGCCGAGCGGGTGCTGCGCATGCAGGATCAGCCAGGCCCCTATTTCACCGTGGTCCAGATCGGGCTCAATGCCATCGCCATCGTCGGCGGCGTGGTCGGCGAAGGCGCTCTCAGCCCCTTCTTCAGCCACCTCTTCGGCCTGTGGCTGCCTTCAGACCCCGCCTCCCAGCTGGGCTCTGTGCTGTCCTTTGTGGTGGTCATCGCGCTGTTCATCATCTTTGCCGACCTGCTGCCCAAACGCCTGGGCATGAGCGAGCCGGAGCAGGTGGCGGTGCGCCTGGCCGGTCCGATGCAAGCGCTGTTGACCCTGCTCAGCCCCGTGGTCTGGTTGTTCAACCGCGTCACCGATCGGCTGTTCACGCTGCTGGGCCTGCCGGCCGCTCGGGACGAACGCATCACCCCGGCCGACATCCTGGCCATGACGGAGGCCGGCGCACGTTCAGGCCTGCTGGCCGAGCGCGAGCATCAGGTGATCACCAATGTCTTCGAGCTGGACACCCGAACGGTCACCAGCGCCATGACCCCGCGCGAGCGCATTGCCTGGTTCCAGCGCGATGACCCGGACGTGGTGATCCGTGCCCGCATCCTCGAACAGCCCTTCTCCACCTACCCGGTGTGCGACGGCAGCCTCGACCATGTGCTGGGCTATGTCGACGCCAAGGACCTCTTCCAGCGCGTGCTGAACAACAACCAACCGCTGTCGCTGGTGCATGAGGGCCTGCTGCACAAGGTGCTGGTGGTGCCGGACCGGCTGAGCCTGGCCGAGGTACTGGAACAGTTCCGCCAGGCCCACGAAGACTTTGCGGTGATCGTCAACGAATACAGCTTCGTGGTCGGGGTCGTCACGCTCAACGATGTGATGAGCACCGTGATGGGCGGCCTGGTGGACACCCAGGATGAGGAGCTGATCGTGCAGCGCGACGAGAACTCCTGGCTCATCGACGGCATGACCCCGATCGCCGATGTCCAGCGCACCCTGGACCTCGACGACCTGCCCCATGCGGGCGACTACGAAACCCTGGCGGGCTTTCTCATGGAGATGCTGCGCCGGGTCCCCAAACGCACCGACTCGGTGGTCTGGGAGGGCTTCCGCTTCGAGGTGATGGACGTGGACAGCTACCGCATCGACCAGGTGATGGTGACGCGCCTGCCCGGCGGCGATGCGGCGCTCAGGCCTTCTTGAGGGGGTCGACGTAGACCCAGTTGCGCTGCGCGCCGAACACCGCGTCGGGGTACTGGGGCTTGCCCCGGCTCCCGTTGTAACGCCCCAGCGCCATGTAGACATCGCCCTGTTCGCGGTCGAGGTAATGGCGCAGGATCACACAGCCGAAGCGCAGATTGGTCTGCAGGTTGAACAGCTTGCCGGCGTCGCCGTCGCCGATCACCCGGGTCCAGAAAGGCATGACCTGCATATAGCCCCGGGCGCCGACCGACGACACCGCAAACTTGCGGAAATTGCTCTCGACCTGGATCAGGCCCAGCACCAGCGAAGTCTCGAGCCCGGCCCGCCGGCTTTCATACCAGACCGTCTGCAGAAACTCCTTGCGCACCAGCCACTCGGGCTTCTTGTGCCAAAGCCGGTCGCTCATGGAGCCCAGCCAGCGCAGATAGACCAGCCGGGAATCGGTGTCGCTGAACTCGGGCACCGGCGGCGCCTGGTTGGAGACGGCCGAGGTCAGGGCGGTGCGCACCGAGTCTGCCAGCGGCTCCTCGACCTGACCGCCGGCCCTGGACGACTCAGAGAAAAGACACAGCGACGGCCCCACCAACAGCGGCAACAGGCAGTTTCTGCGTGAGATCACCGGCGAAGTCTTCATCGCATCCATCAGACCGACAGCCGCCCTTTCAGGAAGCCCAGGAGTTCGGTTGCCGACACCTTGCTGGCCTCGGTGTCGCGGCGGTGCTGGTATTCGACCTGGCCTTCCTTGAGACCGCGGTCGGACAGCACGACCCGGTGCGGCACACCGATCAGTTCCCAGTCGGCGAACATGGCGCCCGGACGCTCGCCACGGTCGTCCAGCAGCACATCGACCCCGAGGGCCTGCAGGTCTTCATGCAGCTTCTCGGCGGCGGCCTTGACCTCGGCGCTGCGGTCCATGCCGATCGGGCAGATCACCAAGGTGAACGGGGCGATCGCATCCGGCCAGATGATGCCGCGCTCGTCATGGTTCTGCTCAATGGCCGCTGCCGGCAGGCGAGTCACGCCGATGCCGTAGCAGCCCATCTCGAAAAAGGCCGGCTTGCCGTCTTCACCAAGGAAGGTCGCGTTCATGGCCTTCGAATACTTGGTGCCCAGGTAGAACACATGGCCGACCTCGATGCCGCGCTCGATGGCCAGCGGCCCGCAGCCGTCGGGGGACGCATCGCCGGCCACCACATTGCGCAGGTCGGCCACCAGCTCGGGCTCGGGCAGATCACGCCCCCAGTTGACCCCGGTGAGGTGGTAGTCGACCTCGTTGGCGCCGCAGACCCAGTCGGCCATCACGGCCACCTCGCGGTCGGCCACCACCTTCACGGGCTGGAGCAGCTTGAGCGGGCCCAGGTAGCCGGGCTTGCAACCGAAATGGGATTCGATCTCGGCCACCGTGGCAAAACGGAAGCCGCCGTCCATGCCAGGCAGCTTGCCGACCTTGACTTCGTTCATGTCGTGGTCGCCGCGCAGCAGCAGCAGCCAGATCTGGCTTTTCACCACCTCACCGTGCTCATCGAGGGTGTCGGTGGCAAGCACCAGCGACTTGACCGTGCGGCTCAGAGACAAACCCAACAGATCGGCCACATCGGCGCAGGTGCTCTTGCCCGGCGTCGGCGTGCGGGTGAGCGTCTCAGCAGCCGGCCCGCGCGCCTGACCAGGAGCCAACGCCTCGGCCTTTTCCATGTTGGCCGCGTATTCGCTGCCCGGGCAGTAGACGA
>JAFAMV010000085.1 GCA_019233055.1 Curvibacter sp.
TTGCGGGCGAAGACCGGTAGCCGGGTGCTGGCATAGGGGTTGCTGAAATTGAAGTCCATGGTGCTGGGCAGGTTGGAGGCCTTGCAGGCCGGGACCGGAGAACACGGCCGAAAGCCGTCACCGGATGGAGCGGGAAAAATTATCGCATCGGCCGCGCCGGGCTGCAGGGCGGCCCACCCGCCTCACTCGGCGCTCAGATGGTGCGCCACGATGAGCTGGCGCCACTTGGCGGCATCGTGCGCCACCATGGCCGCGAACTGCGACGGGCTGCCGGTCTGGGCTTCGATGCCCAGGCGCTCCAGTCGCTCGCGCACCTCGGGCTCGGCGAGGACACTGCGGGCGGCGGCATTGAGCCGCTCCACCAGGCCAGCCTGCATGCCCCCGGGCCCGTACAGGCCGAACCAGGTGCTGGACTCGAAACCCGGCAGCACCTCGGCGATGGCCGGCAGATCCGGCAACAGCCGGCTGCGCTGGGCCGTGGTGATGCCCAGGGCCCGGAGCTTCCCGTCGCGCACATGGGGCAGCGCCGTCGGCAGCGAATCGAACAACACATCCACCTTGCCGCTGATGAGGTCGGGAATCGCCAACGCAGTGCCCTTGTAAGGGATGTGCACCACGAACAGGCCGGCCTGGGCCTTGAACAGCTCGGCGGTGAGCTGCACGATGGTGCCGGTGCCGCTGGAGGCATAGTTGAGCCGGCCGGGCTGGCGCCGGGCATAGGCGATCCATTCGGCCACGCTGTGCGCAGGCGAACTGTTGGGCACCAGCATGATGCTGGGCGCGATGCCCAGTTCGGCGACCGGGGTGAAATCACGCACCGGGTCGTAAGAGAGCTCAGAGGTCAGCGCCGGTCCGATCGAATGGGTGCTGGACGTGGCCAGCAGCAGGGTGCCGCCGTCCGGCGCCGCGCGGGCAACCAGTTCCGAGCCGATCGCCCCGCCCGCCCCCGGCCGGTTCTCGACCACCAGGGCCGCCCCGAGCCGGGCGCCGATGCCGGGCGCCAGCACCCGGGCCAGCAGATCGGTGGCCCCGCCGGCCGGGAACGGCACGATCAAGCGGATGGGCCGTCCGGACAGCCCCTGCTGGGCCCGGACCGCCGACCCGACGCCGGAAGACCACAGCAGCAGGGCCGCTTGCAGGGCTGAGCGTCGCTTCATGGTCAAGATCGCGGTCTGCACCTGGCCTCAGTGGTGGTTGCCGCCGACGATGCGATGGTGCATGCGGCGCAGCGACCACCACACCGACACCAGCACCACCGGGATCGCCATCGCCGTGGTCGATTCGGCACTCAACGGCCAACCGAGCTTGGTCGCCCCCTTGGCCACATAGCCGAGCAGGCCGACGATGTAGTAGCTGATCGCCGCCACCGACAGGCCCTCCACCGTCGACTGCAGCTTGAGCTGCAGGTCCTGGCGCTGGTTCATGGTGGTCAGCAGCGCCTGGCTGCTCTGCTGCTGCTCGATCTCGACACGGGTGCGCAGCAGGTTGCTGATGCGCGAGACCCGCTGCGACAGCGCGTCCTGGCGCCGGGCCACCCAGTCGCAGGTGCTGCGCGCGGGCGTGAGGCGGCGCTCCATGAATTCGGCGATGGTCTGCAAGCCGGCCAGGCGCGACTCGGCGATGTCCTGGATGCGCTTGTCGACCAGTTCGAAATAGGCGGCACTGGCCGAGAAGCGGCTGTGGGTCAGCGCATACTGGCTCTCGACCTGGCCGGCCAGGCGGGTCAGCCGGTCCAGCAGTTCGGGTTCGTCCTCGCGCGAGGCGACCCGGATGGACTCGGCCAGCGACGCCAGTTCGCGGTCGACCACCGACAGCACCGCCGCCGCCTCGCGGGCCACCGGCAACCCCAGCAAGGCCGCCATTCGGTAGGTCTCGATCTCGAGCAGACGCTGCACCAGTCGCCCCAGGCGCCGCTGGGACAGGCTTCCGATCAGCACCAGCATGTGGGAGAAACCGTCGGCATGGATGGCAAAGTCGGTGTAGACCTCGCCGTAGCCGTCGGCCACCTGGGATGCCACCAGTGAGTCCTCATGGAACAGGCGCCGCACCCGGGCTTCGGGCTCCTCCTGCCCGGCCGTCGGCAACACCGACAGGTGCAAGGCAGAGAAGCAGCGCCCCGGCAGCGCGGCCAGCCACTCCTGCGGCACCACGGCCGCCGCCGTGGGCAGATCGGCCTCACCGATCGCCTCGGGCTCCAGCGCGCGGGTGAAGGTCCAGCTGACAAACTCGGTGTGCAACTCCCAGCGCAGGCGGAACAGGCCGACATCGGTGCGCAGATGGGTCGAGGCGGCATCTGGCGGTGCCAGATGGTGGTCGCGCAACAGGGTGGCCAGATGCTGGCGGCTGGCCTCGCGCTCGGTGGCATCACAGGCCATGGCCAGGTGCGAGATTGCCAATGGCGCCGTCAGTGCCTCTGGCGGCCTGGCATGGACCTCGTTGTGCAGGGCCACGCGCTGGGGATGCTGTTGAATGTGGGGCGGCAGGGACATTCGGGCCTCGGTTGAACTTATTTGTTTCAAATCGAGGCGCATTGTCACCGATGCACCGGCCGGCCCGGCCTGCCGCGCCCGGCACCTTGGGGAAAGCGTGCGGGCCGTGCCGCCCGCAGCCATGGTTCTCTCGAAGCCTGACCGTGGTTTCGGACCCGCTCGGCCATCGGGTCGACAAGGGGTCAGTCGTCCACGAAGGCTTCCTGGCGCTTGTTCTTCACCGAGGGCAGCAACACGATGGTCAGCAGCACGGCCGCGCCGATCAGCAGGCTGGCCGACAGCGGACGGGTCACGAAGACGCTCCAGTCACCGCGCGACAGCAACAGGGCCCGGCGCAGGTTCTCTTCCATCATGGGCCCCAGGATGAAACCCAGGAGCAACGGCGCCGGCTCGACACCCAGCTTGTTGAACAGATAGCCGATGAAGCCGAAGGCGCCGACCATCCAGATGTCGAAGGTGTTGTTGTTGGTCGAGTAGACCCCGATGGCGCAGAACAGCACGATGGACGGGAAGAGCCACCGGTACGGCACGGTCAGAAGGCGGATCCAGATGCCGATCAGGGGCAGGTTGAGCACGATCAGCATGGCGTTGCCGATCCACATCGACGCGATCAGCCCCCAGAACAGTTCGGGGTTGCTGGTCATGACCTGAGGGCCCGGCTGGATGTTGTGGATGGTCATGGCGCCGACCATCAGCGCCATCACCGCATTCGGCGGGATGCCCAGCGTCAGCAGGGGGATGAAAGAGGTCTGGGCCCCGGCGTTGTTCGCCGACTCGGGTGCGGCGACGCCCCGGATGTTGCCCTTGCCGAAGGGGACTTCGCCGGCGCGCAGGCGGGTCTTCTTTTCGAGCGTGTAGGCCGCAAAAGCCGCCAGCAGCGCACCGCCCCCCGGCAGGATGCCCAGCGCCGCCCCCAGGCCGGTGCCGCGCAGCACGGCGGGCACCATGTTGCGGAAGTCCTCGCGGGTCGGCATCAGGCCTTCGACGCGGGCGGTGAACACCTCGCGCTCGTCATCGGGCTGGGCCAGGTTGGTGATGATCTCGCCGTAGCCGAAGACCCCCATGGCGATGGCCACGAAGCCGATGCCGTCGGTGAGTTCGGGGATGTCGAAGCTGTAGCGGGCCACGCCGGAGTTGACATCGGTGCCCACCAGGCCCAGCAGCAGGCCCAGCACGATCATCGCGATCGCCTTGAGCAGGGAGCCCGAGGCCAGCACCACCGCACCGATGAGGCCCAGCACCATCAGCGAGAAATACTCGGCCGGCCCGAACTTGAAGGCGACCTCGGTCAGCGGTGGCGCAAAGGCGGCCAGGATCAGCGTGCCGACGCAGCCGGCGAAGAAAGAGCCCAGGCCCGCCGCCGCCAGCGCCGGTCCGGCCCGGCCCTTGCGGGCCATCTGGTAGCCGTCGATCACGGTCACCACCGAGGAGGACTCACCGGGCAGGTTGACCAGGATGGCGGTGGTGGAGCCGCCATACTGGGCGCCGTAGTAGATGCCGGCCAGCATGATGAGGGCCGACACCGGCGGCAGGGCGTAGGTGGCCGGCAGCAGCATCGCGATGGTGGCGACCGGACCGATGCCGGGCAGCACGCCGATCAGCGTGCCAAGCAGGCAGCCGACGAAACAGTAGAGAAGGTTCTGCATGGTGAAGGCCACGCCAAAACCGATGGAAAGATTGTGGATCAGGTCCATGGATGGGCTCCGGGTGCGCTGGAATCAGCCGGCGATGAAGCTCGGCCACACGGGGAACTGCAGCTTGAGCAGCACGACAAAGGCCAGGTAGCTGCCGACCGCCAGCAGGATGGACAGGATCAGCACCTCGCGGAAGCGGAACTCATTGCCGGCCAGGGCGGCGATGAAGGTCAGCGCCACGATGGCCAGCACCATGCCCATGGGCGGGATGCCCAGGCCGGGCAGCCCCCCCAGCAGCACGCCGAAGACGAAATTCGCGGCCAGGATGTAGCACAGCGGTTTCCAGGCCCAGGGGCCGATCCGGTCGCCTGATTCGGTCTCGACCACCAGGGCCTTGAAGGTGATGGCGCCGCCGAGCACGGCCATCAGCACGCCCAGCACCAGCGGAAAATAACCGGGCCCCATGCGGGCGCCGCTGCCGACGCTGTAGGTGGTCGCCCCCCAGGCGAAGGCGATGCCGACCCCCATGAACATGAGGCCGGAATAAAAGTCCTTCTGACTTTTGATCTTCACGACATGTCTCCTCGAAATTTGCTCCAGGGAATTCTGGAGGCAACAGACGAGGGGTCGGATGTGGATTCCACCTACCACCGCCAGGCGGAGGATTCGAACGGAAACGGATCGGGCCGGCAGGCTGCGACCGGCAGCCTCAAGGCGAAGACGGCGACGACGACCCGGGGTCAGTGGAAAGTGTATGTGAGCGCAACGAATCCGCTATCCTGCCGCCGCACATCCACCAGCGGGCTGTCGGTGATGGCCGCATCCAGCCAGCGGCGGCGCCATTGCAGGTTCAGCGACCAGTCGTGGTCCAGCGGCAGTTGCAGTGCCAGGCCCAGCACCGGCACGGTGGAGGCCCCCGGCGAATAGGCCGCCAGGCCGCTGGCCCGGGCTTCGGCACCCGAGACGCCGTAGAGCCGCTGGGTGTAGCGTGCGCTGCGCCGCTCCACCCCGAGCTGGGGATAGACGCTCAAGGGCCCGACCCGCCATTCGCCGGCCCAGGTGGCCTCCAGCAGGGTCCCGCCGGAGACCGTGTCGCGAAAGGCATTGAGGAACCAGCCCCCCCAGGGGGTTTCCTGGAAGGTGCTGAGGCCCAGGGGCACGGGGTTGCTGCGCTCGCCGATGCCGGGCAGGGCCGGGCTGTCGATCTTGAAGCCCTCCATGCTCACCCGGCCCGCCAGTTCAAGATAGCCCCAGCCCATCGGCAGCAATTTGTAGCCGAAGGTGTCAACGCGGCCGAACAGGCGGCCGTCGTCGGCATAGACATAGGGCAGCAGCACCGGTCGGTCGCTGGCGCCCCGGACGATGCTCGGGGTGGCGTAGACGGCGGCACCGACATCGCCGACCAGGCGGTCCTGCAAGGCGGTCTGGGCCAGGGCCGGCAACGCGGCGCAGGTCCACAGGGACATCGTGATCCAGCGGGCGCTGCGCGGCAGGCCCTTCAACAGAGGGTTCGACATGGTTCAATCCAGCGGTGGGGTGGCGACAACGACTTCTTCGATGGTGGTCACGCCCTCGGCCACGCGCAGTGCGCCGGCCAGGCGCAACGGCCGCATGCCGTCGGCGACGCCCTGGCGACGCAAGGTCTCCATGCTCGGGGCCTTGCCGATCTTGTCCTTGAAGGCCTCGCTGATGGTCAGCAGCTCGTACAGGCCCATGCGCCCCATGAAACCCGTCATGCGGCAGTCCACGCAACCCACCGGCTCGTAGGGGCGGTAGCCACCGTTGAGGTTGATCTTCCAGGGCTTGACGAACTCGCCCAGGGCCTCGACGGTGAAGGCTTCGTCGGGCTGCTTGCACTCTTTGCACAGGGTGCGCACCAGGCGCTGGGCCAGCACCCCGAGCACGGTGGCATTGAGCAGGTAGGGCGGCACGCCGAGTTCCATCAGGCGGGTGATGGCCGAGGGGGCGTCGTTGGTGTGCAGGGTCGAGAACACCAGGTGGCCGGTGAGCGCGGCCTGCACCGCCATGTCGGCGGTCTCGAGGTCGCGGATCTCGCCGACCATGATGATGTCCGGGTCCTGGCGCATCAGGGCACGCAGCCCTTCGGCAAAGCTGAAGTCGAGCTGCGGCTGCACCTGGGTCTGGTTGAAGGCCGGCTCGATCATCTCGATCGGGTCTTCGATGGTGCTGACATTGACCTCGTCGGTGGCGATGCGCTTGAGGGTCGAATACAGCGTGGTGGTCTTGCCCGAGCCGGTGGGCCCGGTCACCAGGATGATGCCGTGGGGGCGGTGCACCAGTTGCTCCCAGCGCTGCGCGTCGTGGCTGGAAAAACCCAGTGCGTCCAGGTCCTTGACCGCCGTGTCGGGATCGAAGATGCGCATGACCATCTTCTCGCCGAAGGCGGTGGGCAGGGTGGACAGGCGCATTTCCACCTCGTCGCCGCCGGGGTTGCGGGTCTTGATGCGCCCGTCCTGCGGCCGGCGGCGCTCCACCACGTCCATGCGCCCGAGCAGCTTGACCCGGGCCACCATGGCGTTGAGCACGCCGATGGGCATCTGGTAGACCGAGTGCAGCACGCCGTCGATGCGAAAGCGGATCACGCCCTGCTCGCGCCGGGGTTCGAGGTGGATGTCGCTGGCGCGCTGGTCGAAGGCGTACTGCCACAGCCAGTCGACCACCCGCACCACGCCCTGGTCGTTGGCGTCGAGCTGGCGGTTGCTGCGCCCCAGCTCCACCAACTGCTCGAAACTGGCCGCCGTGTTGGTGGCACCGGCCTTCTGGGCCGCCCGCACCGATTTGGCCAGGGCGAAGAACTCGGCGGTGAAACGCTGGATCTCCAGCGGGTTGGCCACCACCCGCCGCACCCGGCGCTTGGCCTGGCGCTCCACCTCGGCGATCCAGTCATGGATGAAGGGTTCGGCGGTGGCCACCACCACCTCGCTGGCGGTCACCTGCACCGGCAGCACGCGGTGGCGCTCGGCGTAGGCGGCGCTCATGGTCTCGGCGACCTTGCCGACATCGACCCGCAACGGATCGATGCGCAGGTAGTCGACGCCCGCCCGCCCCGCGACATATTGGGTCAGGTCTTCGATGTCGAGCGACTTGCCGTTGGCGGCGCGGCTCATCGCCACATTGGCCAGGCGCACCAGCGGATGCAGGGCACTCTCGCCTTGGGCGCAGCGCGCGACGGTGCGTGCAGCCTCTTCGCCCGAGATCATGCCGTCCTCACGCAACCATTCGACCACCCGGCGCCAGTCCAGCGGACCGACATAGGCTGTGGCTGCGGGGCGCGGGGATCGGGCGGTGGTGCTCATCGTCGGGGCTTTCACGGGGCGCCGGCGGCATCAGGCCACCGACCAGCCTGCAGCATAGCGCCTCGCACCTGTGCACCAGCCAAAGACAGGCCGGCCGTGACCTGCTTTTACCCCCGGCCCGGCGCCGGCTTTCAGAGCTTGGACTGCAGCGGCTTGAAGGCGCGCAGCCATTTGGTGGCCGGCAGACCCCAGCGGCTCTGGATCAGTTCGGCGCGCTCCATCAGCACCTCCCGCTTCGGGCGCGAAGGGTTGCGCTGGGCCAGCACCACGGTGTTGCCCTCGCGCGTCGGCTTGAAGGCCCAGATCGCGGCCTCGCCGAAGGCCTCGGCCATCTTCTGCACGCTGCGCTCATAGCTCGACGAGCGCCCGAAGAGGTTCACCGTCATGCAGGCCTCCTCGCTGAGAAGTTGCCGGCAGTCGGCATAGAACTCGGCACTGTCGAGCACCGGCGCGGCCGCCTCGTGGTCGTAGAGATCGACCTGCAGCGCATCGACCGCCCCCTGCCACATGGGGTCGCGGATCTCTTCGGCGGCGTCGGCGATCACCACGCGCAGCTTGCTGTCCTCGGGCGGCAGCTTGAACCAGCCCCGGCAGGCATGCAGCACCTGGGGGTTGAGTTCGATGGCCGTGGTCGTGACCTTGAGTTTCTTGCGGCAGAACTTGGTCAGGGTGCCGGCGCCCAGCCCCAGCTGCATCGAGTGGAAGCGGGTCAGGCGGGCCGGGTCGGTGAACAGCAGCCAGGCCATCATGCGCTGCACATACTCGAGCTCGATGTCGTAGGGGGCGTCGAGCAGCATCGACCCCTGGATCCAGTCGGTGCCCAGGTGCAGGCAGCGCACACCGCCATAGTCAGAGAAATGGACTTCGGGCAGTTCAGTGGCGGGGGAAGACTTGGAGCGGGCCATGGCGCGGGCATTCAAAAAAGGTGCCGCACTTTAGCAGGGCGGCCGACGGGACCGGCGCGGGGCCTGCAGGCGGTCTCCAGACCTGTTCTCAGGGCAGCAGGCCGGCCAGGGCAAAGGCCTCGCGCCAAGCCGCCAGCTTGAAGCCCGGAGGCTGCGAGGCGTTGGCCGGACTGGTCGAGGGCAGGCGCAGCACCGGCAGGCCCAGGGTGCGCGTGTGCCGGGCATGGCGGAAGCTCTCGCCGCCGTTGTGGGCCACCACCTTCAGGGCGGCGCAGCGTCGGGCCAGGCCCGCCAGGTCGTTCACCACGGGCTGGCGGATGGCGGTGTCCAGGCTGCCCTCGCGCTCGCACGAGGCGTAGACGTCCCAGACCCCCAGGCCCCGCACCAGCAGTGCCTGCAACCGCGCCGCGTAGTCCAGGGCCACCAGGTCGGTCTGCCACAGGGCCGACAGAATGGGCCAGAACTGGTTCTGCGGGTGGCCGTAGTACTGCTGCAGGGCCAGCGAACGGGCACCGGGAAAGCTGCCCAGCACCAGCAGGCGGGTGTGCTCGTCGAGCACCGGCGGCAGGCCCTGCAACCTCATGCGCCGTCTCCACGCCGCGCATCCAGCAACGCGGCCAGCCGAGGCAGGGCCTGACGGGCATTGCGGGTGGTGGCCTCGGCCAGTTCGGACGGCGCCATGCCGCGCAGCGCGGCCAGCACCGCAGCGATGCGCGGCAGTTCGGCCGGGCTGTTGCGTCCTTGCGACAGGCCGGCGGCCCGTTCGGCGGCGGTCCGGTACAGCCAATGCGGGGGGATGTCGGGCGCATCGGTCTCCAGCACCAGGGCCTCGAGCGGCAGCTCGACGGCCAACCGGCGCAGCTGCAGGGCGCGCTCATAGGTCAGCGCGCCGCCGAAGCCCAGCTTGAAGCCCAGGCCGACAAAGGCCCGGGCCTGTTGCAGGCTGCCATTGAACGCATGGGCGATGCCCTGCCATCCGGTCCGCCCGCCGATCTCGCGCAGGCCGGCCAGCAGCAGGTCGGCCGAGCGCCGCACATGCAGGATCACCGGCAGGCCGCAGCGCCGGGCCAGCCGGAGTTGTTCGCGGAAGAAGGACTGCTGACGCGCCATGTCCAGGCCGGGCACGAAGCCGTCCAGCCCGATCTCGCCCACCGCCACCAGATGCGGGTCGTCCGCCCACTGGGCCAGCCGCTGCGCCAGCAGCTCGAGATCGCCCGGCTCCGCCTGCGGGGTGTAGAGCGGGTGGATGCCCAGCGCATAGCTGTCGCCCAGACGGTGCGCCAGCGCGCGCAGGCCTTCGAAATGGGCGGCCGCCACCGCCGGCAGCACGCAATGGCGCACACCAGCCTCGCGCGCCCGCTGGCGCAGCAGCTCAAGGTCGGCCGCCAGCTCGGGCGCATCCAGGTGGCAATGGGTGTCGATCCAGAATGACATGGCGATGATGATGCCCGAAGCGACAAAGGCCGCTGTTTTTATGCCTCTCGCCATGGCGCAGCTGTCAACCCGGTACGGGTTGAAGCTAGACTGAGGGTCTTCACAGCCCGACCGGGAACCGCCATGACCTCTGATGCCCAACGCGAGATCGACGAGCGCACCAACCTCACCAGCAGCAACAAGTTCGAGCTGCTGCTCTTCCGGCTCGGCAAGGATGCGCACGGGGACAAGGCCGAACTCTTCGGCATCAACGTGTTCAAGGTGCGCGAGATCGTCGAGATGCCGAAGATCACCGCCATCATCGGGGCCGCCAGGGGCGTGCTGGGTGTGGTCAACCTGCGCGGCCAGGTGATCCAGGTCATCGACCTGCCCTACATCGTCGGCTGCCAGCCCCAGACCGGGCTCAACATCATGCTGGTCACCGAATTCGCCCGCCATACCCTGGCTTTTGCGGTCGAGGCCGTCGAAGAGATCGTGCGCCTCGACTGGACCCAGGTGCTGGCCGCCGACGGCAATGCCGCCTCGGGCATGGTCACCAGCATCGCCCGGCTCGACGGCGACGTCGACAACACCCGGCTGGTGCAGGTGCTGGATGTCGAGGCCATCCAGCGGCGCGTGTCCCCGACACCCGAGCAGGAGGTCGATCCGCATTCCATCGGCCCCGAACTCGGCCTGCCTCCCGGCACGGTGGTGCTGGCGGCCGACGACTCACCGATGGCCCGCACCCTGATGGAGAAAAGCCTGGAGGCCATGGGCGCGCCCTACATCATGACGCGCAGCGGCAAGGAAGCCTGGGAGCGCCTGCAGGAGATCGAAAAGGAAGCCCAGAAGGCCGGCCAGACCGTGCAGGACAAGGTGGCCCTGGTGCTGACCGACCTCGAGATGCCCGAGATGGACGGCTTCACCCTGACCCGCAACATCAAGCAGGATGGCCGCTTCAAGGGCATTCCGGTGGTCATCCACTCGTCCCTGTCGGGCACCACCAACGAAGACCATGTGCGCAGCGTCGGCGCCGATGCCTATGTCGCCAAGTTCGCCCCCAAGGAGTTGGCCGAAACCTTGCGCACCGTCATGAGCCGTTGATACTGCCACCGACGCGTCAGGTTTCCGCTTTGTAAAGATGCAAGCCGGCTTGGATTAGACTGGGCAGGGCCTGCGCCGCCATCCGCGCGACGACACAGGCCTCTGCTCAGGGACATCCACATGAAAATCCACAAGACAAAGCGCAATTTGGCGCTTTCACTGGCGGCCGCGGCCGCCCTGCTCGCCGCCTGCGGCGGCGGCTTCCTGGCCAATGTCGGCGGCCAGCTCACCGGCCTGGGCAGCGGCCTCAGCGTGACGCTCCAGAACAACCTGAGCGACAAGCTGACACTCT
Source organism: Curvibacter sp. (assembly GCA_019233055.1). GTDB lineage: Bacteria > Pseudomonadota > Gammaproteobacteria > Burkholderiales > Burkholderiaceae_C > Curvibacter. Next base: position 11,155 of record JAFAMV010000085.1, read on the forward strand.
CCAGCAACCAGTCCTTCACCTTTCCGACCACCCTCGCGGCCGGTGCCAGCTACAGCGTCACGGTGCTGACCCAGCCGACCGGCCAGACCTGCACGGTCAGCAACGGCAGCGGCACCATCAACACACAGGGCAACTCCGTGACCAATGTGGCCGTCAGTTGCACCAGCACCGTGACCCTGGGCGGCACCCTCAGCGGCCTGCCCACCAGCACCCTGGTGACCCTGCTCAACCAGTCGGGCAGCACCACCACGACCTTGACCACCAACGGCCCCTTCACCCTGCAGGGCAGCTGGAACGTCGGCGCCTCGTACAGCATCGTCGTCTCGCAACAGCCCTCGGGCCACACCTGCGTGGTGACCAATGGCTCCGGGGTGGTCAGCGCCTCGGGCAACACCGCCATCAACGTCAGCTGCCAATAAGAGCCTGTTGAACGTCTCCCACGGGTCGCGCAGCGGTCTTTTCGGGATGGGATGCAAGGCGCGGCACTTGTCGATAGCCCGGCTATCGACAAGTGCCGCAACGCCGCAGACCGCCCGAAAAGGCCACTGCCCTTCGGGTTGGAGCGAAATCGGGCCCACTTCGACGATGTGGGGCGCCCCGGCTGCAGGCATGGGCACGGGCCCATGCGGCGCATCCGGGCCACCCACTCATCCCGATGGCGCTCCAACGCGGCCCGTGCGAGACGTTGAACAGGCTCCTAGGCAGGGCCGGCACCCCACCGGGGCGCCGAAATGGCCGCAAAAGCAGCGCTTTTCCGGGCTTTGCGCCGCCCGGCTTGGCCGACCATTGGACAGGGCCGCAATCCGTCGCTTCGACGGCCCTTGCAGGCTCTTTTCAGTCCAGAAGGTGCGGTATGAGCATGCGAATTTCAGGAACCAACGCGACGGCCGCCAGTCAGGGCACGGTCTCGCCCCAGTTTCAACAGCGGCAGCAGACATTCAAGAGCCTGCTGAGTTCCCTGCAGGCGGGTGACCTTAATGGGGCCAAGACGGCCTACAACAGCCTGACCGGCGGCGAGACGCCCAGCGGCACCAGCCCCATGGCCCAGCTCGGCCACGCACTGCAAAGCGGCGACCTGGTGCGGGCACAGCAGGTGGCCAGGCAGATGCAGACCGGCGCCAGCGGCTCCGTGGCCAAGACCGGCGCCACGGCAGCCGCCAGCACCTCGACCAGCGCCAGCAGCAACAACAGCAGCGGCTCGGACAGCAGCAGCGGCAGCGGCCTGCTGTCGGTGGCGGCGGCGGTGGCCACCGGTGGCGCCACGGCCATCCGGGGCTCATTGCTGAACCTGCTGGTCTGACGACCCTGCCCTTCAACGCCTCCGCCAGGAACCACGACCATGAGCAGCTTCGCCACCCAGACCACCCGCATCATCCGACTGCGCGTCTTTCCGGTCGGCCCCATCAGCATCCATCCGCAGAACACCGGCCTGACCCCCTCGGTCATCACCGTGCGCAACGACGTCCTCACCCCTCGACAGCAGCGCCCCGACGCCTCCAGCCCCGCTGAGCCCGGACACCCCGAACGCCAGGAGTCTGCCGCGGCCGACACCTCGCGCCACAGCCCGGCCCCGCGCTGAGGCGGCGGCCTGCCGCAGCGGCCTTCTTTGTCTTTTTTTACCTCGGCCTGACCTGGCTTTCATGCCGGCTGGGGTCGACTATTGCACTATCCTGGCGGACCAGGTCGGCACACCGCCGCCTGGGGAATCACTTGCCACCAAAGGACCCACGCATGAACTCCATCCCCACCCGACTGATCGTTTCGGCCAGCCTCAGTGCCCTGGCCCTGGCCGGGTGTGGCGGCGGCTCGCTGGCCTCGGTCGGCGGTACCGTCACCGGACTGGACGCGAACAAGACCTTGCAACTGGCGGACCAATCCGGCGACACCCTGACCGTCAGCAGCAATGGCACCTTCACCATGCAGTCGACCCTGTCGGCCAGCAGCAACTACCAGGTCACCGTCGCCACCCAGCCCACGGGCCAGAGCTGCAGTGTCAGCAACGGCGTCGGAACCATCGACACCACGGGCGACAACATCTCCAACATCACGGTGACCTGCGTCGACTACTCGGTCGGCGGCACCATCAGCGGCCTGCCCAGCGGCGTCGACGTGACCCTGTCGCTGAGCATGCTGGCCTCGGGGGCCTCTTCGGCCACCACGCTGACCTCGACCGCCTTCCCGGAAGGTTCGTTCTATTTCCCCGACACCCTGCCGATCGGCTCCACCTACATCGTCGGTGTGGCCAGCTCACCGAGCGGCTATTCCTGCAGCACCACCGCCAACACCACCGGCACGGTGGCCAGCACCATGGCCCAGGTCACCGTCACCTGCACCCCCTGAACAACCGCCCTGAGCGACCGGTCGGCCGGCCTCAATCAGGCAGACCGAAGCGCGTCGCCAAGGCCTGGCAGAAGTCGGGCGATCCGCTCAGCGTGAATGCCAGGCTGATCCGGCTGTCCGGGGCCAGGGCCTCCGTGCCGAGCACATGGCCCTCGTCCACGACCAGGGCAAGCGGCGGATCGGTTTCCAGCCAGGCCTGAAGGGACCAGTCCCAGTCGCCGCCGTCCTCCAGCGGCCCTTCCGTCGCCCCCGGCAACTGCCGCGCCCAGGCCAGCACGAGCCCCACCTCGGCCTGCAGCGCGGGCCACTGCGACGGCCTGACCGTGGCCAGTGCATCCCGGCAGCCCAGACCCTGCGCGTCCTCGCTGAATTCGAAATCCAGGTAGCGCAGACCGTCATCCGCCGACGGGTTCATCGCGACAGCTCGCCGAGTTCGCCCTGCACCAGGCGCATCTGCCGGGCACAGCGCTGGGCCAGGGATTCGTCGTGGGTCACCATGACAAAGGCGGTGCCCTGGTCGCGCGCCAGCTGAAGCATCAGCTGGAACACCTGCTCGGCCGTGCCGCGATCCAGGTTGCCGGTGGGCTCGTCGGCCAGCACGCAGGCCGGCCGCGTCACCAGCGCCCGGGCGATCGCCACACGCTGACGCTCGCCGCCGGACAGCTCGGCCGGCCGGTGCTGCAGCCGGTCGGCCAGGCCCACCGCCGCCAGGATGTCGCGCGCCGCCTCGCTGGCGCGCACCGCCGGTTCGCGCCGGATGCGCAGCGGCATGGCGACGTTGTCCAGCGCACTGAACTCGGGCAGCAGGTGGTGGAACTGGTAGACGAAACCCAGGTGGCGGTTGCGCAACAGGCCCTGGGCGCGGGCGTCGAGCTGCGAGAAGCGCTGCCCCATCAGGCTGACCGAACCGGTGCTCGGCGCATCCAGCCCCCCCAGCAGGTGCAGCAGGGTGCTCTTGCCCGAGCCCGAGGCCCCCACGATGGCGACCGTGTCTCCGGCCCTGACCGTCAATTGCACCGCGCGCAACACCGTCACGTCGAGGCGGCCTTCGGTGAAGCGCTTGCCCAGGCCCTCGGCCTGCAGGATCACATCGTCACTCATAGCGCAGCGCCTCCGCCGGGTTCACGCGGCTGGCCCGCCAGCTCGGGTACAGGGTGGCCGCAAAGGCCAGCACCAGGGAAATCAGGGTGATGGGGACGATGTCCGAACTCTGGGGATCGCTGGGCATGCGGCTGATCAGGTAGATGTCCTTGGGCAGGAAGGAGGCATGCAGCAGGTGCTCGAGCGCGGGCACGATGACATCGATGTTGCAGGCCACCAGCAGGCCGAGCAGCAGGCCGGCCAGGGTACCGATCACCCCCACCAGCGCGCCCTGCACCACGAAGATGCCCATGATGCTCGGCGGACTGGCCCCCAGGGTGCGCAGGATGGCGATGTCGGCGCGCTTGTCGGTCACCGTCATGACCAGGGTGCTGACCAGGTTGAAGGCCGCCACCGCGACGATCAGCGTCAGGATGATGAACATCATGCGTTTCTCGACCTGCACCGCCGCGAACCAGGTCTTGTTCTGGCGCGTCCAGTCGCTGATCAGCAGGTCGCCGCTGAGCGAGCCGGCCAGTTGCCCGGCGACTTCGCGCGCCTGGTGCAGGTCACGCAGCTTCAGGCGCACGCCCGTCGGCCCTTCGAGCCGGAACAGGCGCTGCGCATCTTCCAGGTGCATCAGCACCAGGGTCGAATCGTATTCATAGTGGCCCGAATCGAAGGTCCCGACCACGGTCATCTGCTTGAGCCGGGGCACCACGCCGGCCGGCGTGACATCGCCGCTGGGCGCGATCAGGGTGACCCGGTCGCCCGGCGCCACCCCCAGGCTGCGGGCCAGCTCGGCCCCGAGCACCACACCGAACTGGCCCGGCTGCAGGTGTGAAAGACCGTCCTGCATGCCGCTCACCATCTCGATGACCTGGGGCTCCTGGGCCGGGTCGATGCCGCGCACCAGGGCGCCTTTCATCTGGTCTCCGCGCGCCAGCAGGGCCTGGGCCGAAATGAAGGGTGCAGCGCCGATCACTTCGGGGTTGCGCCGCGCCTCGGCCGTGGTGCGGACCGGATCCGGCAGCGCATCGCCGGTGGGGGTGAAGATCTCGATGTGCGCAACCACGCTGAGCATGCGGTCGCGGACCTCCTTCTGGAAGCCGTTCATCACCGACAGCACGATGATCAGGGCCGCCACGCCCAGGGCGATGCCCAACATCGAGACACCCGAGATGAAAGAGATGAAGCCATTGCGCCGTGTGGCGCGGCCGGCGCGGGTGTAGCGCCAGCCCAGGGCCAGTTCATAGGGAATTTGCATGGAGCGCCGATTGTGGCATCCCGGACAATAGGCCCATGCCAGATCCGATTTCCCTGACCGACGGGCCCGAATTCATCCTGCCCTTCGCCGCCCCACCGGCCGAACAGGCCCCTGCCCTGCTGGGCCGTCTGCGCCTGCCCCACCTGGAACGCCTGTTGAATCGGCTGCAGGCCGGCCCTCTGGACGAAGGCCCGGACGACAGCTTCAGCCCCCCCCATGAACGGGCACTGGCCCGGGCCTCGGGCCTGGACGCGGGCGCCGACGGCTGCATGCCCTGGGCGGCCGTGGCCGCCGCCGGCCGGGCCGACAGCCGCAGCGAGCCCGATCGGGCCTGGGCCTGGATCAGCCCCTGCCACTGGCAGGTCGGCACCAGCCAGGTCCGCTGCGGACTGCCGACGGACCTCGACGAGGCCGACTCCCGCGCGCTGCTGGCCGTGGTGCGCCCCTTCTTCGAAGAGGACGGCCTGCGCCTCGACTACCACGCGCCCGGCCAATGGCTGGCCAGCGGTGCAGCCTTCGACGGTCTGCGCACCGCCTCGCTCGACCGGGTGGCCGGTCGCGACATCCAGACCTGGCTGCCCCCGAGCCCCGCGATGCGTGCGCTGCGGCGGCTGCAGAGCGAAATCCAGATGCTGCTCTACACCCACCCCCTGAGCGAGCAGCGCAGTGCGGCCGGCCTGGCGCCGGTCAACGCCTTCTGGATCAGCGCCTGCGGACGCCTTCCCGCCGGCTGGACGCCGCCACCGGCCGGCCTCGTCGAGCAGGTCACCCATCTGCGCGAACCGGCCCTGCAGGGCCGGTGGGACGCCTGGCTGCAGGCCTGGCAGGCCCTGGACGAGGGCCTGCTGGCCGAGCTGCTGCGCCGCTGCGAGGCGGGCGGCGCGCTGCGGCTGACCCTGTGCGGCGAGCGCCATGCGCAAAGCTTCGGGCCCGGCCGCTGCCGTCCCTGGCCGCGACTGCGCCAGCTGATCCGGCCGCTGTCGGCGGCCCAAGTGCTGGAGCGCCTGTGAAAATCCTCGAACGCGACGTCCCCCCACGCGCCAGCTGGGCCCTCGAACAGGCCGGTGTGCACCCGCTGCTGGCCCGCCTCTACGCCGCCCGAGGCGTGCAGAGCGCCGACGAACTCGACGACGGCCTGGGCCGCCTGCTGCCACCGACCGGGCTGCGGGGCGCCGAACAGGCCGCCGCGCTGATCGCCGACGCCATCGAGCAGGACCGCCCGCTGTGCATCGTGGCCGACTATGACTGCGATGGTGCCACCGCCTGCGCGGTCGGCTTGCGCGGACTGCGCCTGCTGGGGGCCCGCCAGGTGGGCTATCTGGTGCCCGACCGGGTGGTCGACGGCTACGGCCTCACAGCCCCGATCAGCGAGCGCGTCAAGGCCCGCGGCGCCGACCTGCTGATCACGGTCGACAACGGCATCGCCAGCCTCGAAGGGGTGGCACGCGCCAAGGCGCTGGGCCTGCAGGTGCTGGTCACCGACCACCACCTGCCCGCCGAGCAACTGCCGGCGGCCGACGTCATCGTCAACCCCAACCAGCCGGGCTGCACCTTCGAGAGCAAATCGCTGGCCGGCGTCGGCGTGATGTTCTACGTGCTGCTGGCCCTGCGCGCCGAGTTGCGACGGCGCGGCCGTTTCGACGCCGCCAGCCAGCCCAAGCTCGATGCCCTGCTGCCCCTGGTGGCCCTGGGCACGGTGGCCGATGTGGTCCGGCTCGACGCCAACAACCGCCGCCTGGTGGCGCAGGGCCTCAGGCGCATCCGCGCCGGGGCCCTGCCGGTCGGTCTGGCGGCCCTGTTTCGGGCCGCCGGACGCGACGCCCGCCAGGCCACCACCTTCGACTTCGGTTTTGCACTGGGTCCGCGCATCAACGCCGCCGGGCGCCTGTCCGACATGACCCTGGGCATCGAGTGCCTGCTCACCGACGACAGCCAGCGCGCCGACGAACTCGCCCGCCTGCTCGACGGCATCAACCGCGAGCGACGCGACATCGAGAGCGGCATGCGCGACCAGGCCATGCGGATGGCCGAATCCCTGTTCGACGGGCAGGAGGCGGCCCCGGCGGCCATCAGCGTGTTCGATCCTGAGTTCCACGAAGGCGTGGTCGGCATCGTGGCCTCGCGCCTCAAGGACCGGCTGCACCGCCCGACCTTCGTGTTCGCGGCCAGCGCCGCCCCCGGCAAGGAGCACGAGCTCAAGGGCTCCGGGCGCTCCATCCCGGGCTTCCATCTGCGCGATGCCCTCGATCTGGTGGCCAAACGCCACCCGGGCGTGCTGCTGCGCTTCGGCGGTCATGCCATGGCCGCCGGCTGCACCGTGGCCCGCGAGCACTTCGGCGTCTTCGGACAGGCCCTGGCCCAGGTCGCCGACGAATGGCTCGATGCCGCCACGCTCACCCGCCGCCTCGACACCGACGGCCCGCTGGCCCCGGAATACCGCCGCACCGAGCTGGTCGACACGCTGCACCGCGAGGTCTGGGGCCAGGGTTTCGCGCCGCCCACCTTCAGCGAAACGGTCGAGGTCGTGTCGCAACGCCTGGTCGGCGAAAAGCACCTGGCGCTCAAGCTGAGGCACCGTGGCGAAGCCGTCGACGGCATGTGGTTCGGCCACACCGAACCCCTGCCCGCGCGAGTGAAACTGGCCTTCCGCCTCGACGCCGATGAATGGCAAGGCGTGCGCCGCGTGCGCTTCCTGGTCGAAGGCGCCGAGACCGGCGGCGGCTGAGCCCCGATCTGGCCCCAAACTTGCTCACCTGCGGACAACCGTCACCCCCGGGCATGCCGGACAGCCCGCAACCAAGACGGTGGAGGAGCCCCCATGACCCTGACCGCTGCGCCCGAACTCGAACGGCTCGCGCCCGCCGTGATCGATTTCGAGGCCTCGGGCTTCGGCCGCGGCAGCTACCCGATCGAGGTCGGCTTCGTGCGCCCCGACGGTCAGGCCTGGTGCAGCCTGATCCGGCCCGAACCCGACTGGCTGCATTGGGAGCCCACGGCGGCGGCGCTGCACAGCATCCGGCGCGACGATCTGCTGCGCCTCGGCCGCAGCCCGGCGGAGGTCGCGCAGCAACTCAACCGGCAACTCCAGGGGCAGACCGTCTACTGCGACGGCTGGGCCCATGACTACGCCTGGATGGGCCGGCTCTATGAGGCCGCCGGCAGCCAGCCGACCTTCCGGCTGGACAGCCTGCTGGCCCTGCTCGACGAAGCCGCCATGGCCCGCTGGGACCCGCTGCGCCAGCAGGTGGCCCAGCGCATGGGCCTGCGCCGCCACCGCGCCAGCGCCGACGCCCGGATCCTCCAGCAGACCTGGCTGGCCCTGCACCGGGACGGACGCGGCTGAGGCTATATTGGCCCACCATGACGCACAAAAACGCCCCCCTGCCCGCCGAATTCGAACCTGAATTCGTCGCCAGCCTGAAAAAGCTCTTCGAAGAGATGGTGGTCTTCAACACCGTGCTGGGCCTGAAGATCACACGCATCCTGCCCCAGAAGGTCAGCGCCCGCATCGAGATGCGCCCCGAACTGGTGGGGCATTTCAGCTTCAACCGCCTGCATGGCGGCGTGATCAGCGCCGGCCTCGACTCCATGGGCGGCCTGGCGGTGATGGCCGCCATCGGCGCCCGCCACATGGACGAGCTGCCCGCCGAGCGCCTCAAGCGCTTCGGCCGCCTGGGCACCATCGACCTGCGCATCGACTACCTGCGCCCCGGCATCGGCGACCACTTCGAGCTGAACGCCGAGGTGCTGCGCCTGGGCTCGCGCGTGGCCACCACCCGCATGGAATTCCTAGGCCCCGATGGCGCCCTGATGTCCACCGGCACCGGCGCCTACATCGTGTCGTGACATGAGACCACCCCGGTGGTACTTCCCCACGGCGTGTGGAAGTGCCCTCCCCCTCAACAGGCGCACCACGGGCCAGCCACCGGGGCTTGAGATGTCGGCGGATCGCCCCCATCTCGCGTTGTGGTCACAGACGGCCGGCCCCAGACCCGCACCCTGCATCCCGGCAGGCCGCCCCACCAGAAGGAGCTTCGATTCATGCTGACAGCCCAATTCCCGACCCCGCACCGGGGCCGCCGCCTGCTGGCCGGACTGGCCCTGGCCCTGGCGGCCTCGCTGTCCTGGGCGCTGCCCACCCCCAAAGACATCTCTGCGGCGGTCAATGCCGGTGAATACCACCAGGCGGAAACCATGCTGCGCGAAGTCATCAAAGAGAAACCGACCAGCGCCAAGGCCCAATACGAACTCGGCGAAGTGCTGGCCCGCGAAGGCCGCAACCTCGAGGCCCGCGAGGCCCTCAAGGAGGCCGAGCACCTGGACCCCACGCTGAAATTCGCCTCCGATCCGCAACGCTTCCGCGATCTGCTCAACAAGATCCCCGCCACCGACACCCCCTCGGCCAGCCGCCCCGCCCAGACGGGCGCAGGCAACGGCAATGCAGCGGGCTCGGTGAGCCCACCGGCGGTGATCGAACGGGCCCCCGCGGCCAGCCATGCCTCGTTTCCCTGGGTCACCCTGCTGATCGCGGCGGCCGCCCTGGTGCTGGTCTGGCGCCTGGCCTCGCGCCTGCTGACCCCGCCGCCGCCAGCCCCGGTGATGCCGGCGGGTGGACCGTCCTTCAACCCCAACCCCGGCTACGGCCAGCCGCCCTATGGCCAGCCCTACGGCGCCCCTCCGGCCGCAGGGGGCCTCGGCGGCGTGGGTGGCGCGGTGCTCGGCGGCATCGCCGGTGTCGCTGCCGGCTACGGGCTGGCCAAGGCCTTCGAGCATGACGAAGACCGGCCCATCGAACACCGGGGCAACAGCTATGGCGATGCCGGCGGCGGCTTCACGCCGATCGACAACCCGCCCGACTATGGATCCTTTGACGCCGGCAGCGGCGCATCCGACTCGTGGGATTCGGGCGGAGGCGGCGGCTCCGACGACAACAACTGGTAAAGGCAATGGACCGATCAGGCCGGAACTTTCAAGTTTCCGGCCTTTTTTTCGCCCGTTTGCACAGAGCCCGGTCCTTGTTTTCTGGCTCGGTGGGCATACTGGACTGACCGCCGATCAAACCCTCACCCAACCATTGAGATAGGAGCCCCTGATGAATCCCACATTCGATGTCGCCGTGCTGGTGGGCAGCCTGCGAGCCGCCTCGATCAACCGCCAGGTCGCCCTGGCACTGGCGGCCCTGGCGCCGCCGACCCTGCGCCTGCGCCTGGTCGAGATCGGCGAGCTGCCGCTGTACCGCGAAGAGTTCGATGCCGCGACCCCGGACAGCTACACCACCTTCCGCGACAGCGTCAGGGCGGCCGACGCGGTGCTCTTCGTCACCCCCGAATACAACCGCTCGGTGCCCGGCGGCCTCAAGAACGCATTGGACGTGGGCTCGCGGCCTTACGGCCACAGCGTCTGGGGCGGCAAGCCTGGGGCGGTGATGTCGGTGTCGCCGGGGGCCATCGGCGGCTTCGGCGCCAACCACCATCTGCGCCAGTCCCTGGTGTTCCTGGACGTGGCCTGCATGCAGCAGCCCGAAGCCTATGTGGGCCATGCCGGCACCCTGTTCGGTGCCGACGGGCAGCTCGCCGAAGCCAGCCGACCCTACCTGCAGAAGTTCATCGACGCCTTCGGGCGCTGGGTGTCCCAGCAACTGAAAGCCTGAACCGCCCGGACCGGCCGGGGGCCGGCGGAACCCGACTCCGGCGACGCAGCGCTGCCCGCGCCCGACCATCGAACTTGACGCATGCCGATAATGGAGGCTTTTCACCGTTTCCTGCGCATGCGTTTCTCTTTACCTGGCCCACTCCGCCTGTCTGACCTGCCCGGCTGGCTGCGCAGCCATTGGCGCGGCGTCCTGCTGTGGTCCGGCGCACTGGGGACCCTGGCCCTGGCGCTGACGGTGGTGGCCGGTGTGCTGATGTACCCGCACCTGCCCGACACCTCCTCGCTGTCGAACTACCAGCCCAAGCAGCCGCTGCGCGTCTACACCGCCGACGGTGTCGAGATCGGCGGCTTCGGCAGCGAGCGCCGGGTCTACCAGCGCATCGACCAGATTCCCAAGCTCATGAAGGACAGCCTGCTGGCCGTCGAGGACTCGCGCTTCTACGAACACCATGGCGTGGACCCGATCGGCATCGGCCGGGCCATCGGCTCCATCCTCACCGGCGGCCGGCTGCAGGGCGCATCGACGATCACCCAGCAGGTGGCCCGGACCTTCTTCCTGAACCGCTCGCGCAGCCTGAACCGCAAGTTCAAGGAGGCGCTGCTGGCGCTGAAGATCGAGTCGCAGCTCAGCAAGGACCAGGTGCTGGAGCTCTACATGAACCAGATCTACCTCGGTTCACGGGCCTAT
>JAFAMV010000142.1 GCA_019233055.1 Curvibacter sp.
CTGACTTCTTCTTTATCTTCAATATTTTTAGATAGTAGTAGTAGTAAGGCCCCGCTCCGACTGTGGACAAGTCGATTTTCCCGTGTTGCAACAAGGGTTTGCGGCCATTCAAACCATGTGGGAAGACGGGCCTGGAAAGCAGGGGTCAAAACCGGACAACTTGGAGACCGGGCTGCTTGCTGTGGACAAGCCGCTGTTTGTTCCAGAACTGTCCCCAGACTTGTTCCACAAACCGAGCTTCATCGGGCTGTGGCGCGGATCAAACAGGGGAGGAAGGACAAGGGGGGGACTTGCCACCGCCGGACTGATCACGGGGTGCGCAGGTGGAGGCGCCTGGTCGTTTGCACCATGGCTGACAGGACGACGGGATCGGCCGACGCCGAACAGGGCGGCACGGCGCCCGCATGGGGCTCTCTGACTTCTTCTTTATCTTCAATATCAAAGAATAGTAGTAGTAATAAGGCGAGCCTCCTTCTGTGGAAAAGCTGATTTTTCCCTTTCAGATCAAACAGTTGTGCCGCCTGCAAGTCTGTGGGCGGCCTGGCAGGAGTCTCGGGGCGGGGCGGGGACAAGTCGGCCGCTGGCGCTGGCGCGGTGGACAAGTCTGCATTTGTTCAAGTTCTGTCCCCAGGGTTTTCCGGGCGGATGGGTGGGGGCCGGACAAAAGAAAACCCCAGGGCCGCAGGGCGCCGGGGTTTGTGGGGAGGAGCAGCTCAGGTCCGCGGGGACCCGGGTTCATTCATGGTGTTCGTGTCCCATGCCCTTGTGGAAATGGTGCGACATCATGCGCAGGCTCTCGGCGTCGAAGACCTTCTGCTGGTCTGCGTTCAGGGCGGCGTAGAAGGTCTTGGTGGCGTCGGCGCGCTTGCTCATCTCGGCGGCGCGGGCGCTGTGCATGGCCTGCATGCGGTCGATGCGCTCAGGGGTGGTCAGCTTGGCCCATTCGGCGTGGTCGGGGTGGGCCGGCGGGTTGCTGGGTGGCTTGATGGCATCGGTGAAGGTGGACCAGGCACCTTCCTGTTCGGGCGTGATCTTCAGCTTGGCCTTGAGTTTTTCCAGGTGCTTGGCAAACATGGCCTGCATGCGGGCCGGGCTGGGGCCATGGTGCTCGTGGCCCTGGGCCATCGGCGCAGGGGTGGCGGGCGCGGCGGCCGGCGTGGCGGTCTGGGCCTGGGCGACCAGGCCGGTGGCGGCCAGCAGGCCGGCGAGGAGGAGGTGGCGGGGGGTCTTGAGCATGTTGCTTCCTTTCAAGAGGGGGGGTATGCCACTTGGCAGACCCTGTGGAGACCTAGTCTGTTCCGGCCGTGTATCGCGGCGGTTGCTGTCGCGGGCGGTCTGTGTAAAGACCGATATCGACTGTGCAAAGCGGGGACGGCGGGCAGCAGGCCTCACAATGGAGGATTTGCGGGGCTGCGTTGAGCCGCAGGTCCGGCACAGCAGTCCTTCTGGGGTTTTCAGTGTTCAAGAATCTGATCGTTTACCGCCTGGCGGAGGCCTGGTCGGCCTCGCTGGAGCAGCTTGAGGCCGCGCTGGACAAGGCGCGTTTTGTCGAATGTGGCGCCAGCCAGGAGAAGTCGGCCGGCTGGCTCGAACCGCGCGGCGAGGCCCATGGGCCGCTGGTGGAGTCGGTGGGGGGGCAGTGGATCCTCAAGTACATGATCGAGCTCAAGGCGGTGCCGGGCTCGGTGCTCAACCGCAAGGCCAAGGAACGGGCCCAACAGATCGAGCAGACCACGGGCCGCAAGCCGGGCAAGAAGGAAATCAAGGAGATCAAGGAAGACGCCAAGCAGGCGCTGCTGCCCATGGCGTTCTCCAAGCAGGCCTCGGTGCCGGTGTGGATCGATGCCAAGGCGCGGCTGATGATGATCGACGCCTCCAGCCAGGGGCGCGCCGACGAGGTGGTGACCGCCCTGGTGAATGTGCTGGAGGGCTTTTCCGTGGCCTTGCTCGACACCCAGAGCAGCCCCATGAGCGCCATGGCCGAGTGGTTGAGCACCCAGGAGCCGCCGGCCGGTTTCAGCATCGAGCAGGAATGCGAGCTCAAGGCCAGCGATGAATCCAAGGCGGTGGTGCGCTATGCCCGGCACCCGCTCGACAACGACGAAGTCAAACAGCACATCGCCCAGGGCAAGCTGCCGACCAAGCTGGCGCTGTGCTGGGACGACCGGGTGGGTTTCATGCTGACCGAAGGCCTGCAGCTCAAGAAGGTGTCGTTCCTGGACGTGGTCTTCGAGGGGCGATCGGCCGACGACGGCGGTTTCGATGCCGATGTGGCGATCGCCACCGGCGAATTGAGCCAGTTGCTGCCCGATCTGATCCAGGCCCTCGGGGGCGAGAGCGTCCTGGGCAGCGCCGCGCCCGTGCCGGCACCCGTTCCGCTGCCCGCGCCGGTCGTGGCGGGCGATGACGAAGACGGCCCACCGTTCTGAGCCCGGGGTCCGGCCCTGAAATGCAGCCATGGCCCTGAACCGCGTCTGGGTGGGTCTGATCGTGGCGGCCTTCGCAGCCGCCTTCTGGCGTCTGCTGCACGGCGATCTGGCGGTCTTCCAGACCTTGCTCAATGCCTTGTTCGACGCGGCTCGGTCGGGTTTCGAGATCTCCCTGGGCCTGGCCGGGCTCATGGCCCTGTGGCTGGGTTTGATGCGTGTCGGCGAGGCCGCCGGCATGGTCGCCCTGCTGGCGCGCTGGGCCAGTCCGCTGCTGCGCCGGCTGTTTCCGTCGGTGCCCGACGGTCACCCGGCCCAGGGCGCGATGATGCTCAACCTGTCGGCCAATCTGCTGGGCCTGGACAACGCCGCGACCCCTCTGGGTCTGCAGGCCATGCGTGAACTGCAGGCCCTGAACCCCAGACCGGACGAGGCCAGCGATGCCCAGATCATGTTCGTGGTGCTCAACAGCGCCGGCCTGACCCTGATCCCGACGTCGGTGATCGCGATCCGCCAGAGCGTGGCCTTGAAACAGGGGCTGCTCCATTTCAATGCCGCCGACATCCTGTTGCCTACGGTGCTGGCCACTCTGGCCGCCCTGCTGGCCGGTGTGCTGGCGGTGGCCTGGGTCCAGCGCCTGCCGCTGTGGCGCTGGCGCTTCCTGGGGCCGGTGTTGTTGCTAGGCGGCGTGCTGGCGGCCGCGGTGGCAGGGCTGGCCAGCCTGCCGGCGGCCTTGGCCTCCGAGATCGCCGGGGCGGTCGGTGCCGGCGGCATCCTGTCGGTGGTGCTGGGCTTTCTGGTCTATGGCAGCTGGCGGCGGGTGAATGTCTACGACGCCTTCATCGAGGGGGCCCGGCAGGGCTTCGAGGTGGCGGTGAAGATCATTCCCTACCTGATCGCGATCCTGGTGGCGGTCGGCCTGTTCCGGGCCGCCGGCTGCATGGATGCGCTCATGGGCGCCCTGACGCGGGGGGTGTCGGCCCTGGGGTTGGACACCGCCTTCCTGCCGGCCCTGCCGGTGGGCTTGATGAAGGTGCTGTCGGGCGCAGGTGCCCGGGGTCTGATGATCGATGTGTTGCAGGTCCAGGGCGTGGACTCGTTTGCCGGTCGGCTGGCCGCGATCATCCAGGGATCGACCGAAACCACCTTCTATGTGCTGGCGGTGTATTTCGGCAGCGTCGGCCTGCGCAATCCGCGCCACGCGCTGTGGTGCGCCCTGTGGGCCGATGCGGTGGGGTTGGTGGCGGCGGTGGGACTGGCCTATGCGCTGTGGCGCTGAGGGCTGCCGGCCAGGTCGTCGAGGATCGGGCAGTCGGGTTGCTCGTCGCCAGGGCAGCAGCCCAGCAGGGTCTGCAGTGACCGTTGCATGGCCTGCAGGGCCGAGATGCGTTGCTGCAACTGGCCGAGGTGCTGCTCGACCAGGCGCTTGACCTGCCCGCTGTGGCGTTGCTGCTTCGACCAGAGTTCCAGCAGATCGGCGATCTCGGCCATCGAGAAACCCAGTTCACGGCCCCGCCGCACGAAGCGCAGACGGTGCACCTCGGTTTCGCCATAGAGGCGATAGCCGCTGTCGGTGCGGCCCACCGCGCCGAGCAGGCCCAGCGATTCATAGTGCCGCACCATCTTGGCCGACAGGCCGGCCAGGCGTGCGGCTTCGCCGATGTGCACCGTCCAGGGGCCGGATGGGCTCGGGGCCATGTTCATGCGGCGACGCCGTAGCCTTCTTCGGCGATGGCCGCCGCCAGCGCCTCCCGCGGCTGGCTGCTCTGGACTTCGACCCGACCGCTTTCACGTTCGATCTTCACCTGGGCCTGGGGGTCGAGCTGCTGGATGGCGCGGGTCACCGCCCGTTCGCAATGGCCGCAGGTCATGCCCTGGACCTGGAATTGTTGTGGCTGCATCTGAAATCTCCTGGAATTGAAAGCAAGGATGACATCCTGGACTCTGCCATCATGGCAAGGTCAAGGCCTTGCGCACGGACAAGGCCTTTCTTGACCTTGTCCCGGTGTCAAGGTCTACGCTGACTCCCCATGAGCACCCTGAATTCCTCCCTCTCTCCCTCCATCGACGAAGCGGCCCTGGACGCCGTGGACCTGGGCATCGGCGGCATGACCTGCGCGGCCTGTGCCGGCCGGGTCGAGCGGGCCCTGCGCAAGGTGTCCGGTGTGCGGGAGGCCTCGGTCAATCTGGCGACCGAGACGGCCCGGGTCGTGATGTCCGATGCGGCCGAGGGCGAGGCCCGATTGCGCCGTGCGGTGCGCGACGCCGGCTATGAACCGCGGGCACCCGGGCTGGCGCCGGAAAAGGCCGGATCGGCCTGGCATGGATTTGCGCCGGTGGCCCTGGGCCTGTTGCTGAGCTTGCCCCTGGTGTGGCCGATGCTGGCGGGCCTGTTCGGCCGCCACGCCATGCTGGCTCCCCTGTGGCAATGCCTGCTGGCCGCGCCGGTCCAGTTCGGACTGGGCGCACGGTTCTACCGGGCGGCCTGGAAGGCCCTGCGCCACGGCAGCGGCAACATGGATCTGCTGGTGGCCCTGGGCACCTCGGCGGGTTTCGGTCTGTCGCTGTGGCTCTGGTGGAGTGCGCCGGCCGGCACCATGCCGCATCTGTATTTCGAGGCCTCCGCCGTGGTCATCACCCTGGTGCTGCTGGGCAAATGGCTGGAGGCCCGGGCCCGGCAGCAGACCACCTCGGCCATCCGGGCACTGCATGCCCTGCGCCCGGAGGCCGCCCACCTGATCACAGCCGATGGGGTGGTGGACGTGCCCCTGGCCGAATTGCTGGTGGGCGATCGCCTGGAACTGCGCCCCGGTGAACGGGTGCCTGCCGACGGTCTGGTGGAGGAGGGTGAAACCCAGGTCGACGAGTCGATGCTGACCGGGGAGCCGCTTCCCTTGCCGAGGCGGCCCGGGCAGGCCTTGACCGGCGGTTCGGTGAACGGGGAAGGGCGGGTGGTGTTGCGCGTGCGCGCCGTCGGACGGGAGACCGTGCTGGCCGCCATCATCCGCCTGGTGGAAGAGGCGCAGGCCGGCAAGGCGCCCATCCAGCAGTTGGCGGACCGGGTGTCGGCGGTGTTCGTGCCGGTGGTGCTGGGGCTGGCCTTGCTGACCGGCCTGGGCTGGTGGTGGAGGGGGGCGGCGTTGGAGCCGGCCCTGATCCACGCGGTGGCGGTGCTGGTGATCGCCTGCCCCTGCGCCCTGGGGCTGGCGACGCCGGCCGCGATGCTGGCCGGCACCGGGGTGGCGGCCCGTCGCGGCATCCTGATCAAGGATGCTGCGGCACTGGAGCGGGCCTGCGAGGTGGACACCGTGGTCTTCGACAAGACCGGCACCTTGACGGTGGGGCAACCCAGGTTGGTGGAGCTGGCCGTGCCGCCCGGGGGCGATGCCGACGAGGCACTGGGGCTGGCCGCAACCCTGCAGGCGGCCAGCGAGCATCCGCTGGCGCGGGCGGTGTTGGCTGCGGCTCGTGAGCGTGGCTGCAGTCCGGGCCCGGTCGACGCCTGGCGGGCCGTGGCCGGGCGGGGGGTCGAAGGGCAGGTGGCCGGCCGGCGGCTGCGCCTGGCCAGCCTGGCCTGGGTCCGTGAACTCGGCTTGTCATTGGCGGGTTTCGACGCCGTGCTGCAGTGCCGGTTGGCCGAGGGCGCCAGTCTGTCCGCCGTGCTGGAGGAGCAGGCGGGCGTCTGGCAGGCGATCGCCCTGCTGGCCTTCGCCGACGAGCCCAAGCCGGGGGCGCGGCAGGCGCTGGAGCGGCTGCGCGCCAGAGGCTTGCGCCTGCTCATGATCTCGGGTGACCACCGCGCCGCGGCCGAAGCCATGGGCCGGCGCCTGGGCCTGGCGGCGCACGAGGTGCTGGCCGAGGTGCTGCCGGGCGACAAGGCGGCCCAGGTCCGGGCGTTGCAAGGGGCCGACCGGGGGCATGTGGTGTTGATGGTGGGGGACGGCGTCAATGATGCGCCGGCCCTGGCGGCCGCCGATGTGGGCATGGCCATGGGCAGTGGCACCGACGTGGCCATGCAGGCCGCGGGCATCACCCTGATGCGCGGCGATCTGGACCTGGTCGATGACGCGCTGGCCCTGTCGCGGCGCACCGTGGCCAAGATCCGACAGAACCTGTTCTGGGCCTTTGCCTACAACGTGGCTGGCATTCCCCTGGCGGCCCTGGGTTTTCTGAGTCCGGAGGTGGCCGGGGGGGCCATGGCGATGAGCTCGGTGAGCGTGATGGCCAATGCGCTGCTGTTGCAGGGCTGGAAGCGCTGATGGAAATCCGCGTTGCGGGAATGGCGTAACACCTGTAAAAGTCTGGCAGACTGAGCACCTGCTTGAAAGGTTCAGGCACCCCATGCATCCGAGAAGGCCGATGACCAGCCTGCTCATCGGGGCTCCCGGAGAAAACTGATGAACGTCAATTTGATGATGCGCGCCTTCACCATCCGTTTCCGGATGATCGGCGCGATTGCGGTGGTTCTGGCCCTGCTGGGGCTGTTGGGCGGGGCGGGCATGCTGGGCATGTTCCGCATCCAGGGCATGAGCGAGGATTTCATGTCCAACTCCTATGCCGCCATGGGCACCCTGGCCCAGCTGCGTGCGGACATGTCCCACGTCAGGCGGCTGGAGAAGGACATGATCATCCAGTACGAGAAGCCCGAGGCGGTCAAGCAGTTGCGCAGCCAGTGGCTGGCCTCGATCGCCCAGGCCAAGCAGACGCTCAAGACGCTGGCGGCATCGGATTCGGTCGGCGACAAGGCGACGCTGGACACCATCGGCCAGAAGCTGGATGCCTATCAGGAGCAGTTCGCCTCGGTGGCGAATCAGCTCGAATCGGGGGGCTATGAATCGGCCACCACGGCGAACCGCATGAGCGCCCGTGCGGTGGCGCAGTTCGATGACGGTGAGAAGGCCCTGATGGGGATCGAGAAGGGCCTGTCCGAAAAGGTCAGCGGCGCCATCGCCGACGAGGCCCGGGTGTCCAAGCAGACCCAGCTGCTGTTCGTGGCGGCGGTGGTGGTCACGGTGGTGGTGGTGGTGCCCCTGACCCTGCTGAACATGAATTCGATCTGCCATCCGCTGGAGCGGGCCAGACTGGCCGCCCAGGCGATTGCCGGCGGCGACCTGTCGCGCCATATCGAATTCGAGGGACGCGACGAGGTGTCCGATCTGCTCAAGGCCCTGTCGGAAATGCAGTCCGGGCTGGGGTCCATGGTGGCCCAGGTGCGCAATTCCAGCGAGAGCATCGCCACCGCCAGCCAGGAGATCGCCTCGGGCAACCAGGACCTGTCGGGCCGGACCGAGCAGACGGCCTCCAATGTGCAGGCCACGGTGTCCTCGATCAGCCATCTGACCGGCAATGTGCAGCAGACCGCCTCGTCGGCCCAACTGGCCAACCAACTGGCCGCCTCGGCCTCGAATGCGGCGGTGCGCGGCGGCTCGGTGGTGCAGCAGGCGGTGGCCAGCATGCATGAGATCTCGGCCTCCAGCCGCAAGATCAACGACATCATCGGCCTGATCGACACGATTGCCTTCCAGACCAACATCCTGGCGCTGAACGCGGCGGTGGAGGCGGCGCGTGCCGGCGAGCAGGGGCGGGGTTTCGCGGTGGTGGCCAGCGAGGTGCGGGGCCTGGCCCAGCGTTCGGCGCAGGCCGCCAACGAGATCAAGGGCCTGATCAAGAACAGCGTGAATGCGGTGGATGGCGGGGTGAAGCAGGTCGAGGACGCGGGTTCGGCCATGACCGAGATCGTCAGTGGCGTGCAGCGCGTCACCGACATCATCGGCGAGATCACCTCGGCCGCGTCCGAGCAATCCACGGGCATCGGCAATGTCAACGAATCGGTGAACCAGATCGACCAGATGACGCAGCAGAATGCGGCCCTGGTCGAGGAATCGGCGGCGGCGGCAGAGTCGTTGCGCGAACAGGCGGACCGGCTGGCCAGCGTGGTCCGGCAATTCAGGCTCAGTGACAGCCAGACCGGTGGGCATGCCGTGGCCTACGGGCGTTCTGCTCAGGCGGCCGAACCGCGTCTTCTGGGCGGCTGAGCCCCTGGGCATCGAGACCTCGGCCGCACTGGCCGGGATCCGGCCTCAGGATTGGCGGCTGGCGATCAGCACGGCATTGGTGCCGCCGAAGGCAAAGGAGTTGGACATCACATGGCGCAGTCCCGGGGCCGGGCGCGCCGAGCCGCGCACCAGGTCCAGCTGGAAGGCCGGGTCGACCCGCTCGAGGTGGGCGGTCGGCGGGATGCAGCCCTGTTCCAGCGCCTGCAGCGCCACCACCAACTCGATGGCACCGCCTGCCCCGAGCAGGTGGCCGTGGATGGCCTTGGTCGAACTCACGGGCACACCTTGCGGCCCGAACACCTGCGCCACCGAGTCGGCCTCCGCCTGGTCGCCGGCCTGGGTGGCGGTGCCGTGGGCGTTGAGGTAGCCGATGTCGGTTGCGGCGAGGCCCGCATCGCGCAGCGCGGCCCGCATGGCCCGCACCTGGCCTTCGGCATGGGGCTGGGTGATGTGGTGGGCGTCGCAATTGCTCGCATAGCCGCTGAGCACGGTGGCATGGTGCAGGCCCCGCGCCTGTGCATGGGCCGGTGACTCGAGCACCAGGGCGGCTGCGCCTTCACCCATGGCGAAACCCTGCCGGTCCTGCGAGAACGGTCGGCAGGCCGAGGCCGCCTGAGCGCCCTCGGGGCCGGTGGGGGCCAGCACACGCATGGCCTGCCAACTGGCCAGGACCCCGGGGCTGAGCATGGATTCATGTCCACCGACCACCGCCACATCGAGCCAGCCGCCACGCAGGGCCCGCATCGCCTCACCGATGGCCACGGCCGAGGAGGCGCAGGCGCAGGCATAGCCCAGGGCCTGGCCCCGGATCTTCAGCAGCAGGGCGATCTCGGCCAGGGCCGCATTCGGCATGGTGGTCAGCACCGTGGTCGGCCGCAGGCGCCGATGCTCGCCGTAGAGCGTCTGGCAGGTGGCGTCGAAACTGTGGGCTCCGGCCATGCCGCTGCCCCAGAACAGGCCCACGCGTTCCGGATCGACCTGGTCCGAAGACAGGCCGCTGGCCTTCCAGGCGGCATCGGCGGCGGCCAAGGCCATGGCCGTGCCCCGGTCGGCCGGCAGGCGCGAGGGGGGGCGGATCGATTGTTCGTCGAAGGCGCAGCGCGCCAGCGGCAGGATCGCCGCATCGATGCCGGCCAGTCGGAGAGGCCAGGCGGTGACGGCCGAATGGCCGGCCACGGCCTGGGCGAAGAGTTCCTGTGTCGTATGGCCCAGGGGACTGATCAGACCGATCCCCGCCACGCCTGCGGCCGCACTCCTCATGGCGTACTGGGTTTGGGGGTGCCGGTCTCGGCAAGGAAGTCGCGGATCACGTCGCTCATGTGGGCCAGCGTGATGCCGCCCTCGCGGGGGTCGAGCCGGTCTTCGGGAATGCGCAGATGGAACTGGTCTTCGATGGCAAAGACGAATTCCATCAGCGTCAGCGAGTCGAGCCCCAGCTCTTCGAGCGCCGCGTCAGGCCGGATGCGGCTGGCGTCGAGGTGGAATTTGTCGACCAGGATCTGGACAATGGTCGGATAGATGTCGGAATTCATGTCGGGATAGCGCTATTCAAGTGGATTGGAGAATGGCGCGAACAAAGTCCACCGTCTCACGCACCACTTTTTGCCGATCATTGTCGATGCTGATCATGTGATAGCTGTTACAAACTATTACCGTTTGTAAATCTATGGCTGACAATGATAAGCCATTTGCCAGAATTTCCAGATTTTTGGGGCTGGCCACTTCGTCTTCCTCGGCATGCAGCGCCAGCATGCGCGGACAGCACACGCGTGCCAGGTGGCGGCGGACATGCCGGATCAGGCGGTCGTGCTGTTTCAGGTGGCTGACGCCCAGGGTGGCGCTGCCGGCAGCGGACACCCGCCGGGCCTCGAGTTCGCGTTCGATCCAGGCCCGGATGCGCTCATTCTTGATGCCGTAGGGCGGGCGTTCCCGGTAGCGCCACAGCCGCCCTATGGGGGTGTACAGGGCCAGCGGCAGCAGGAAGTGCCAGGGCGGGATGGCCCAGCCGTCATAGCGCAGCGTGGTCGACATCAACACCACACCGTCGGGGCGGTTCGACGGGTCCATGGCCGAGGCCAGGGCCAGGTTGGCCCCGGCCGAGATGCCGACCAGGACCACCCGCTCATGCTGTTGGCGCAATGCGAGCACGCAGGCGTGGACCTGGGCCACCCAGGATTCGAAGGGCTGTGCCGCCCCATCGGGGTGGTCGGCGTCGAAGGAGTAGCCCTCGATGCGCAGGGGCACCACGGTGCAGCCCAGTTGCCGCAGGGGTCCATTGACGCTGAGCAGTTCGTCAGGTGTGCTGCAAAGGCCATGCAGCAGCACCACGGCCAGACGCCGGGGCGTCTCGGGCAGTGGCGAGGCACTGGCGGGGTCAGCCATGTTCACCATCTTGCGGGTCAGTGTCCTGAGACCTGCCCGGTGTCTGGTGCCGGGTCAGTGTCGTATGCTCGAAGCCTTTTGCGTTGTTCCGGAGCGGTCGCTCGCCCGTTTCTCCCCGGCATCGCAGGGGTGCAAGAGCGTACCCCAACTTTGCACTTTCCTGTCATGCGAATTCTTGTGGTCGAGGACGATGCCGTGCTGCGCGATGTGATGCGCCGCAGCCTCAGCGAGGCTGGGCACCGGGTGGACGAGGCGGCCAGCATGGCCGAGGCCGACCATTTCTGGCGTGTCCAGACCTTCGACGCGGTGCTGTTGGACCTGAATCTGCCCGAAGGCCCGTCCGGCGGCGGGCGCGGCAGCGGCCTGACCGTGCTGCGGGCGGCCCGTGCGCGCGGCGACAACACCCCGGTGCTGGTGCTCACCGCCCGTGATCGCACCGAGGAACGCATCGCCGGGCTGGACGCCGGCGCCGACGACTACCTCGGCAAGCCTTTCGACCTCGCCGAGGTCGAGGCCCGCTTGCGCGCCCTGGTGCGCCGCAGCCTCGGCACCCAGGACATCTCGGCCGTGGGCAGCCTGCAGCTGGACCGACGGGCCCGACGCCTGAGCCTGGCCGGTGAGCGCTTCGAGTTGCCGGCGCGCGAATTCGAGGTGCTGTGGGAGCTGATGACGCCGCCGGGACGGGTGGTGAGCAAGCGGGCCCTGGCCGACAAGCTGTCCGGCTTCGACGAAGCCCTCGGCGACAACGCATTGGAGGCCTTCATCTCCCGCCTGCGCAAGAAGCTGGCCGGCAGCGGGGCCGGCATCCGCACCCTGCGCGGCCTGGGCTACCTGCTCGAGGCACAGGGCTGAGCATGCCGCTGGCGCCGGCGCACCCACGCGAGAACCGGGCTTCGTTGCGCACGCGGCTGCTCAAGCATGTGCTGCTGCCGCTGGCGCTGACCTGGTTGACCGGGACGGTGGTGTCGGTGCTGGTGTCGGGTTATTTCACGCGCTCGGCCTACGACCGCTCCCTGCTCGACGATGCCTATGCGGTGGCCGACAACGTGCGGGCCCAGGATGCGGGGCTGGAGCTGATGCTGTCCTCGCGCGAGGTCCGCGCGGTGCTGTTCGACGAGGTGGAGACCGTGTTCTTCGCGATCCGCCGGCCCGACGGCAGTCTGCTGGCCGGGCATTCCGGGCTGCACATGCCGGCCGACGATGCCTGGGACAAGGACGAGGTCCGTTTTGCCGACATCCGTTACGCTGGCAGGCCCTTGCGCGCGGTGCGCCTGCGGCGCACCGAACCGCTGGCCTTCGAGGTCATCATGGCGCAGACCACGCTGGCCCGCAGCGAACTGCTGCGTTCCCAGCTCCTGTATTCGATCGTGCCGCAACTGCTGCTGCTGATGTGCCTGGCGGCCTGGTTGAGGCGGGCCATCCGCCGCGACCTCGATCCCCTGCAGCGGCTGCAGCAGAACCTGGAGCAGCGCGATGCCCAGGATCTCACGCCGCTGCCGGTGCAGGCGAACACACGGGAGCTGCTGCGCCTGGTCAGCACCATGAATGCCCTGTTGGCCCGGCTGGCGCGCGGCGTGCAGGCCCAGCGCGAGTTTGCCGGCAATGTGGCCCACGAACTGCGCACCCCGTTGGCTGGCATCCGGGCATTGGCGGAGTACGGTCTGCGGCAGACCGATCCCGCCGCCTGGCGGGTGCAGCTGCAACGCATCGTCGGCAGCGAGGCGCGCGCCAGCCATCTGGTGGAGCAATTGCTGGCCCTGGCCCTGGCCGACGAGGCCGGCACCCAGTGGCAGCCGCAGCCGGTGCCGCTCGATGTCCTGGTGCGCGACACCCTGCTGCGGCAACTGCCGCGCGCCGATGCGGCAGGCGTCGACCTGGGGGCGCGCGGCCTGGACGAGCCGGTCACGGTGATGGCCCATGCCACCCTGCTCGAGGGCATCCTGGGCAACCTGATCGACAACGCACTGCGCTATGGCCTGCCGCCCGATGGCGGTCCGCGCAGCGTGACGGTCGAGTTGTCCCGGCAGGCCGATGGTCTGCACCTGGGGGTGATCGACAACGGCCCCGGCATCGCCGAGGCCGAACGCGAGCAACTGCTGCAGCGCTGGGTCCAGGGTGAGGACAGGGAGTGGATGGGCGAGGGCGCCGGCTTGGGCATGGCCATCGTGTCGCGCTATGCCCAATTGCTCGGCGCCGAGTTCGAACTCGACAGCGGTCCCACGGGGCAGGGACTGCGGGCCGGCATCGTCATTCCGCTGGACCGGATCTGCTGACGGGTAGAAAAGAGGCGAGAGAGGATGAGAAGGAGCCCTTGATCTGCGTCAGGATCGGCGCCGGGCAGGCATGGCACGCTTGACCCTTCCAAAAGACCAGCCCCGGGGACGAGCCATGTCACAAGAGTACATCCGAGTCATTCAGGAAGAGCACGCGGCGCTTGCGGCCATGCTGCGCTCGATGTTGATGATGCTGGACCGGGGGCCCGGCGATGCGCCGGAATCGTATTTCGACGTCATGCGCGCGATGCTGTTCTACATCGACGAATTTCCCGAGCGCCTGCACCACCCCAAGGAGTCGGACCTGCTGTTCCCGCGCGTGGCGCGCCATTCGCCGCATCTGATGCCGGCCATCGAGCAGCTCGAGCGCGACCACATGAAGGGCGAGGCGGTGGTGCGCGAACTGCAGCACCTGCTGCTGGGCTGGGAGCTGATGGGCGATTCGCGCCGCGCCCGCTTCGAGGAGGAACTGCGCAAGTTCATCGGCTTCTACCTCGAGCACATGCGCCTGGAGGAGAGCGTCATCATCCCCGAGGCACGCAAGGTGCTCGATGAGGACGACCGCCGGGCACTGGACGAGGCCTTCCTGGCCAACAACGACCCGCTGGTGAACAAGGGTCCGCGTGACCCGGCCTATGACCGGCTGTTCACCCGCATCGTGATGCGGGCCCCGAGCCCGGTCGGCCTGGGTGGATGAAACCACCCCGTTTGAATTTCTTCACGGCGTGTAGAGGTTCCATCCCCCTCCACGGGTGTCCTGGTGTGGCCTGCTCCGCGGCCCTGTGAACGGTGGCCGTGCGTCGGTTTCATGCATCGCGGGTGACCATGGACAACTGAGGCTGAGCGGTCGAGCCAAAGCCGGCCGGCCGGCAACGCCAGCGTCAGCCCTTGAGGCGGATCAGCCACTCCAGCAGCCGGCGGCCTCGGCCCGCGTAGGGCGGCTGGAACATCATCTGGATGGCCGAGAAAGGCCCCTGGTAGAACACCGGGCGCAGTTTCGAGAAGGTGATGAAACCTTCCTGCCCGTGGTAGTGGCCCATGCCGCTGGGGCCGACGCCGCCGAAGGGCAGGTCATGCTGGGCCACATGCAGCAGGGCCTCGTTCACCGAGACGCCGCCCGACATCACATGGTCGATGTAGAACTGCTGCAGGGCGCGGTCGTGGGTGAAGGGATACAGGGCCAGCGGGCGGTCGTGCCGGTTGATGTAGTCGACCACCTCGCGGGCGTCGCGGTAGCTGCGCACCGGCAGGATGGGGCCGAAGATCTCGCGCTGCATCAGCAGCATGTCCTCGCCGGGATCGAGCACCAGATGCGGCCGGAATTTGCGCGGCCCCTGGGCCTCGGGCATGCCCTGGGCCAGGTCGACCAGGCGGGCCCCCTTCTGCTGCGCATCGGCCAGCGTGGCCTGCAGGCGCTGCCAGGCCCGTTCATCGATGATGGCGCTGTAGTCGGGGCTGTCCAGGCTGGCGAAGCGCTGGCGGAACAGCCGCTGGCAATGGGCCACGAAGGCGTCCACCGAGCCCTCGGGGACGAAGACATAGTCGACGGTGGTGCAGATCTGGCCGGCATTGAACAGCTTGACCCACAGCACCCGCTCGGCCGCCTTGTCGAGCGCGAAGTCGGGTCCGACGATGGCCGGCGACTTGCCGCCCAGCTCCAGCGTCACCGGGGTCAGGTTGCGGGCGGCATTGGCCATCACGGCACGGCCGGTGGTGCCCGAGCCGGTGAACAGCAGATGGTCGAAGGGCAGCGACGAGAAGGCCGGGCCCCGGCCGCCGCCATCTTCGAAGAAGGCGAGTTTCTCGGGCGGGAAATAACGCGGCACGATCCCGATCAGGGCCTGCGCCAGGTGGCGGGAGTTCTCGGACATCTTCACCATGGCACGGTTGCCCGCCGCGAAGATCGCGGCCAGCGGCGAGAAGCTCAGGAACAGGGGGAAGTTCCAGGGCACGATGACGCCGACCACGCCCAAGGGTTGCGGAATCACGCGGTTGCGCGCGCCCGGGTACATCAGGCGGTCGATGTGGCGCCGTTGCGGGCGCATCCATCGGCGCAACTGGCGGCGGCAGTCCTTGATGCCTTCGAGCAGGGTGAAGTACTCGGCGAACAGGGTCTCGAATTCGGAGCGGTGGCCGTAGTCGAGGCTGATGGCCTGGACCAGGGTCTCGCGGTGGTCCTTGAGCAGGCGCGCCAGCGTGGCCAGGTCCTGGCGGCGCTCGGCCAGGCTGGGGATGGGATGCGCCAGGCAGGCCTGGCGCTGGGCTTCGAAGCAGTGCAGGAATTCGGCCGGCATGGCGGCCGTGGGATCCGGGGAAGCAGGGCTCATCGGGGTCTCCGTTGGGTTCAGCGCGCCTGGCGGATCAGGTCGGCCGCCTTCTCGCCGATCATGATGGTGGGCGCGTTGGTGTTGCCGCTGACCAGGGTCGGCATGATCGAGGCATCAGCCACCCGCAGGCCCTGGACCCCGTGCACGCGCAGCTCGGCGTCCACCACGGCCAGCAGGTCCTGGCCCATGCGGCAGGTGCCCACCGGATGGTACTGGGTGTCGGCACGGGCGCGGATGTCCGCCTCCAGCGCCGCGTCGTCTTCGGGGTCGACCGGGTTGAGCATGGCGCCACGCCAGGGCGCCAGGGGGGCGGAGCCGATGATCTGCATCTGCTTTCTCACGCCGGCCTTCAGCACCTGCAGGTCGTCGGGGTGGTCCAGAAAGCGCGGATCGATCAGCGGCGCCTCGCGCGCATCGGCACTGGCGATCAGGACGCTGCCCCGGCTCTTGGGCCGCAGCAGGTCCACATGGCAGCTGAAGCCATGGCCCAGGTGCAGTTTGCGGGCATGGTCCTCGACCATGCCGATGACGAAGATCAGCTGCAGGTCGGGCGAGGGCACCTCGGGGCTGCTGCGCACAAAGGCCCCGGACTCGGCGTAGTTCGAGCTGATCGGGCCGCTGCGTCGGCGCCGCCACTCGAGCATGCCCTGCAGCACATGCAGGCCGCCGCGCAGCGACAGGCCGAAGGTGTCGCGGTTCGCCGGGGCCCGCCAGGCCTGCACATGGTCGATGTGGTCCTGCAGGTTCAGGCCCACCCCGGGTCGCTCGGCCACGACGGCGATGCCGTGCTGGCGCAGCAGATCGGCCGGGCCGACGCCCGACACCATCAAGAGCTGCGGCGAGCCGAAGGCCCCGGCGCACAGCACCACCTCGCGGCGCGCACCGAGCGAGCGCAGGCGGCCACCCTGCCAGTAGTCGATGCCGACGGCGCGGCGGCCTTCGAAGCGGATGCGGGCCGTCTGGGCCTCGGTGATCACCTGCAGGTTGGGCCGGCCCAGGTTCGGTGTGATGTAGCCCTTGGCGGCGCTGCAGCGCTCGCCGTTGCGGTGCGTCACCTCGTAGGGAAAGCTGCCGTCCTGGCTGACCCCGTTGTAGTCGGGGTTGGCCGGCAGGCCGTGCATGCGGGCTGCGGCCAGGAAGGCCTGGTTGATCGGGCTGGGGCTGCGCAGCCAGGCGACGTTCAGCGGCCCGCCGGTGCCGTGGAAGTCATTGGCGCCATGGGTCTCGGAGTTCTCGGCCCGCTTGAAATAGGGCAGCACCTCGTCGTAGGACCAGCCTGGATTGCCCAGGGCGGCCCAGTGGTCGTAGTCGTGGCGGCTGCCGCGCACATAGAGCATGGCATTGGTCGAGCTGGAGCCCCCCATGACCTTGCCGCGCGGCTGGTAGCCGCGGCGCATGTTCAGGCCCTTCTGCGGCACGGTCTGGAAGGCCCAGTTGTGCAGCGGCAGCGGCAGCAGCGCGACCGCGCCGGCGGGGGCGTGGATGAAGACGCTGCGGTCGCTGGCCCCGGCCTCGACCAGGGCCACGCGGACCGAAGGGTCTTCGCTGAGCCGGCTGGCGATCACGCAGCCGGCCGATCCGCCGCCGACCACCAGGTAGTCGAATGAGGCTTCGGTGTTCATGGGCGCGCCCCCCCGGCGCTGGGGTATGTCCCGTTGATGGATGATGCTGCTTGCAAGATGCTGTCCCCTTGTGCTTGGATGGCTCCGTCCTGGAGCCCCGCAAACTTAGCCTGAACCCCATGAATGCGCGAGGACATTTGCCGCCACCGGGCGGGACCGCTTCGGCCAGACCGCCTGGTCCGGCCCTGCCGGCCCGGGTGCTGTCGGTGCGCGACGAGGTGATCCCCCTCTACCCCTTCACCGGCCTGCTGGCCATTGCGGCCGAACGCGGCTGGGCCGCGCCGCGCCTGTTCTCGGCCTTCGAGTTCGATGCCCAGGGCCAGCCGCTGCCGCAGCAGCGCTGCAGCTACCAGCAGGCGCGCGAGATCATTCTCCAGGCCTGCCGGCTGGCTGGCGAAAGCCTGCTGTCGGTCGATTCCGGCGCGCGCAAGTCGCTGCCGCACCTGGGGGTGCTGGGACCGGCCATGATGGCCCAGGCCACGGTGGGCGATGCCCTGCAGTTCGGTCTTGAATACCAGGGCATCGCCGGCTCCATGCTCGAGCTGGGGCTGGAGGTGGCCGACGACGAGGTCCGGCTGCTGCCGCGTCCCCTTTTCAACGATGCCGAGCTGCAGTCCTTTCTCGAGATCGACCATCTGCTCACGACCGTGAACGTGCTGGCCTTCGTGCCTTCGGTGCGTCCGGCGCTGCTGCGCCTGGAGCTCGAGGGCGGGGTGCCGGCCGAGGTGCTGGCCGCCCTGGCGGCCCGGCTGGGCTGCCCGGTGACGGCCCATGCCGAACGGACCCAGCTGGTGCTGCCGCAATCCTGTCTTGCCAGCCCACTGCCGCATGCCGATAGGGCTGCGGCGGTGCTGTGGCGCCACAGCTGCGAGCGCGAGCTGACGGCCCTGGGCCGCTCGGGGGCGGGCGGGCTGATGGCCTGTCTGCTCGATGGCGAGGGCCGGGTCCCGGCGCAGACTGAGATCGCCCAGCGCCTGGGCATCAGCGAGCGCACGCTGCACCGGCTGCTGGCGCGCGAAGGCGTGCAGTACGCGGTCCTGGCCGAGCAGTCGCGCATGAAGGCGGCGCGCCGTGCCTTGCTGGCGGGCGAGACCACCGAGGACATCGCGGAGCGGCTGGGCTATTCGGATGCGCGCAGCTTCCGCCGCGCCTTTCTGCGTGCCACCGGGCAGACCCCCTCGGCCTTCCGGGCCGGGCACTGAGTCCGGGCCTTCAGTGGTCGGCCTCGGGCGAGGTCCAGATCTCGTGGCTGTCCAGCAGCAATCGGACCTCGCTCTCCAGTGCATCCAGGCGGGCGGCCTCGGCGGCCAGCCGGGCTTCGAGGGCCAGGCGCCGTGCCTGCAAGGCCTCGCCGAGCGGCAGCTCGCCCAGGGTGTAGGCGCGGCTGGCCAGGGCCGCCGCCTGTTCCAGGCCCTGCCGGCCGGCTTCGAGCGAATGCCAGGCCTGGGGCGCCTCATGCGCCTGCAGCGCCACCTGCCAGGCCTCGCTGCGCACGCGTTGCCGCACCTCGGCCAGCTTCTGCTCGGCCACCTCGGCCTGCGCCAGCGCCACCTGCTCGTCGGCGAGCCGGCCGGCGCCGCCCAGGGGCAGGGAGACATAGACGCCCAGCACCTGCTCCTGGCCGCCGCGCTCGCGTGAGGCATGGACACCGAGCACGGGGTCGCCCTGTTTCTCGAGGCCGACCCGGCGCGCCTGCAGCGCGGCCTGCCGCGCCTGGGTCTCGGCCAGCTCGATCTCGTGGTTGTCGGCCAGCATGTGTTCGACGCGGGCCTCGGGCGTTTCGGTCGGTGCGGCCGGTTCGGGCAGGCTACGGGTAGAGGCCTCTGCGGACGCCAGCAGGGGGTAGCGGCGCTGCAGGGCCGAGCGGGCCAGCCGCGCGCGGGCCTGGGCCTGCTGCCAGGCACCCTGCACCCGGGCCAGTTCGGCCTCGGCCTGCAGCACCTCGAGCCGGGGGGCCTCGCCGGCCTGTTGGCGGCGCTGGATCACGCCCAGCTGTTGTTGGGCCAGCTGCGTCTGCGATTCGAGGACGCGGGCGGCCTGCTGTTCGCGCAGTCCGTCGAACCAGGTCCTGAGCAGTTCGCGGGCGGCCTCATGCCAGGTGTCGGCCAGGGTCAGTTGCCCGAGTTCGATCTCGTTGCGGCCGAGGTCCTGGTCGGCCTCGCGTTTGCCGGCGCTGCGCAGGCCGCGTTCCAGCGCCACTTCGGTTTCGAGGTAGTGCGGGCCGGGCACTTCGCGGCGCTGCTGTGCGCCGGTGCGCAGCGTCCATTCATGGGGGCCGGCCTCGAGCCGGGCCTGGCGCCCCTGGGCCACGCGCTGGCCGGCCATGGCGGCCTGGATGGTGGGCAACTGCTCCAGTTGCGTGCGCACCTGTTCTTCCGGGGGCAGCACGCCGGCGAGGTCGCCGGGCCATGCGGTCTGTGGCGTCTGCAGGCCGGTGGCGTCGGCCGACGGGGTGTATGGCAGGCCGAATGAAAGCCCGAGTGCGAGGGTGAGGGCGCCGGCCCTCGATCGGATGGGGCCGCGCTTCATTCGTGGCTCCCGAAGGCCAGCACGGCCGTGGTCCACCAGCGCAGCCCGGCGGTGACGCCGGCCTGGTCCAGGGCCTGCAGCAGCGGGGCGACATCGGCCAGTGGCAGCAGCAGTTGCACGATGCGACGCTGCGATCGGCCACGCACCTGTTCGAGGGCCGTGGGCAGGGGCACGTCCGGGCCCAGGGATTCGGCCCGGAAGACCTCCAGCACCGGGCTCGGCCCAGGCAGGGCCAGCAGGGCGTCGAGCAGGCCGTCTTCGAGGGCCTGGGGCAGGGCCAGGTGCAGCAGGCAGTGGGTGGGGCTCGTCGTGGGGCTCATGGGCGGACTGCACCGGCGGCCCGGTGGAAGTGACGGTAAAGAAGGGGCAGCAGGATCAGGGTCAGCAGGGTGGCGCTGAACAGCCCGCCCATGACCACGATGGCCAGGGGGCGCTGGATCTCGGCGCCCGGCCCGTGGGCCAGCAGCAGGGGCAGCAGGCCCAGGGCCGTGATGCTGGCGGTCATCAGCACCGGGCGCAGCCGGCGCAGGGCGCCCTGGCGCACCACCTCGGTGATCGGCAGGCCGCGCACGGCCAGCTGCTTGAAGCAGCTCACCAGGACCAGGCCGTTGAGCACCGCGATGCCCATCAAGGCGATGAAGCCCACCGAGGCCGGCACCGAGAGGTATTCGCCGGTGGCCGCCAGGGCCCAGACCCCGCCGGTCAGCGCGAAGGGGATGTTGGCGAAGACCAGCAGGGCCAGGCGCAGGCTGCCCAGGGTGGCGAACAGCACCAGGCCGATCAGCAGCAGGGCCACCGGCACCACCAGGGCCAGGCGCGCGGCGGCGCGCTGCTGGTTCTCGAACTGGCCGCCCCAGGCCAGCAGGTAGCCCGGCGGCAGGGGCACTTCGCGGGCGACGGTGGCCCGGGCCTCGTCGACGAAGCCGACCAGATCGCGTCCGCGCACGTCGGCGCGCACCACCGACATGCGCAGCGACTGCTCGCGCGCCACCGACACCGGGCCTTCGACCTGCTCCAGCTTGGCCAGATGGCTCAGCGGAATCGAGGCGCCGTCGGGCAGGGGCAGGCGCAGCTGGGTGAACTGCGCGGGTGACAGGCGCAGGGCCGGATCGCCGCGCAGCATCAGCGGAATCCGGCGCAGGCCCTGCACCACGGTGCCGCTGCGCCGTCCCTCGAGCAGGGCCCGCAGATCGTTCTGCACCTGCTCCACGCTCAGGCCCAGGCGGCCGGCGGCTTCACGGTCGATGGCCACACGCAGGTACTGGACGCCTTCGTTCTGGGCGGTGACCACGTCCTCGCTGCCGGGCACCGTCTGCAGCACCTGCACGATGCGGTTGGCCAGGCGATTCAGCTCTTCAGGGTCCGGTCCGAAGACCTTGACCGCCAGATCGCCGCGCACGCCCGACAGCATTTCGGCGGTGCGCATCTCGATGGGCTGGGTGATGCTGAGGTTCACGCCGGTCACCGAGGCGGTGGCGTCGCGCAGCGCATCGACCAGGACCTGCTTGTCCTGGGAGCGCCATTGCTCACGCGGCTTGAGCACCAGAAAGGTGTCGGTGTCGTTGAAGCCCATGGCATCGAGGCCGAGCTCATCGGAGCCGACGCGCGCCACGATGCGGCTCACCTCGGGCACCTTGGCGAGGATGTCGCGCTGCAGTGCCATGTCGGTGTCCATGGACTGGGCCAGGTCGATGGAGGGAAGTTTCTCGACCTGCACGATGAGGTCGCCTTCGTCGAGCGCCGGCATGAAGGATTTGCCCAGCCAGGGGAACAGCAGCACGGCCGACAGCAGGGCCAGGCCGGCGGCCCCGACCACCCAGCGCCCATGGGACAGGGCCCAGTCGAGCGCCGGGGTGTAGAGGCGTTCCAGGCTGCGCACCAGCCAGGGGCTGGCATGCCCGGCACTGCCAGGCGCGGGCGGGTGCAGCAGCAGCGAGGCCAGCACCGGGATGGCGGTCAGCGACAGCAGCAGCGAGGCCGCCAGGGCGAACACGATGGTCAGGGCTACCGGGGTGAAGAGCTTGCCCTCCAGGCCCTGCAGGGTCAGCAGGGGCAGGAAGACGATCATGATGATCAGCATGCCGGCGCCCACGGGCTGGGCGACCTCGGTGCTGGCCCGGTAGACCTGGTGGCGCAAGGGCAGGGCGGGGCCTTGCGAATGGCCGAGCCGGGACTCGATGTTCTCGACCACCACCACCGCCGCATCGACCAGCATGCCGATGGCGATGGCCAGGCCGCCCAGGGACATGAGGTTGGCCGACAGGCCCCATTGCTGCATGAGCACGAAGGTGCCCAGGGCCGACAGCGGCAGGATCAGGGCCACCACCAGCGCGGCGCGCCATTGCCCCAGGAACAGCAGCAGCAGCGCCAGCACCAGCACGATCGCCTCGCCGAGCGCCCGCGCCACGGTGCTGACCGCACGGTCGACCA
>JAFAMV010000173.1 GCA_019233055.1 Curvibacter sp.
CGAAATGGAGCGCGTGCGCCTGCGCCGCGTGTTTTCACAGAAGCTTGATTCGGTGGTGGGCTATGTGCTGCCGCTGGAGGTCCAGCCTGGCACCGACAACCCCCTGCTGGGTGGCCCGCGCTGGCAGACCGGCCCCTGGTTCTTCCGCGACGAGCGCATGTACCTGATCCCGGGCGATTCGCCCATGGGCTACCGCCTGCCGCTCGACTCCCTGCCCTGGGTGACCGGCGCCGACTACCCCTACATGGTGGAGACCGATCCCATGGCCCCGCGCCAGGACCTGCCGGGCGCCGCAGCCCTGCATGGGCGCTACGATGGCCGCGGCGGCAGCACCGACCTGCGCGGCGTGCCTTATCTGGCGGGCCCTGCCGGCCACCCCGCAGCGCCGCTGCGCAGCCAGATGCCAGGGGCATCCCGCGGGGCTGCGGCGGACTCCGGCGACGGCGACGCCGCCACCCGCGTCGGCCAGCCCCAGCCGGGCCGCTGGGAACAGGCGCCGGCGCGCGGCGTGTCCGCGCACTGGATCACCCGCACCGCCCTGTGCGTCGAGGCCCGCAACCCGGCCCGGGCCAACGGGCCCAGGGTCGAGGCCCAGAGCGCCGATTCGAGCCTGCTGTATGTCTTCATGCCGCCGCTGTCGCGGCTGGAGGACTACCTGGACCTGCTGGCGGCGGTCGAGGCCACGGCGGCCGAACTGGCCATGCCCGTCGTGCTCGAGGGCTACCCGCCGCCGCGCGACCCCCGGCTGAAACTGCTGCAGGTCACGCCCGACCCCGGGGTCATCGAGGTCAACATCCACCCGGCCCACAACTGGAAGCAACTGGTGCAGCACACCGAGTTCCTCTACCAGGCGGCCTTCGAGTCGCGGCTGACGGCCGAGAAGTTCATGACCGATGGCCGGCACACCGGCACCGGGGGCGGCAACCATTTCGTGCTCGGCGGCGCCACCCCCGGCGACAGCCCCTTCCTGCGGCGCCCCGAACTGCTGGCCAGCCTGATCCTTTACTGGCACAACCACCCCTCGCTGAGCTACCTGTTCTCGGGCATGTTCATCGGCCCGACCAGCCAGGCCCCGCGCGTCGACGAGGCCCGCAACGACCAGCTCTACGAACTCGAGATCGCGCTGCGCGAGATCGAACGCAACCGCGCGGTCCATGGCCAGGACATGCCGCCGTGGCTGGTCGACCGCACGCTGCGCAACATCCTCATCGATGTGACCGGCAACACCCACCGCAGCGAGTTCTGCATCGACAAGCTGTACTCTCCCGACAGCAGCACCGGCCGCCTGGGGCTGCTGGAATTGCGCGCCTTCGAGATGCCGCCGCATGCCCGCATGAGCGTGGCCCAGCAGCTGCTGCTGCGTGCCCTGATCGCCCGCTTCTGGAAGCAGAGCTACCAGGCGCCGGCCACCCGCTGGGGCACCCAGCTGCACGACCGCTGCCTGCTGCCCACCTTCGTGCGCCAGGACTTCAACGACGTGATGGCCGAGATGCGCGAGGCCGGCTACGCCTTCGACGACGCCTGGTTCGCGCCGCATTTCGAATTCCGCTTCCCCCTGGTGGGCAGCGTCCAGTCGATGGGCATCGAGCTGACCCTGCGCAACGCGCTGGAGCCCTGGCATGTGATGGGCGAGGAAGGCTCGGCAGGCGGCACCGTGCGCTATGTCGACTCGTCGCTGGAACGCATCGAGGTGCATGTGAGCGGCTTCAATGAATCACGCCATGTGATCACGGTCAACGGCCGGGCGCTGCCGCTGCAGCCCACCGGGGTGGCCGGTGAATTCGTCGCCGGCGTGCGCTACAAGGCCTGGAACCCGCCGTCGGCCCTGCACCCGAGCATCGGCGTGCATGCGCCCCTGGTGTTCGACATCGTCGACACCTGGATGCATCGCTCCGTCGGCGGCTGCCAATACCATGTGGCGCACCCGGGCGGGCGCAACTACGTGACCTTCCCGGTCAATGCCTACGAAGCCGAAAGCCGCCGCCTGGCGCGCTTCTTCCGCATGGGCCACACGCCCGGCCGCCTGCAGGTGCCCGAGGCCACCGTGGGCGTCCCGGCCAGCCGTGAATTCCCCTTCACCCTGGACCTGAGGCGATGACGCAGGCTGGCGGCAAGCGTGGCCGGCATGCGACAAAAGCATGGCCGCCATGCCAGCCCGGCATGACGGCTTCATGACCTGAATCAGCCTTTTGTCAGGCGCATGGGAAAATGCGGCCCGTGGATTCCAGTACACCCCCGCTTTCAAGCCTGGCCGCCGCCGACCTGCCCCAGCAGGCGGCGGACCTGGTCGCCCCTGCCACGCCCGGACATTTCGATGAGCTGCTGGGCCGGGCCGTCCCCGATGCGGACCCCGGCTTTGCACCGACCTGGCAGGCCTTCTTCGAGCACCTGGGCCCGGACGGCCTGCAAGACCTCAACCACCGCGAGGCCGGCCTGCGCCGCCAGATCCGGGACAACGGCGTCACCTACAACGTCTATGCCGACGCCTCGGGCCCCCAACGGCCCTGGTCGCTGGACCTGTTCCCGCTGATCATCAGCCCCGAAAGCTGGCAGCAGATCGAGGCCGGCGTGCTGCAGCGGGTGCGTGTGCTCGACCGCGTCATGGCCGATGTCTACGGCCCGCAGCACCTGCTGTCCAGCGGCCTGCTGCCCGCCGCCCTGGTGCAGGGCCACCCGGGCTACCTGCGGGCCATGCACGGCGTCAAACCCGTCGGCGGCATGCACCTGCCCATCACCGCCTTCGACATCGCGCGCGGCCCCGACGGGCTGTGGTGGGTGATCTCGCAACGCACCCAGGCGCCTTCGGGCCTGGGCTATCTGCTGGAAAACCGGCTGGCGGTGTCGCGCCAGTTCCCGCAGGCCTTCGAGGCCATGCAGGTGCAGCGCCTGGCGGCCACCTACCGGGCCCTCATCGAGGGCCTCCAGGCCATGAGCCCGGCCGGCGCCGATTCGCACATCGCCCTGCTCACGCCGGGCCCTTACAACGAAACCTATTTCGAACACGCCTATCTGGCGCGCTACCTGGGCCTGACCCTGGTCGAAGGCAGCGACCTGACGGTGCGTGACCAGCGCCTGTTCCTGAAGACCCTGCAGGGCCTCAAGCCGGTGCACGGCCTGCTCAAGCGCCTGGACGACGAGTTCCTCGACCCGCTGGAGCTGCGCCCCGACTCCACCCTGGGCGTGCCCGGCCTGCTGCAGGTGATCCGCGCCGGCAACGTGCTGGTGGCCAACGCGCCGGGCTCGGCCTTTCTCGAGTCGCCCGCCTTGCTGGGCTTCATGCCGGCCCTGACCCGCCACCTGCTCAACGAAGAACTCCTGATGCCGGCCCTGCCGAGCTGGTGGTGCGGCGAGCGCGCGGCACTCGAGGCGGTGCTGCCCCTGCTGGGCGAAGGCATCATCAAACCCACCTACCCGCCCAGCGAGGGGCGCCATTCCTTCGAATCGGTGGCGGGCCCCACGCTGTCGCAGCGCGAGGTCGATGAATGGGCCGGCCGCATCCTGCGCCAGACCGACGAACACACGGTGCAGGCCCACCTGCCGCTGTCCCAGATCCCGACCTGGCGCCACAGCGGCGGGCGCGACCGGATCGCGCGGCGCGCCATGATGCTGCGCGTGTTTGCGGTGACCGAAGGCCCGGGCCGCTGGCGGGTGCTGCCCGGCGGCATGGCCCGCATCGCCAGCGCCCATGCCGAGATCGCCTCGATGCAGCGCGGTGGCAGCAGTGCCGATGTGTGGGTCCAGACCACCGGTCCGGTCGACCCCACCACCCTGCTCAACAAGCAGCATGGGCCGGCTGCGGTCGTGCAGCGCAAACGCCTGGTCACCAGCCGCGCCGCCGAAAACCTGTTCTGGCTCGGCCGCTACACCGAGCGTTGCGAGAACACGGTGCGCCTGGCCCGCCTGACCCTGGCCTGCCTCAATGGTGACGAGCAGTCGTCCCAGCCGCTGCTGGCCTGGCTCAGCAGCATGGCGGCCAGCACCGGGCTGCTGCTGCCCAGCGTGCCGCCCGCCACCCAGGCCCGGCGCGTCTTCGAGCGATCGCTGATCGACGGCCTAGACAAGACCGACCACGCCAGCAGCGTGGGCTTCAACCTGCGCGCCCTGCGCCAGGCGGCGTCTGCGGTGCGCGAGCGCCTGTCGCAGGAACACTGGAACGTCATCGTGCAGGCCGAAAGCGAATTCTTCGCCCGCTGCAGCCCTGCCGACCACCCGGGGGCGTTCGGCATCTCCGACGCCCTGCAGGCCCTGGAATCGGCCAGCGGCCATCTGGCCGCCATCACCGGGGCGCAGACCGACCGCATGACCCGCGACGACGGCTGGCGGCTGCTGTCCATCGGCCGGCACATCGAGCGCCTGGGCTTCCTGGCCAATGCCCTGTCCGAAGGGCTGGCCTGCGGCGCCCTGGACGACGACGCCGGCTTCGAAGCCACACTGGCCCTGTTCGACAGCACCATCACCTTCCACGCCCAGTTCCAGCAGAGCCGTGAACTGGCAGCCCTGCTGGACCTCCTGGTGCTCGACCGCGACAACCCGCGCTCACTGGCCTGGGTGGCCCAGACCCTGCGGGGTCGGCTGGCCCGCCTGGCCGGCAGCGCACCGGGACAACTCAGCACCCTGTCGCTGCTCATCCCGAACCCTGAGCTCTGGAGCCTGGATCAGCTCTGCAGCGCCGACGGCACCGATGCCCATCCCACGCTGGGTGAACTGCTGGGCCTGTGCGCCACCGCGGCCTACAACATCTCGGACGACATCAGCGCGCTCTATTTCACCCATTCGGGCGACGCCCGCCAGAGCCTGGGGGCCTGAACCATGCGACTGGGCATCACCCACGAGACCCGCTACGACTACAGCCCGCAGGTCGAGACGGCCCAGCACATGGCCCACCTGCGCCCCCTGGAGACCGACACCCAGAGACTCATCA
Organism: Curvibacter sp.; assembly: GCA_019233055.1. Lineage (GTDB taxonomy): Bacteria > Pseudomonadota > Gammaproteobacteria > Burkholderiales > Burkholderiaceae_C > Curvibacter. The sequence goes on from JAFAMV010000173.1 coordinate 4,922, forward strand.
GCCACACCCTGACGATCGAGCCCGAGGTGGCCCAGCAGAGCCTGACGCGTGACGTCTTCGGCAACACCCGCTGCTTCTTCTCGCTGCAATCGCCCCATGACGCCCTGGCCGTGACCGCCCACAGCGTGGTCGAGACCCGCCCGCCCGGGCTGCCCGGCCTGGGTGCCGATGACAGCCCGCCCTGGGAACAGGTGCGCGAGCGCTTCCGCTACCGGGCCCGGGGCCGCTACGACCCGGCGGCCGAATTTGTCTTTCCCTCGGTCTACGTGCCGCGCCACGACGAGTTCCTGGCCTATGCCAGGCCCTCGTTCACGCCCGGTGTGCCGCTGCTGGCGGCGGCCCATTCCCTGATGCGGCGCATCCACACAGACTTCGAATACGACGGCAGCAGCACCCAGATCAACACCCCGGCAGTCGAGGCCCTGGCCCAGCGCAAGGGGGTGTGCCAGGATTTTGCCCACATCATGATCGCCTGCCTGCGCTGCCTGGGCCTGCCGGCGCGCTATGTCAGCGGCTACCTGCTGACCACCCCGCCGCCCGGCCAGCCCCGCCTGGTGGGCAGCGACGCATCGCACGCCTGGGTCTCGGTCTACCTGCCGCCCACCGAGGGCGGCAGCGGCGGCTGGTTCGATTTCGACCCGACCAACGACCGCTCGCCCGGCGAGGACTACGTGACCCTGGCCCTGGGCCGTGACTATGCCGACGTCTCGCCGATGCGCGGCGTGATCCATGGCGGGTCCCAGCACACGCTGCAGGTGGCCGTGACCGTCGAGCCGCTCGAAATCCAATAGGACCCATAGCGCCCGCTGCTTTTTTCACCGGGCATTAGCGGCCGACATGGCGCCAGGAGGCGCGCGAAACGCGAGAATGTGCGTTTTGCAACAGGAGCCCTCCCATGAGCGTCTACGACAAACTCAAGTCCCTGAACATCGAACTGCCCCCGGTGGCCACGCCGGCTGCCGCCTATGTGCCCTTCGCCCGCACCGGCAACCTGGTCTTCCTGTCAGGCCACATCGCCAAGAAGGACGGCAAGGTCTGGACCGGCCAGTTCGGTCGCACGATCGCCACCGAAGAAGGCAAGCTGGCGGCCCGTGCCGTGGCCATCGACCTGATGGGCACCCTGCATGCCGCCGTGGGCGACCTGAACCGCGTCAAGCGCATCGTCAAGCTGATGAGCCTGGTGAACTCCACCGGCGACTTCACCGAGCAGCACCTGGTCACCAACGGCGCCAGCGAACTCTTCGGCGAGGTCTTCGGCGAGCGCGGCGCCCATGCCCGCAGCGCCTTCGGCGTGGCCCAGATCCCGATGGGCGCCTGCGTCGAGATCGAACTCATCGCCGAGGTCGAGTGACCCGGACCGCACAGGAAACTCCGACCATGATCCAACGCTTTGACGTCGGCGCCCGCCTCTCCGAGATGGCGGTGCACAACGGCACCGTCTACCTCGCCGGCCAGGTGCCCGAAGACGCCGGCCTCGACATCCAGGGCCAGACAGCCCAGGTGCTGGCCGCCATCGACGCCCTGCTGGCCCGCGCCGGCACCGACAAGAGCCACATCCTGATGGCCCAGATCTTCCTGACCGACCTGGCCGATTTCCCCGGCATGAATGCGGTCTGGGATGCCTGGGTGCCGGCCGGCCATGCGCCGCCGCGCGCCACGGTGCAGGCCGCCCTGGCCCGCCCGGGCTGGCGCATCGAGGTGGTGGTCACCGCCGCCCTGCCCTGAGCGACTTCGGCACCGCCCTGGCAGAAGGATCGCGGATTGTGGCCTAATAGAGGGTTTCCAACCTTTTTATTCACCCGAGAACAGCCATGGGCAACAAAATCGTCACCGAAGCCGACCGCAAGCGCACTCCTGCTCCCAAGCCCCTGCCTGGCATGAGCATCCCCACCCCGGGCCGCGGCCAGCGCATCAGCCTCGAGCGTGGCGTCGCCACCCGCAGCAAGAAGAACCCGGGCAAGCGCTCCAAGAAGGGCGGCTGAACTGCCTGGGGTGCAGGCGGCTCGCAGAGCGCTTTCACCCGACTTGCAAGACCCGCGACAGCAGGGCCCCGATGGGCCCTGTTTCTTTTTCCGAGGGGCAGGATCCGGGTGTGCGCTCAATGCTTTCCATCGCCTTCGGACGCCAGACGACCCGCCAGGATGGCGATACCGCCGCCCACTCGATGCTGAATAATGGCGGTACCCCATTCTGAGAGGGAAACAGGCATGAAACCTTCTGTCGCCCTGGCCGCCCACCGTGCCGCAATCCGGCAGGTGATCGAGTCCCACCATGCCAGGAACGCCCGCGTGTTCGGCTCCGCCTTGCATGGCCTCGACACGGAAGCCAGCGACCTGGACATCCTTGTCGACCCGACGCCCGAAACGACGCTGTTCGACATCAGTGCGATCCGGGTGGAACTGCGCCAATTGCTTGGCGTTCCGGTGGATGTGCTGACCCCGAACGGCCTCCCGGACAAGTTCCGCGCTGCAGTCCTGGCAGAAGCCAGCCCCATATGAGTGAGGAACTTCATCGATGGCCCGACTACCTCGCACACATTCTGGAGGCCATCGAACGCATCCGCAGCTATGTGGAAGGACTTGACCAGACCGATTTCCTGTCCGGCCAGATGGTTCAGGACGCCGTGATCCGCAATCTGGAAGTGATCGGAGAAGCCAGCCGCAACATTCAGCGCGCCCACCCGGAGTTTGCATCCGCCCATCCGGAGCTTCCATTGGCGCTGGCCAACGACATGCGCAACGCCCTGGCTCACGGGTATTTCAAGGTCGACCTGGAGATCGTCTGGAAAACGATCCACCATGACCTCCCCTCACTGCAGCAGCAGGTGATCTCACACCTGGACAGGGCTGGCGTAAAGCGGTCCAGCCGATGCTGAACCCTGTTGCCCGTCACCCGGCCGTCACGCCGGGTGCCGCCACCGCCACACCGTGCGGCCGTCTCAACGCTTGCCCGGTACCACCGCCAGCGCCCGCGCCCTTGCCGGGCCGGTCGACAGCACCGAGGCATCGGCCGGTGCGGCCAGTGCGGCGGCCGCGACGGGCTCGGGATGGGCGGCCCGGTCGACCGCCACCGCCAGCGTGGTCACATACTGTTCGCGCTCTTCGCGCACCGAGCCCAGCACGCTGTTGCCCGCCTGCAGCGCGACCGGGTCGTTGCTGTTGAAGGTGTCGCGCGGCTGGGTCCGGCGGTAGTCGTCGAGCTGGGTGTAGAGGTACTCGCTCAGGGCGTCGGGCAGGAAGAACTGCGAGGTCAGCACCGCGTTGTCGCCGTTCCAGACCTTGAAATGGATGTGCGCGCTGCGCCCCACCGTCCAGCCCGGGTAGATGGTGCGGAAGGCGGCCACGCCGTTGCGGTCCACCGGTTGGCGGCCACGCAGAAAGGTCTGGCCCGTGGCGTCGATGTCATGGGTGTCGCCCTGGCCCGCAAAACCCGAATACACGCCCTGGGCATTGCAATGCCAGATGTCGACCAGGGCGCCCATGAAGGGCAGCCCGGTCTGGTCGATGATCACGAAGCGCACCTCCATCGGCACGCCGGCCTGACCTTCGGCGATGTCGGCGCGCAGCAGGCGGGGGTTGATGTAGAACGGCCCCTCCTCGGTCTGGGCCGTCAGTCGCGGCACCAGAGCCGGCTCGCGCTGGACCACGTGCGGCGCGGATGGCGCCACAGCACCCGGGCGGCCGTGGACCACTGCCCGGCCCGTGTGCGGACTGCCATGCGCCACCGGCTTGGCGACCGGTTTCGGTTTGGCCTTGGGTGGTGCGGCCAGGGCCGGGCTGGCGATCCAGGCACCGGCAGCCAGCCCAAGTCCCAACAGTCGTCTGCGCCGTGCCAGGCCCGGCAGCTCTTCAGGCAGGTGGATGTCGCTCAATTTTCGATCCCTTGACGCACGGTCGATGAAAGCGCCACAGCCTACCGGAAACCAGGCCCACCAAAATGAAGCCGGCGCATCGAATTGCTAAAAACTGCGAAGCGCCCCCTAACTGCCCTCGGCGCCCTCGCCCGCAGCCGCCTCGCGCAGCCAGTCACGGAAGGCGTGGAGCACCGGCGGATCGTCCTGCACCGGCGTCACCAGGTAGTAGCCGCGTTCGCCGTGCAGCGGCCGTGGACAGGCCGCCACCAGCTCGCCGCGCGCCAGTTCGGCCTCGATCAGCAGCGGCGGCATCAAGGCCAGCCCCAGGCCGCAGGTGGCGGCCACCGCCAGCATTGAAAACAACTCGTAGCGCGGGCCCTCCATCGCGGCCGGGGCCTCCACCCCCATGGCATCGAACCATTGGCGCCAGCCATAGGGGCGGGTGCTCTGCTGCAGCAGCGGCAAGCCCGCCAGGGCCTGGGGCTCCAGGCCCTGTGGCGGCAGGCCCTGCGCGCGCAGCCAGGCCGGGCTGCACACCGGCAGCACATCCTCGGACAGCAGGCGCAAGGCACGCACCCCGGGCCAGTTGGCCACCTGCTCGGGGGTGCCCGCGTACAGGGCCGCATCGAATTCGGTCTCGGCAAACAGAAAAGGCCGGGTGCTGGTCTCGATGTGCACCACCAGGTCGGGGTAGCGCTGCGCCAGCTGCGGCAGGCGCGGAATCAGCCAGCGCGTGGCAAAGGTCGGCACCGCCGCCAGCACCAGGGAGCCACCATGGCTCTGGCGCGCCATCACATCGAGGGTGTCGCGCTCCAGCCCCTGCAGGCGGCGGGCCACCTGGCGCCAGTAGTTGGCCCCCGCCGGCGTCAGCGCCACACCATGGCGCGTGCGCCGGAACAGGGCCACGCCCAGAAACGCCTCCAGCGCCGTGATCTGGCGCGAGACCGCGCTCTGCGTGAGGGCCAGTTCCTGCGCCGCGCGGGTGTAGCTCTCATGGCGGGCGGCGGCCTCGAAACAGGCCAGGGCCTGGGTGGATGGGATCTTGCGTCGCATGCGTATTTGTAACTCCGTGTTCTTGCATTCCCCGAAGGAGGTGGAGCATGGCCACCAATTGTTCCATCTCCGCATAACTGGGTGTCAAATACTCGTTTGCTGCCCGACCCCGGTCCGACTACGATGCCAGGCAGCCAGACACGGGGGCTTCCAGGCGCCCCGTCCTGATCTTCTGAACCGATCGATTGATTCCACCGGAGACCCCGCCATGAGCCGTGCCACCTTCCAATGGGCCGACCCCTTCCTCCTCGACCAGCAGCTCACCGACGACGAGCGCATGATCCGCGACGCCGCCGCGGCCTACTGCCAGGACAAGCTGGCACCGCGCGTGCTGGAAGCCTTCCGCCACGAAAAGACCGATCCGGCCATCTTCCGCGAGATGGGCGAACTGGGCCTGCTGGGCCCCACCATCCCCGAGCAATACGGCGGCCCCGGCCTCAACTACGTGGCCTACGGCCTGATCGCCCGCGAGATCGAGCGCGTCGATTCGGGCTACCGCTCGATGGCCAGCGTGCAGAGTTCGCTGGTCATGGTGCCCATCTATGAATTCGGCACCGAAGCCCAGCGCCAGAAATACCTGCCCAGACTGGCCACCGGCGAATGGATCGGCTGCTTCGGCCTGACCGAGCCCGACCACGGCTCCGACCCTGGCAGCATGGCCACCCGCGCCTACAAGACGGCCGGCGGCTACAAACTCAAGGGCAGCAAGATGTGGATCTCCAACAGCCCGATCGCCGATGTGTTCGTGGTCTGGGCCAAGGAAGTCTCCGAGGGCGGCGCCGTGGGCCCGATCCGCGGCTTCGTGCTCGAAAAGAGCATGAAGGGCCTGAGCGCCCCGGCCATCCACGGCAAGGTCGGCCTGCGCGCCTCGATCACCGGTGAGATCGTGATGGACGATGTGTTCGTGCCCGAAGAAAACGCCTTCCCCGAGGTGCAGGGCCTGAAGGGCCCCTTCACCTGCCTCAACAGCGCCCGCTACGGCATCGCCTGGGGTGCCCTGGGCGCAGCCGAGTTCTGCTGGCACACCGCCCGCCAGTACACCCTGGACCGCAAGCAGTTCGGCCGTCCCCTGGCCGCCAACCAGTTGATCCAGAAGAAGCTGGCCGACATGCAGACCGAGATCGCGCTGGGCCTGCAAGGCTGCCTGCGCCTGGGCCGCATGAAGGACGAAGGCTCGGCTGCGGTCGAGACCACCTCGATCATCAAGCGCAACTCCTGCGGCAAGGCGCTGGACATCGCCCGCCTGGCCCGCGACATGATGGGTGGCAACGGCATCAGCGACGAGTTCGGTGTGGCCCGCCATCTGGTGAACCTGGAAGTGGTCAACACCTACGAAGGCACGCACGATGTGCACGCCCTGATCCTGGGCCGGGCGCAGACCGGCATCGCGGCTTTTGGGAATTGACCCCCCCTGTTGGGGCTCACTGCGTGTAGCCCCCTCCGGGCAGCACCCAGAGGGTGCTGCTCTTCGGAGCCGTCCAGGCCTGCGCAGGCAGGCCTGGAGCCGCGGCCCTCAGCCCCTCAAGGGGGCGATACCTGCGGACTGGCAGAGCCAGCTCCGCGGTATCCTGGAACGGGCTTCGGCCCCCGAGACCTTGTCATGGATGGACATATGACCCCACTGCCCACACCTCAGCCCGGCGCCCTGGCCGGCCTCAAAGTCCTGGATCTGTCCCGCGTGCTGGCGGGGCCGTGGTGCACCCAGATCCTGGCCGATCTGGGCGCGGACGTGGTGAAGATCGAGCGGCCCGGCGCCGGCGATGACACCCGCCATTGGGGCCCTCCCTTTCTGAAGGACGCCGATGGCCAGAACACCGACCAGGCCAGCTATTTCACCGCCTGCAACCGCAACAAGCGCTCGGTCACCATCGACATGGCCAGCGCCGAAGGCCAGGCCCTGATCCGTGAGATGGCCCTGAAATCCGACATCGTGGTCGAGAACTTCAAGGTGGGCGGCCTGAAGCAGTACGGCCTCGACCACACCAGCCTGATGGCCCTGAACCCGCGCCTGATCTACTGCTCGGTGACCGGCTTCGGCCAGGACGGCCCCTATGCCGAGCGCGCCGGCTACGACCTGATGATCCAGGCCATGAGCGGCATGATGAGCATCACCGGCCGCGCCGACGACCAACCCGGTGGCGGCCCGCTGCGGGTGGGCGTGGCGCTGACCGACCTGTTCACCGGCGTCTATGCCTCCACCGCCATCCTGGCGGCCCTGAACGTGCGGCACCAGACCGGCCAGGGCCAGCACATCGACATGTCGCTGCTCGACGTGGGCATGGCCATCCTCGCCAACCAGGCCGCCGGCTTCCTCAACACCGGTCAGGTGCCCTCGCGCCAGGGCAACAGCCACCCCAGTCTGGCCCCTTACCAGGATTTCCCGACCGCCGACGGCGCCATGCTGCTGGCCATCGGCAACGACGGCCAGTTCCGCCGCTTCTGCGAGGCCGCGGGCCGGCCCGACTGGGCGGCCGACGCGCGCTTCGCCACCAACCCGCTGCGCGTGCAGCACCGCGAGCTGCTGATTCCCGCCATGGCCGAGGTCACGCGCACCCGCAGCACCGCCGCCTGGATCGCGCTGCTGGAGGACAAGGCCGTGCCCTGCGGGCCGATCAACGACATCGGCCAGGCCTTCCAGGACGCCCAGGTGCGCGCGCGCGGCCTGGCCGTCACGCTGCCGCGCTGGCCCGAACTCGACGGCACGGGCCAGCTCGCGCCCGACGGCATCGCCGCCCTCACCGGCGTGGCCAGCCCGCTGCGCCTGCGCGATCACCCGCCCGTGCTGCGCAACGCGCCGCCCGCGCTGGGCCAGCACACCGAGCAGGTGCTGCACGAGCTGGGGCTGGACGCGCCGCGCATCGCGGCGCTGCGGGG
>JAFAMV010000052.1 GCA_019233055.1 Curvibacter sp.
GCGGCTGTTGATGTTGTCCTGGAGCTGCTTGCGGTGCTGCGCCGCATCCAGCAGCTTGGTTTCGTAGCGCTGCCGTTCCTGGGGCGCCGCAGCGGCCTTGGCCTTGCGTTCGGCCTCTTGCTGCTGGACCTGCTCGCGCCGGTCGACCTGGTCGGCCAGGCGTTGCTGGCGGTCATGCTCCTGGGTCTTGACGTCCTCGGCCTTCCTGTCGGCCGTGGCCTGCCGGTCCAGCACGGTCTGCTCCCCCTGCCGCTGCCGATCGGCCTGATCCTGGTCGCGTTGCGACGAAGAGATGTTGTCCTCGATCCGACGCAGTTGCTCGCTCGAACTGAGCTTGCGCTTCTGGTCATTGAGGCTCGCCTCCTGGCGTTTCAGGTCGTTGAGCACCTCGCGATGGTGCGTCCGACTCGCCACCAGGCAGTCATTGACCGCGAAGCGCTGGTAGCAGGCCGCCTCGACCTTGGCCTGGCGGGCCATCTCCTGGCTGCGCTGCTGGTCGATGCGCGCACGTTCCAGATCTTCCGCTGACGGCTCGCCCGCCTGCTCCACCTTGACCTGGGCCTGGGCCGTCGCCGCACACGGCACACCCAGGCCGCTCAGGGCCAGCATCAAGAGCACCAGCAAACCACACTGCTTCATGTCAATCCTGTATCGACCACGCGTTTTTCCAGGGCCAGGAATTCGGCCGACTGCATCTCGTTGAGGCGCGAGACCGTGCGTGGAAACTCATGGGCCAGCGGCCCTTCGGTGTACAACGCCTCGGGCGCTACCGCTGCCGACATGATGAGCTTGACCCGCCGGTCATACAACACGTCGACCAGCCAGGTGAAGCGCCGGGCTTCCGAGGCCATGCGCACCGGCATGTGCGGCACATCGCTGAGCAGCACGGTGTGGAACTGGGTGGCGATCTCCAGGTAGTCGTTCTGCGAGCGGGGGCCGCCGCACAGCGTCTTGAAATCGAACCAGACCACGCCACCAGCCTTGCGCAGGGCCTTGATCTCACGGGCCTCGATGCGCATGACCGGGTCCTCGTCCTTCACCTCGGCCAGGCGGTCGAAGGCATTGCGCATGTCCGCGCTGGCCTGCTCGCCCAGCGGCGTGTGGTAGGTGCGGACCTGCTCCAGCGTCCGGCGCCGGTAGTCGGTGCCGTTGTCGACGTTCACCACCTCCAGCCGCGCATTGAGCAGGTCGATGGCCGGCAGAATGCGGTCGCGGTGCAGGCCTCCGGGGTAGAGGTCGTCGGGCTTGAAATTGGAGGTCGTGACGAAACCGACCCCGTTGTCGAACAAGGCCACCAGCAGCCGGTGCAGGATCATGGCGTCGGTGATGTCCGCGACATGGAACTCATCGAAGCAGATCAGCTTGTAGCGCTTGGCAATGCGTTGCCCCAGCACATCCAGCGGATTCACCGTGCCCTGCAGGGCCACCAGCTCGCGGTGTACTTCACGCATGAACTCGTGGAAATGCAGGCGCACCTTGCGGCGCAAGGGCACCGCGTTGAAGAAGCAGTCCATCAGGAAGCTCTTGCCCCGGCCGACCCCGCCGTACATATAGACCCCACGCGGGATCTCGGGACGGTTGATGAGCTTCTTCAGGCTGTTGGAGCGCTTCTCCTTGTAGCCCGTCCAATCATCGGCACAGCGCTGCAAGGCGTCCACGGCGCGCAACTGCGCCGGGTCGCTCTTGAAGCCGCGCGTCTGCAGCTCGGCCGCATAGGCCGAGCGAACCGCATCGGTCTGCGCCATCGGATCAGAAGTTCAGCGTGCGCTTGTCGACAGCCAGCGCGGCTTCCTTGGTGGCTTCGGACAGCGAGGGGTGGGCGTGGCAGATGCGGGCGATGTCTTCGGCGCTGGCCTTGAACTCCATGGCCACCACGGCCTCGGAGATCAGCTCGCTGGCCATCGGGCCGACGATGTGCACGCCGAGGATCTCATCGGTGACGGCATCGGCCAGGAATTTCACCATGCCGGTGGTGTCGCCCAGGGCGCGCGCGCGGCCGTTGGCCAGGAAGGGGAAGCTGCCGGCCTTGTAGGCGCGGCCGCTGGCCTTGAGCTGCTGCTCGGTCTGGCCCACCCAGGCGATCTCGGGGCTGGTGTAGATGACCCAGGGGATGGTGGCGAAGTTGACATGGCCGTGCTGGCCGGCAATGCGTTCGGCCACGGCCACGCCTTCTTCTTCTGCCTTGTGCGCCAGCATCGGGCCGCGCACCACGTCGCCCACCGCCCAGACATTGGGCAGATTGGTCTGGCAGTCGTCATTCACCACGATGGCGCCGCGCTCGTCGAGTTGCAGGCCCACGGCTTCGGTGTTCAGGCCGATGGTGTTGGGCACGCGGCCGATCGAGATGATCAGCTTGTCCACTTCCAGGTCCACGGCCTCGCCCTTGGCGTTGGTGTAGGCCACGCTGACACCCTTCTTGCCGTTCTTGATCTCGCCGACCTTGACGCCGAGTTCGATCTTCAGGCCTTGCTTGTCGAAGGCCTTCTTGGCTTCCTTGGCGATCTGCTCGTCCACCGCACCCAGGAAGGTCGGCAGACCTTCGAGGATGGTGACTTCGGCGCCCAGACGGCGCCACACCGAGCCCATTTCAAGGCCGATCACGCCCGAGCCGATCAGGCCCAGCTTCTTGGGCACGGCGCCCAGACGCAGCGCGCCGTCGTTGGACAGCACGTTGACTTCGTCGAAAGGCACGCCGGGCAACGCCCGTGCGTTGGAGCCGGTGGCGATGATGATGTGCTTGCCGGTGACGGACTCTTCAGCGGCGCCGGCCACCTGGATCTCGTAGCCACCTTCAGCGGCCTTCACGAAGGAACCGCGACCATGGAAGAAGCTGACCTTGTTCTTCTTGAACAGGTACAGGATGCCGTCGTTGTTCTGCTTCACGACGGTGTCCTTGCGGGCGATCATCTTGGCCACGTCCATCTTGACGTCGGACACCGAGATGCCGTGGTCGGCAAAGTGGTGCGTGGCGTGGTCGAAATGCTCGGACGACTGCAGCAGGGCCTTGGAGGGGATGCAGCCGACGTTGGTGCAGGTGCCGCCGGGCGCCGGGCCGCCCTTGTCATTCTTCCACTCGTCGATGCAGGCCACCTGGAAACCCAGTTGAGCCGCACGGATGGCGGCGATGTAGCCGCCGGGGCCGCCGCCGATGACGACGACATCAAATTGTTTGCTCATATGAAATCTCTTGAATCAGTTGAGAACTACCCCCCCTGAGTCGCCTGCGGCGCCATCCCCCCAGGGGGACGATGCCGGTGGCCGGGCCAAGCCCGCTCCACGGCATCTCTGGCTTGGCCTGCTCCGCGGCCATCAGAAGATAGGCAGCGCGCAGGTTTCTGGGACAAAGGGGGGTCTCGGTGGTCCTGGCCTTAGATGTCGAACAGCAGGCGCGACGGGTCTTCCAGCGCTTCCTTCATGGCCACCAGGCCCAGCACGGCTTCGCGGCCGTCGATGATGCGGTGGTCATAGGACATGGCCAGGTAGTTCATCGGACGGACCACGATCTGGCCGTTCTCGACCACGGCACGGTCCTTGGTGGCGTGCACGCCCAGGATGGCCGACTGCGGCGGGTTGATGATGGGGGTGGACAGCATGGAACCGAAGGTACCGCCGTTCGAGATGGAGAAGGTGCCGCCAGTCATCTCTTCGATGCCCAGCTTGCCGTCCTTGGCCTTCTGGCCGAATTCAGCGATCTTCTTCTCGATGTCGGCAAAGCTCATCTGGTCGGCGTTGCGCAGGATCGGCACCACCAGGCCACGGGGCGAGCCCACGGCGATGCCGATGTCGAAGTAGCCGTGGTAGACGATGTCGTTGCCGTCGACCGAGGCGTTCAGCACCGGGAACTTCTTCAGGGCATGCACGGCCGCCTTGACGAAGAAGCTCATGAAGCCGATCTTCACGCCGTGTTCCTTGGTGAAGGCGTCCTGGAACTTCTTGCGCATGTCCATGACCGGGGCCATGTTGACTTCGTTGAAGGTGGTCAGGATGGCATTGGTCGACTGCGATTGCAGCAGACGCTCGGCCACGCGGGCACGCAGGCGGCTCATGGGCACGCGCTGCTCGGGGCGGTCGCCCAGGTTCGGAGCGGCCGGGGCGGCCACCTGCGGCAGGGCCTTGGTGGGCACGCCGGTCGGGATCACCGATGGGGCAGCGGCCGGCTTGACACCGGCGGCCACGGCACCCAGCACATCGCCCTTGGTGACGCGGCCGTCCTTGCCGGTACCGGTGACGGCACCCACGGACAGGCCGTTGTCGGCCAGCAGCTTGGCGGCGGCGGGCATGGCCACATCGGCCTTGGAGGTCGAGGCTGCGGCAGCCGGGGCAGCGGCGGGTGCGGCGGCAGCGGCCGGGGCGGCAGCGGCAGCCGGGGCGGCGGCGCCGGCCTTGCCTTCGGTGTCGATGCGGGCGATCAGTTGGTCGGCCACCACGGTGGCACCGTCGCCTTGCACGATCTCGGCCAACACGCCGGCGGCGGGGGCCGGCACTTCGAGCACGACCTTGTCGGTCTCGATCTCGATCAGGATTTCGTCCACGGCGACGGCTTCACCCGCCTTTTTCTTCCAGGTCAGCATGGTGGCTTCTGCCACGGATTCGGAGAGCTGGGGGACTTTGACTTCTACGATGGCCATATCAATTCTTTCGGTATCTTGTTCTGGTTCGACGGGGGCTGTTCAGCCCCCTTCTGCATTTACTTGGTCAGCACGAAACCCTTGAGCTTGCTGAAGGCGCCGTCCACGAGGGCCTTCTGCTGTTCCTGGTGCAGGTGCGAGTAGCCCACGGCCGGCGAGGCGGAGGCCGCACGACCCGAGTAGCCCAGCTTCTGACCGTCGAGCATGTTCTCGTGGATGTAGTGCTGCACGAAGAACCAGGCGCCCTGGTTCTGCGGCTCGTCCTGGCACCACACGATGTCGGTGGCATGGGGGAACTTCTTCAGTTCGGCCGCGAACGACTTGTGCGGGAAGGGATAGAGCTGCTCGACGCGGACGATGGCCACGTCGTCGGCACCCTTTTCGTCGCGCTTCTTGGCCAGGTCGTAATAGACCTTGCCCGAGCAGGCGATGATGCGCTTGACCTTGTCGGCCTTCTTGAGCACTTCTTCCTTGTGCTCGCCGATGACCGGCTGGAAGCCGCCCTTGGTGAACTCGCTCAGCGGCGAGGTGGCGTCCTTGTTACGCAGCAGCGACTTGGGCGTCATGATCACCAGCGGCTTGCGCAGGTTGCGCACCATCTGGCGGCGCAGCAGGTGGAAGATCTGGCTGGCCGTGGTCGGCTGGCAGACCTGCATGTTGGTGTCGGCCGACAGCTGCATGAAACGCTCCAGGCGGGCCGAGCTGTGCTCGGGGCCCTGGCCTTCGTAGCCGTGCGGCAGCATCAGGGTGATGCCGTTGACACGGCCCCACTTGACCTCGCCCGAGGCGATGAACTGGTCGATCACCACCTGGGCGCCGTTGGCGAAGTCGCCGAACTGGGCTTCCCAGATCACCAGGGTGTTGGGGTCGTTCGAGGCGTAGCCGTATTCAAAGCCCAGCACCGCTTCTTCGGACAGGATCGAATCGATGACCACGAAGGGGGCCTGGTTCTCGGCCACGTTCTGCAGCGGCACGTAGGTGCCGGTGTCCCACTTCTCGCGGCTTTGGTCGTGGATCACGGCATGGCGGTGGGTGAAGGTACCGCGACCGCAGTCTTCGCCCGACAGACGCACCGGGTAGCCACTGGCCACCAGGGAGGCGAAGGCCATGTGCTCGCCCATGCCCCAATCCACCGGGATGTCGCCGCGACCCATGGCGGCACGGTCGTCGTACACCTTCTTCACCAATTGGTGCGGCGTGACCGTGGCCGGGATTGTGGTGATCTTGGTGGCCAGACGGTGCCATTCGGCAGCCGGGATGGCGGTGTCACCCGAGTCGGTCCACTTCTTGCCCAGGTAGGGGCTCCAGTCGACGGCGAACTTGCTCTTGAAGTTGGTCAGGACCGGGTCGACGGTATGGCGGCCGGCGTCCATGGCGGCACGGTATTCCTTGACCATGTCGTCGCCCAGCGTGGCGCCCAGACCCTGGGTGGACAGCTTGTCGGCGTACAGGCGGCGGGTGCCCGGATGGGCCGCAATCTTCTTGTACATCAGCGGCTGGGTCAGGCTGGGGGTGTCCTGCTCGTTGTGGCCCAGCTTGCGGAAGCAGGTGATGTCGACCACCACGTCCTGGCGGAAGGTCATGCGGAACTCGAGGGCCAGCTGCATGCACAGCACCACAGCTTCCGGATCGTCACCGTTCACGTGCAGCACCGGGGCCTCGACCATCTTGACGATGTCGGTGCAATAGGCGCTCGAACGCATGTCGCGCGGATCGCTGGTGGTGAAGCCGATCTGGTTGTTGATGATGATGTGCACCGTGCCGCCCGTGGTGTAGCCACGGGTCTGGGCCAGGGCCAGGGTTTCCTGGTTGACGCCCTGGCCGCCGAAGGCCGCATCGCCGTGCACCAGCACCGGCAGCACCTGGTTGCCGTGGGGGTCGTTGCGGCGGTCCATGCGGGCGCGCACCGAGCCTTCGACCACCGGGTTGACGATTTCGAGGTGGGAGGGGTTGAAGGCCAGCGACAGGTGGACCGGGCCGCCAGGGGTGGTCACGTCCGAGCTGAAGCCTTGGTGGTATTTGACGTCGCCGGCCGGCAGGTCTTCGGGGGCGGTGTGGTCGAATTCGGCGAACAGATCCTTGGGCATCTTGCCCAGGGTGTTGACCAGCACGTTCAGGCGGCCGCGGTGGGCCATGCCGATCACGATCTCCTGCACGCCCTGGGCGCCGGCCGACTGGATCAGCTCGTCCATGGCCGCAATGAAGCTCTCACCGCCTTCGAGCGAGAAGCGCTTCTGGCCCACGTACTTGGTGTGCAGGTAGCGCTCCAGGCCTTCGGCTGCGGTCAGGCGGTCGAGGATGTGCTTTTTCTTGTCGGTGCCGAAGTTGGGCTTGCTGCGGATGCTTTCGAGCTTCTTCTGCCACCAGGCCTTCTGGTCCTGGTCGGTGGTGTGCATGTACTCGGCGCCGATGGTGCCGCAGTAGGTTTCACGCAGGGCGTTGTGCAACTCGCGCAGGGACATGGTGTCCTTGCCGAAGAAGGTGTTGCTGATGTTGAACACGGTCTCCTGATCGGCATCGGTGAAGCCGTAGTAGGAGAGTTCGAGCTGCGGAATGTTGGCGCGTTCGGTGCGCTTGAGCGGGTCCAGATCGGCCCAGCGGGCGCCGACATTGCGGTAGGCGGCGATCACCTGTTGCACGGCGGTGCGCTTGCGGCCCATCTCGGCGTCGGCGCTGGCCACCACCACCTTGGTCTGGCCTTGCTTGGCCAGTTCGGCGAATGCGTTGATGACCGGCTGATGCGGCACGTCACGGGTATTGCTGCCGTCGACGGCGGGCACGTGCTGCAGGGCGTCGAAGTAGTCGCGCCAGGTGTCGGGCACGCTGCCGGGGTTGGCCAGGTAGTTTTCGTACATCTCTTCGACGTAAGGCGCATTGCCTCCGAAGAGATAGGTGTTGCCTTGGTAGGCTTGATAGACGGACGAAGAATCGCTCATATTCCGCGGACCTCCGCTTCCCTGCGGGAAGCATTAGCTGGTTGATAAACCTTCCGCGACACGGCTGAACCGATTGGCGGATGCGACAGTGGCTGGGGAAGGGCCTATTGCGGACGCGATTGTGCCACCGATTCCAGGCAGTGCACCAGCCCGCCCGACCCAAGACACCGCCATGGTGCATGGCTCCAGAGGGATACGGCGACCTTGGCAAGCGCCAAATCCGAGTATCTTTATAAGGAATTCTTCGCCCGATCGGGCCCGGTTGCGCGGCACACCCGGCGAGGCAGGTCTAGAATCCGCTCGCCTGCCCCGACGGCAGGCCAAGCGTTCTCAGGGCGGGGTGGAACTCCCCACCGGCGGTGATGGCGGCATGGTCCGCACAAGCCCGCGAGCGCCCGGCGAAGCCCCTTCGCCGGGGTCAGCAGACCCGGTTCGATCCCGGGGCCGACGGTCACAGTCCGGATGAAAGAGAGCGCGACGCGTCGCACCACCTGCTGCCAACCCTGGTTCGCAGCAGGTGGTGCGCGCTCGTGCCCCCCTGATTTTTGGCAACCCTCACAAGAGAGAAACCATGAGTCAGAAAGACCATTCCCTCCCCTCGCTGGCCCCCACTGCGGAGCCCATCCCATTGCCGCCGCGGACCCGCTTCGCCTTTGTCGAAGCCTCCTGGCATGCCGACATCGTGCAACAGGCCCGCGCGGCCTTCCTGGCCGAAATGCAGGCCCACGGCGTGGGCGCCGCGTCGGTGGACGTCATCCGGGTGCCCGGCGCCTTCGAGATCCCGCTGCATGCCCGGCGCCTGGCCCGCACCGGCCGCTACCACGCGATCGCGACCTGCGCCCTGGTGGTCGACGGCGGCATCTACCGCCATGAATTCGTCGCCCAGACGGTCGTGCAGGCGCTGATGACGGTGCAACTCGAGACCGACGTCCCGGTCATCTCAGCGGTGCTCACCCCCCACCACTTCCACGAGCACCTGGAACACCGCAAATACTTCCATCGCCATTTCGGCGTCAAAGGCCAGGAAGCAGCGCGCGCCTGCCTGGAAACCGTGTCCAGCCTGCACCGGCTGAACAACACCGAACAGGCCCTGGCTGCCTGATCTGGTCCGACGCACCCCGGCGAAGCCGGTGGTGCGCCTCCTTTTCCCCCTTCTCAAGGACCGCCCTTCGCAAAGACATTTTTCATATTTAAAAACGTCAAATGATTCGTTTGAGTTTTTAAGAGTCCTTTCTACAGTCGATCCAACAACCGCACCCCCATGCACACACGACGGTTGTCACAGAAGATCCTGAAAGGCCTTGAACATGTCGCTTGCCCAGCTGGACAACCCCCTCCCCAGCATTCTTGAAGAGATCCGATCGGCCGCCCGAACTTCGGGCCTGCCTTACAGCGGGGGCGTCAGCCCACGTCAGGCCTGGGCCCTGGTCGAAGCCGGCCAGGCCCTGCTGGTCGATGTGCGATCGGCCGAAGAGCGCAAGTTCGTCGGCCATGTGCCCGGCAGCCTGCACGTGGCCTGGGCCACCGGCACCGCGCTGACGCGCAACCCCCGCTTCACCCGCGAACTGGAAGCCAAGACCGGCAAGCAGGCGCCGATTCTTCTGCTGTGCCGCAGCGGCAAGCGCTCCGCCCTGGCCGCAGAAGCCGCCGCCAAGGCCGGTTTTGGCGCAGTCTTCAATGTGCTGGAGGGTTTCGAAGGCGAACTGGACGGCACCCAGCAACGGGGTCACGGCGATGGCTGGCGCTTCCATGGCCTGCCCTGGGTTCAGGACTGAGCACCGATATGAGCTACCCTGCCCACCTCCAAGCCCTGGCCGCCAAGACCAGCCCCCCTGCGCTGTCATCCAAGCCCACTCTTTTCGACGTTCATCAGATCGTCACCGAACTGGCCGAGGTGCGGCAGCGCTGGCGCGAGGCCAGGCAACGCTCCACCGAGCCGGGCGGCCGCGAACTGCCCTCGCGCAGCGCCCTCGGGCAGATCATGGACGGCCTGCGGGGCGCCCTGTTCCCGATGCGGCTCGGCCCGCCCGATCTGCGCCAGGAGAGCGAGGATTTCTATGTCGGCCACACGCTGGACAGCGTGCTGCATGCCCTGCTCGCCCAGGTGAAGCTCGAACTGGGCTATGTGCAGCGGCCCCAGGACAGCGACCATGAAACCCGCCTGGAACAGGCGGCGGTCCAGTTGGTGCGCGACTTTGCGACGGCCCTGCCCAGGCTGCGCGAACTGCTCGACAGCGATGTGATCGCCGCCTACGAAGGTGATCCGGCGGCCCGCAGCGTCGATGAGGTGCTGCTGTGCTATCCCGGCATCCTGGCCATGATCCACCACCGGGTGGCCCACGAGCTGCATCGGCTGGGCACCCCCCTGCTGGCGCGCATCGTGGCCGAACAGGCCCATGCCGAGACCGGCATCGACATCCACCCGGGTGCCCAGATCGGAGCAGGCTTCTTCATCGATCACGGCACCGGCGTGGTGATCGGCGAGACCGCAGTGATCGGCCGCCGTGTCACCGTCTACCAGGCGGTGACGCTGGGCGCCAAGAGTTTCCCGGTGGATGAGCAAGGCCACCCCATGAAAGGCCAGCCCCGCCACCCCATCGTCGAAGACGAGGTGGTGATCTATGCCGGCGCCACCGTGCTGGGCCGGGTCACCCTGGGCCGTGGCGCGACGGTCGGCGGCAATGTCTGGTTGACCCATGACCTGGCCCCGGGCACCCACATCACCCAGGCGCGTTCGCAGGCCGGGCAGGGAGAGCGCGGATGAGCGCACTTTGCCGAGCCTTCGGCCGGGTACTGCGGCAACGGCGCGAGCAGGCCGGCTGGTCGCAGGAGCTGCTGGCCGAAAAGGCCGACCTGAACCGCTCTTACATCGGCGAACTCGAGCGCGGCCAGGCCGTGCCGTCCCTGATCACGCTCGAGAAACTGGCTGCGGCCCTCGAATTGAGCCCCAGCTACCTCCTGGCCCAGGCCGAACGCGCGGCACAGAAACTACACCTCACCGGCCTGGAATTGACGTCTATAGCCTGTTGATGGATGGCTACAGACAGCAGACACTGCCCTCGGTTTTAATCTCATCTCAACCACTCTGGAGTCTTCCATGTCGGAAAACGCATCCTCCCAACTGGCGCTCGGTGACAGCGCCGCACGCCAGTTGGCCAATGCCACCAAGACCGTCCCGGTCCTGTCGACCATCAGCCCGCGCTGGCTGGTCCATCTGCTCCAGTGGGTCCCGGTCGAAGCCGGCATCTATCGCCTCAACAAGGTGAAGAACCCCGAGGACGTGCTGGTCGCCTGCGCCAAGCGCGACGAATCCGAACTGCCCACCACCTTCGTCGACTACGAAGACGCCCCGCGCGAGTACTTCCTCAATGCCGTGTCGACCGTGCTCGATGTGCACACCCGTGTCAGCGACCTCTACAGCAGCCCACATGATCAGATCAAAGAGCAGCTGCGCCTGACCATCGAGACCATCAAGGAAAAGCAGGAAAGCGAACTGATCAACAACGCCGACTACGGCCTGCTGGCCAATGTCGCACCCGACCAGATCATCTACCCGCTCACCGGCGCCCCCACCCCGGACGATCTCGACGAGCTCCTGACCAAGGTCTGGAAAGAGCCCGCCTTCTTCCTGACCCACCCGCTGGCCATCGCCGCCTTCGGCCGTGAGTGCACCCGCCGCGGCGTGCCGCCGCCGACCGTGAGCCTGTTCGGCTCGCAGTTCCTGACCTGGCGCGGCGTCCCGCTGATCCCCAGCGACAAGGTGCCGGTCGCCGACGGCAAGACCAAGATCCTGCTGGTGCGCGTGGGCGACAAGCGCCAGGGCGTGGTGGGCGTCTACCAACCGGGCCTGGCCGGCGAGCAGAGCCCCGGCCTGTCGGTGCGCTTCATGGGCATCAACCGCAGCGCCATCGCCAGCTACCTGATCAGCCTGTACTGCTCCCTGGTGGTGCAGTCGGATGACGCCCTGGCGGTTCTGGAAGATGTTGAGATCGGCAAGTTCCATGACTATCCAGACACCTACAAGTGAGTTGCCGGCAGGGCTGCCCGATCTGTCGGAGCTGACCCGCCTGGCCGGAGAGTTCTTCTCCGCGCTGCCGGGAGGCCTGCCCAAACCGACGCCTCCGTCGGCCCTGGGCGGCGTGCCCGCCCCCGCCCAATTGCTGCCGGGCGGCACCTCGACCGGCCCGCTGACGCAGGGCCCGCAGTTGCCCGGCACACTGGCGCCCGGTGCCAATCTGGCGCCGAACAACCCGCAGAGCGGTCTGTCGCTGGTGGCGTCCGCCCCCTCGCTGCAGCCCCATGCGGCCGCACCCAACGGCCTGCCGGACACGCCCGTCCTGGCGGGACCGGCCCTGGACAGCCGGGCCGGCGGCCCGCTGCTGGGGGTGCCCGAGGCTCTGCCGGCACCGGCCGCCCAGCCGCCTTCCACCCCCTATTACTTCCTCGGTGAATCCAGTGGCTACCCCAGCACGCTGAAACAGCCCGAAGTACCGCGCGAAGACCGCGTCAGCGCCCGCTCCTTCGGACTGCCGGGTGCCGACGACCTGCGCGCCCTGCTGGGCGAGAACCCACGCGGCACCGGCGGCAGCCAGACGCCTGCGCCAGCAGGGGTGTCGAATGCGAACAGTGGCTCGGGCTACTACTTCCTGAGCGGCCCGCAGGCCGACGCGACACGACAGCCGAGCCCGGCAGGTTTCGACGTGAATGCGGTGCGGCGCGACTTCCCCATCCTGCAGGAGCGTGTCAACGGCAAGCAACTGGTCTGGTTCGACAATGCCGCGACCACGCACAAGCCGCAATCGGTCATCGATCGGCTGGCCTGGTTCTACGCCCATGAGAACTCCAACATCCACCGGGCGGCGCATGCACTGGCCGCCCGCGCCACGGACGCCTACGAAGGCGCCCGAGAAAAGGTGCGAGCCTTCCTCGGCGCGGCCTCGGTGGACGAGGTGATCTTCGTGCGGGGAGCGACCGAGGCGATCAACCTGGTGGCCAAGACCTGGGGCGTGCAGAACGTGGGTGCCGGCGACGAGATCATTGTCTCGAACCTGGAACACCACGCCAACATCGTGCCCTGGCAGCAGTTGGCGGCCGAAAAGGGAGCCCGCATCCGCGTGATCCCGGTCGACGACACCGGCCAGGTGCTGCTCGACGAGTACCGCAAGCTGCTCAACCCGCGCACCAGGATCGTGGCGGTGACCCAGGTCTCCAATGCGCTGGGCACGGTGGTGCCGGTGCGCGAGATCGTCGCCATGGCCCACGCGGCCGGCGCCCGGGCACTGGTGGACGGCGCCCAGTCGGTCAGCCACTTGCGTGTCAATGTGCAGGAGATCGGCGCCGATTTCTTCGTGTTCTCGGGGCACAAGATCTTCGGGCCGACCGGCATCGGGGTGGTCTACGGCCGGCGCGAACTGCTGGACGCCATGCCGCCCTGGCAGGGCGGCGGCAACATGATTGCCGACGTCACCTTCGAGCGCACCCTGTTCCAGCCACCGCCCAACAAGTTCGAAGCCGGCACCGGCAACATCGCCGATGCGGTCGGACTGGGTGCCGCACTCGACTATGTGCAGCGCATCGGCCTGGAAAACATCGCGCGCTACGAGCACGATCTGCTGGCCTACGCCACCCACCACCTGCAGCCGATCCCCGGCGTGAGGCTGATCGGGACCGCAGCCGACAAGGCCAGCGTGTTGTCCTTCGTGCTCAAGGGCTACACCACCGAGGAGGTGGGCCGAGCCCTCAACGAGGAAGGCATCGCGGTGCGTTCCGGCCACCACTGCGCCCAACCCATCCTTCGGCGTTTCGGCGTCGAGGCCACGGTGCGCCCGTCGTTGGCCTTCTACAACAGCTGTGAGGAAGTGGACCGCTTCATCCAGGTGGTGCGCAGACTGAGCAGCGGCCGCGCCCGCTGACCCCTGCGCCCTGACCGACAGGCCTGCCCCATCCCGGGCCAGGCCTGTTTTTCATGAATGGGCGGCCCCGACGTCGATCCAGGCGGCAGGCAGCAGGTAGACTTTGCGATAGAAAACTTCCCTGGCCCAGTCCGGCGGCGGACCTGGGAGCTACAGGACAAGAAAGAACAAGAACCCAGGGAGCCACTCCGGGTCCGGCTTCGGCCAGCGTCTCCGGGCCCTTTACCCATGTGGTGGAAACTGCCTGCATGCCCATGTCGTCGCGCCAGCTCCAAGATGTCAATCGGGTGGTGAAGTGGAATGCGCTCAGTTACCTGGGCCTGTCCGCGCTCATTCTGCTGACGATCACCTTGTTTTTCGTGCTGCGCGATCGCTGGCAGATCTGGGCTTCCACCACGCGGGATGTGCACTACAGCGCACTGGCCACCCAGAGCACCGTCAGCGAACTGCTGGCCCAATCATCCCTCAGCCTCAGCGGCATCCGGGCCGACCTCGAAGACCCGGAGTCGCCATTCAACAACGAGTCCCTCAGGGTGACACGGGATGCCATGCGCTTTGATCCGATGTCCGATTTCCTGGGTTTCCGCGACCGCGAGAGCCAGCGCTATTTCGTCATGGATCGCCACGGGCACCTGGTCAACTCGGCCATCGGTCGTGACGTGGCCGGGAAATTGCCCAGCCCTACCCTGCAGGGCCTGGACATTTATCCATTGATCCAGATCCCGGACGATGAGGACTGGTACCTCCCCCTGGTCATGCCGGTGAACGACAGCCATCGCGAGGTCGACATGGTGTTCGCCCTGATCGCGGTCCGTCGGCTGATCCAGGGCGCCAGCACCCTGAAAACCCTGGAGGACAGCTTTCTGGCCCTGGCCACCACCCGGGGGCAGCGCTTGTTCCGGATCGGCGGCCCCAATCCCAATGGAGAAGTCAATGGCCCGCCCGTGCGGGCCGACCTTGTGGCGCAGTGGCTGAAGACCCGCGATGGCAACTACAGGGGCGTCAGCCAGCTTGACAATCGATCGGTCATCCTCGGCTATTCGGTGTCGGACTCCTACCCCTTTCTGGTGATCGTGGGCGTCCCTCTTTCCAGCCTCTATGTGCGCTGGGCCCGGCAATCGCTGGCCCCGGCCATCGTGCTGCTGCTCTCCGGCACCCTGCTGATGCTGCTCGGGCGACGATTGCGCGACACCGTGAAGAACCTCCAATGGATGTTGGAAACCCAGCGCCACGCCTCCAGCCATGACAAACTGACCGGCCTGCTCAACCGCGACGCCTTCATCAGCGAAGTCAACCAGTGGGTCCAGGCGCATCCGGACGAGCGGGGCTGCGTGATGCTTTTCAACCTGAACCGCTTCAAGAGCATCAACGACACCCTGGGCCAGGACGCCGGCGACCTGCTGCTGGTGGAAATCGGTCGACGGCTGAAGGCGTCCCTGCCCGGGGAGCAGAGCCTGCTGGCGCGCCTGGGCGCCGACGAATATGCCGTCTTTGCGACCGAGGAGACCGCCCAGACCTGGCTCGACCCGGCCCATCCGACCGGCTTCAGCTCGCTCAGCGACGCACTGCACATCCAGGGAACCGAACTTGAATTCTCGGCCAGCCTGGGCCTGGCCTGTTTTCCGGACGATGGCCGGACCTCCGACGAACTGTTGCGCTGCGCCGATGTCGCCATGCGCCAGGCCAAGTCCGACCTGCAGCCGATCGGCCGCTACCTGGCGGCGCGCGACCACTTCTCGCCCGACCGTCTGGAACTGCGCAGCCAATTCGTCAAGGCCTTGCGCGACGGCGCCCTGAACCTGGTCTACCAGCCCAAGGTCGGCCTGGCGGACGGACGCCTGATGGGCGTGGAAACCCTGGCCCGGTGGCGGCATCCGGTGCGTGGTCCGATTGCGCCCTTGACCTTCATTCCCCTGGCAGAGAACTCGGAGCTGATCCATGCCTTCACCCATTTCGCCTTGCAGACCGCCCTGCGACAGGCCAAGCGCTGGCACGAAGCAGGCCAGGAGGTGCCGGTGGCGGTCAATCTCAGCGTCAACAACCTGATCGACCAGGGCTTTGTGGAGCGGCTGCAATTGCTGCTGGCGGTCGAGCAGGTGCCGCCACGCCTGTTGGAGCTGGAGGTCACTGAAAGTGCGGTGATGCGCCACCCGGAGCAGGTGCTCAAGTCGCTGCGCGCCATCCGGGCCCTGGGCGTCAAACTGTCGATCGACGACTTCGGCACTGGCTATGCGTCGCTCGCCTACCTCAAGCAGTTGCCGGTGCAGACCCTGAAGATCGACAAGACCTTCATCGACAACCTCGAATCGGACGAAGCCAATCAGCGCATCGTCCAGAGCGCCATCCGACTGGCCCACGAATTCGGCATGAGCGTGGTCGCAGAGGGGGTCGAGCAGGCCGTCGCGGCCGACCTCCTGCGCGACTACGGCTGCGAGATGGCCCAGGGCTACTACTATGCGCCGCCGCTGTCTCCCGACGAACTGGAGCGCCGGTGGCTGTCTGGCCCCACACCGAAGTCCTCCAGCGCGTGATGGACCGTGATATCTGCCATCATTGCCGGCAAATCTTGAGCAAGGTCAAGTAACGCCGCTGACGGACGGGCAGAATCCGTCGGCCTGGGCAACCGTCGGCGGACGCATGGCGTGCGCCTCTTCCATCGATCCGCACCACCATGTCCGTCGCCATCCCTTCAGACCCCACCGACAAGCTGCGGGTCTCCTGGCGTCACCCGGGCCCCTGGCTGATCAGCGTCCTGGTCTTTGCCCTGGCCCTGGCGGTCGGGGTCTGGAGCATCCAGCAACTGGAGCGCAATGCCATGCAGGAGGCCCGGGCCCGGGCCCACAACGCGGCATTCGCATCGGCCCACGCCATCGAGGAGCGCCTGGGCCGATCGCTGTCGGCCACCTACGCACTGTCGGCGGTGATTGCCCAGGGCAAGGGGCACATCGATCGCTTCGAGCCACTGTGCCAGCAGATGCTCCATGCCTATGGCGGCATCAGCAATCTGCAGATCGCCCCCCACGGCATCGTGTCGGACATCGTGCCACTGACGGGCAACGAAAAGGCGATCGGCCACAACCTGCTCGAAGACACCACCCGCAACAAGGAGGCCCGCCTGGCCATGCAGACGCGGCAGTTGACGCTGGCCGGCCCCTTTGAGCTGATCCAGGGCGGCATGGCCGTGGTGGGCCGGCTGCCGGTGTTCCTTCCCGATGCGAGCGGAGAAAGCCACTTCTGGGGCTTCACCATTGCGCTGATCCGCATCCAGGATTTGCTGGAATCGAGCCGCCTGAGCCATCTGAGTGAGCAGGGCTACCGGTATCTGCTCTGGCGCGTGCACCCCGACACCGGCCAGCGCCAGGTCATTGCCGGCGAGGGCGGGGGTCTGCAGAACCAGACCATCGAGACCCGCATCGACGTGCCCAACGGCCAGTGGACGCTGTCGGTGGAGCCGCTCCATGGCTGGTACCCGGAACAGGCGCATGCCCTGGGTTTGGCCGCCGCCACGCTGGCGGCACTGCTGCTGGCGGGGCTGACCTACCAGTTGCTGCAAAGCCCGATCCGCCTGCGTCGCGAGGTGGCGACCCGCACCCATGAGCTGTCGCAGGCCAATCTGAACCTGGCCATGGAGGTCGAGCTGAGCAAGGAGCGCGAAAAGCAGCTGAACCTGGCCGCCAGCGTGTTCACCCATGCGCGCGAGGCCATCTCGATCACCGACGCCCGGGGCCAGGTGGTCGAGATCAACCAGGCCTTCACCCGCATCACGGGCTATGCCCGCGACGAGGTGCTGGGCCGCAACATCCGCATCCTGCAGTCGGGCCGGCAGGGCAAGGCCTTTTACGAGGCCATGTGGCAGGCGCTCACCACAGCCGGGCATTGGTCCGGCGAAATCTGGAACCGGCGCAAGGACGGCGAAATCTATGCCGAGATGCTGACCATCAGCGCGG
Source organism: Curvibacter sp. (assembly GCA_019233055.1). Taxonomy (GTDB): domain Bacteria; phylum Pseudomonadota; class Gammaproteobacteria; order Burkholderiales; family Burkholderiaceae_C; genus Curvibacter. The sequence goes on from JAFAMV010000052.1 coordinate 17,424, forward strand.
TGCGCTCGGCCAGCGGCGAGGTCGCCAATTACGTCGGCCTGTTCACCGACATCACCACGATGAAGGAACAGCAGCAACAACTCGAGAAGATCGCCCATTTCGATCCCTTGACCGGCCTGCCCAACCGGGTCCTGCTGGCTGAGCTGATGCAGCAGTCCATGGGCCAGGCTCTGCAGCAGCGCACCACGCTGGCCGTGGTGTATCTGGACCTGGACGGCTTCAAGAGCATCAATGACCGCCATGGGCATGCCGTCGGCGACGAGGTGCTGGTCAAGATCGCGACCCGGCTCAAGGCCGGCCTGCGCGAAAAGGACATCCTGGCCCGCATCGGTGGCGATGAATTCGTGGCCGTGCTGGTCGACTTTGAATCGGGCAAGGACTACGAACCCATCCTGAGCCGCCTTCTCGAGTCGGCGTCGATGCCCTGCCTGCTCGGTGGCGAGTGGCTGCAGGTCAGCGCCAGCATCGGCATGACCCTGTTCCCGCAGGACCGTGTCGATGCCGACCAGCTCATGCGCCACGCCGATCAGGCCATGTACGTGGCCAAGCAGAACGGCAAGAACCGCTACCACCTGTTCGATGTCCTCGAGGACGAAGCCATCAAGTCGCACCGGGCCATCCAGGACCGGATCCGCGCCGCGCTGGAACAGGGCGAGCTCGAGCTCTACTACCAGCCCAAGGTCGCCATGGACACCGGGGTGGTCTTCGGTGCCGAGGCCCTGCTGCGCTGGAACCATCCGGATCAGGGTCTGTTGTCGCCACAGGCCTTTCTGCCGGCCATCGACAACCATCCGCTGAGTGCGGAGGTCGGCGAATGGGTGATCGAGAACGCGCTGCGGCAACTCCAGCAATGGAATGAACAGGGGCTCCAGCTGTCGGTCAGCGTCAACATTTCGGCCCACCACCTGCAAAGCGCCCATTTCGTGAGCCGGTTGGCGGACATCCTGGGCCGCTACCCGGCCGTCGACCCCGTCCATCTGGAACTGGAGATCCTGGAGAGCAGCGCGCTGCAAGACCTGCAGCAGGTCTCCAGCGTCATGCAGTCCTGCCGCGAACTCGGCGTGCGCTTTGCACTGGACGACTTCGGCACCGGCTATTCCTCGCTGAGCTACCTGAAGCATCTGCCCGTCGATGTGCTCAAGATCGACCAGAGCTTTGTGCGCGACATGCTGGACGACAGCACCGACCTGGCCATTGTCAAAGGCGTCATCGGCCTGGCGGCGGCCTTCCAGCGCGCCATCATCGCCGAAGGGGTCGAAACCGCCGAGCAGGGACAGGCCTTGATCTCGCTGGGCTGCCCCTCGGCCCAGGGCTACCGCATCGCCAAACCGATGCCCGCCGCGGTCTTTCTGGACTGGAAGAGGCAATGGCATCCCCCTGCCGGATGGTCGGCGGCGCCGGCCCACGCCAGCCCCTCGGCTTCCTTCCCGGCGGGCCCGGCCCACCCGAGTTGAACCCGGCTATGATGCCCGCTTGCGAACTCCGCACTCCGAACTGGACTGCGCTGCGCACGCCGAGGCCGCCACGCACAGGCCGCTCCGGACCGATCGCCCCCTGACAACATGCGTGACACACCCGGTTCCGATTCCCGCCTGCCCTGGGCCTATCTGCTGCGGTGGCTGCTGCTGCCGACCCTGGTGGCCTGCCTGGCCGGCAGCGCTTCGGCCTTCTTCCTCTGGGCCCTCGATGAGGCCACCCGATGGCGGCTGGCGCATGCCTGGATCCTGTGGGGCCTGCCGCTGGCGGGCATGATCGTGGGCTGGATCTACCAGCGCTACGGGCAATCGGTTGCGGCCGGCAACAACCTCATCATCGACGAGATCCACGACCCGCAGAAGATCATTCCCCTGCGCATGGCCCCTCTGGTCCTGGGCGGCACGGTGGTGTCTCACCTGTTCGGCGCCTCGGTCGGGCGCGAAGGCACCGCAGTCCAGATGGGTGCCTCGCTGGCCGACCAGCTCACCCACCTGTTCAAGCTGCGGCACTCGGATCGCCGGATCCTGCTGATGGCCGGCATCAGCGCCGGTTTTGCGTCGGTCTTCGGCACCCCCATGGCCGGTGCCGTCTTCGGACTCGAGGTGCTGGCCATCGGCCGACTGCATTACGACGCCCTGCTGGCCTGCACGGTTGCGGCGGTTGTCGCCGATCAGATCGGCCTGCTGTGGGGCGTGCATCACACGCACTATGCCGTGGCATCCATCCCCCCCATCGCGGCATGGCCCCTGCTCGCCACCGTCCTCGCCGGTGCCGTGTTCGGCCTGGCGGGGCGCCTGTTTTCACTGCTGGTCCACACGCTGGGCGGCTGGACCCGTTCACGCATCGCGTCGGCTCCCTTGCGACCCCTGGCCGGCGGCATCGTCATCGCGGTGGCAGCCTGGCTGCTGCCTTCCGAACGCTATCTGGGCCTGGGCATTCCGACCATCGTCTCGTCCTTTGTGCAGCCCCTGGCCTGGTATGACTTCGCTGGCAAGATGGCCTTCACCGTGGTGTCACTGGGCTCGGGCTTCAAGGGCGGTGAGGTGACGCCGTTGTTTTACATCGGTGCCACGCTGGGCAACGCCCTGGCCCCCCTGCTGCAACTGCCCTTCCCGCTGCTGGCGGGGCTGGGTTTCGTGGCGGTCTTTGCCGGAGCGGCCAACACGCCTCTGGCCTCGACTTTCATGGCCATGGAGCTGTTCGGCGCCGACATCGGCGTCTATGCCTTGCTGGCCTGCACCGCAAGCTACCTGTTCTCCGGGCACACCGGCATCTACAGCGCGCAGCGCATCGGCCACGCCAAGCACCGGCAACTTCCTGCCGGCCTTCGCCTCGGCGAGATCATGGCGGGCCGCCGTCGCCTGGCCGCCCCCGAGGCAGGCGCCACGAGCGACGACGAGGAAGGCCCGGGTCGCGGACCGAAGCCTTGACGGCTGGCAGCCGGCCGCGGCGAGCCAGCCGATCCGGGCGCAGGCCGCACACCTCGGGGCTCACGCTGCAGGAGGCAAGGCGGCCGCAGCCTTTTCAGGCCATTGGGCCTGGATGCGCAGGATCTCCGGCAGAAGGCGGATGAAGACCGGCACCAGCCCAGGGTCGAAATGCCGACCCGCCTGCGCCTGCAGCAATTCCACCGCCTGCTCCACGGACCAGGCCGGCTTGTAGGGTCGCTCGTTGGTCAGGGCATCGAACACGTCGGCGATCGCCACGATGCGCCCCTCGAGCGCGATCTCCTCGCCCTTCAGCCCCTGCGGATAGCCGCTTCCGTCCCATTTCTCATGGTGGGTCAAGGCCACCCGGCGAGCCATCTGCAACAGCGTGGAACCATGCTCGCCGATGATGTCGCCGCCCATCTGGGGGTGGCGTCGCATGACCTCCCATTGCTCGGCGTCCAGCGGGCCCTTCTTCAGCAGCACCGCATCCGGCACGCCGATCTTGCCGATGTCATGCATGGCCGCCGCGTGCAGCAGCTCATCGGCATCCTCCTCGGAGTAGCCCACGGCCAGGGCCAGCAGGCGTGCATAGTGGCTCATGCGGATCACATGCAGGCCGGTCTCGTTGTCCTTGTACTCGGCCGCACGCCCCAGGCGCTGGACGATCTCGAGGCGGCTTTGTTTCAGATCCTCGACCCGCACGAGCGACAGGTGTGTGCGCACCCGGGCCCGCACCAGCGGCGGGCTGACCGGCTTGGTGACATAGTCGACGGCGCCGACCGCGAAGCCTTCGGCCTCATGGCTCTCGTCGGCCAGCGCGGTGACGAAGATCACCGGGATGGATGCCGTGCCCGGATCGGCCTTGAGCCGGCGGCAGACCTCCAGGCCACTGAGGCCGGGCATCATCACGTCGAGCAAGATGAGCTGCGGCCTTTCCTGCGCCGCCAGTTGGAGGGCCTTGTCGCCATCACGGGCAAACGAAAGACGGTAGTCGGCCTGCAGGATCTGCCGCAACACCTGCAGATTGGTGGGTTCATCGTCCACAAGCAGCAGCCGGGGACGGCGATCGGTGGCGGGCTTCAGGGTCATGGCGGACTCACGGCTGGAGGTTCAATACAGGAGAGGCAAGCAGCTTGTCGACCAGCTCCAGGGCAGCGTCGAAATCAAAGCGCTCCATGGCCTGCCGCAATGCCTGTCCGGTCGGGGCGTCCAGGGCCTGCCCCACGGCCTGCAGCGCCTCCTCGTCAAACTCACCGCGACGCAGTTGCGCCTGCAACCTGCGCAGCGCCTCGGCCGACAACGAGGTCGGCGGCAGCGCCGTGACAGGCCCCTCCACAACAGGGGTCACCTGGGCCAGCAGCGCCTGCATCGCCTGCCTGAGCCGAGCCCACCGATCCAGCGACGGCTCGGCTCCGCCGCCGGTCCCCAGCTCGAGTTCGGCAGCCAAGGCCTGCACCTGCGGCAGGGCCAGGTTGGCGGCAGCACCGTGGAGGCGGTGCGCCACCCCACGCAAGGCGGCCGCGTCCTGAGCGGACACAGCCGCGTCCCACCCATCCAGGGTGTCGACCAGGAAGCGGTGGATGCGCGTCTGCAGCGCCTTGCCGTCACCCCAGAGGGCGATGCCGCGACGCCAGTCGATGCCTTCGACATCGGCGTCAACCTGAGGTCCGACCGTCTCCCCTTGGTGAGCCGGTCGATCCGCCCTTGTCTCCCCACGGCCGGTGACGCGCGCGATCTCCGCCAGCAGGCGCGGCAACTCGACCGGTTTGACGGCAAAACCATCCATGCCGGCCTCCGCCGTGGCGCGCCGATCTTCTTCCAGGACACTGGCGGTCAGCGCCACCACCGGGACGGCTGCACGACCGTTCTGCCGCTCCCATTGGCGCAGGCGGCGTGTGGCGGCCAAGCCATCCAGAAGTGGCATCTGCACGTCCATGAGCACCACATCGAACACCTGGGTCTGGGCCAGTCTCAGGGCCTCTTCGCCATCGCGGGCCATGCCGACCTCATGGCCGAGCCCGCCCAGGCGCAGGGACAGCAGCTCCAGATTCGCCGCGACATCGTCGGCCACCAGGATGCGAAGGGGCGGCAGCACGACCTCGCCGCCCTCGGCCCCGCCCTGCTCCGGCGGCCGTCCGAGCGACAAGGGCAGACGGACCGTGAAGGTGCTGCCCTGTCCCAACACGCTGTCCACCGTGAGATCACCCTCCATCAACTGCACCAACTGGCGGGCGATCGTGGTGCCCAGACCGGTGCCACCGAAGCGCCGCGTCATCGACGCATCGGCCTGGGAAAAGGGATCGAAGATGCGCTCCAGGCGGTCTGCCGGTATACCGATGCCGGTATCGATCACCTCAAGCATCAAACCCTGGGCGCGCGCGCGCACCACCAGACGCACCCCGCCCCGTTCGGTGAACTTGATCGCATTGCCCAGCAGATTCAACAGCACCTGCTGCAGCCGCAATGCATCGCCAAGAAAGTACTCGGGCTCGTCGGCGGGGTAGTCCAGGCTCAGTTCCAGCTGTTTGGCCGCCGCCCCGAGACGCAGGGTGGCCAGCAGGTCGCGGCAGAGTTCACGCAAGGAGAAGTCCCGCCGCTCCAGCACGATCGAGCCATGCTCCATCTTGGCGGTGTCCAGGATGTCGTTGAGCAGCTTCAGCAGGGAGCGCGCCGACCGGTTGATGATGCTGACATGCTGGTGCTGCGCTTCGGTCAGCGGGGTCTCCAGCAGCACCTCGGTGAAGCCGATGATGGCGTTCATGGGCGTGCGGATCTCATGGCTCATATTGGCCAGGAAGTCGGATTTGGCGCGGTTGGCCGCCTCCGCCGCCTGCTTGGCGCCGGCCAGGTCGTCCGCCAGG